>JBKOVG010000375.1:0-8229 GCA_046723845.1 Candidatus Methylomirabilota bacterium | reverse complement strand
ATCGTCGCCTCCGGCGGCCACCTGTGGGCCTGCCGGATGTCCGCGGACATGAACCACCTCGACGAGGACGACCTGTATGAGGAGGTCGAGGGCATCATCAGCGCCGCCGATTTCATCGAGAAGACCGAAGGCGCCCAACTGCTGTTCATCTGAACCGAGGCGGCCAGACATGGAGATCATGCGGACCGAGCGCGATGACGCGCTCGACCGGCTGCGCCGGGTGCACGGGCAGCTCGGCGGTTTGATCCACATGATCGAGGACGGCCGGGATACCACCGAGGTCCTCACCCTGCTCGCCGCGGTCACGCATGCCCTGCACCGCGTCGGCTTCCGGTTGGTGGCCGACGGGTTGCAGCGCTGCCGCGACGAGACGGGCAGCCACGGCGGGGCGAGCACCGAGCAGCTGGAGAAGCTGTTCCTGGCGCTCGGCTGACATGACACCCGCGATGATGGATGGTCGCCCCGGCCGATTTCCGCGCTGGGGCGGCGTGCTGGCCGTGGTCGCGCATCCCGACGACGAGTCGTTCGGGCTGGGTGCCGTGCTCGCCGCGTGCGTCGACGCCGGCGCCCGCGCGGCAGTGCTGTGCCTCACGCACGGAGAGCTGTCCACGGTGCATGGCGTCGAGGGCGACCTGTACCGCATCCGCGCTGAGGAGTTCGCGACGGCCGCGGCCGCACTCGGCGTCACGACCACCACGCTGCTGCACCACGCGGACGGGGCGCTCGCCTCGGTATGCCGCACCCAGCTCGCCGGCGAGATCGTCGACGCCGCCCGCGACACCCGCCCCGACACCCTGCTCGTATTCGACCCATCCGGCGTGACCGGCCACCCCGATCACGTCGCGGCCACCGCCGCGGCGATCGCGGCCGCCGACATCCTGGACCTGCCCGTGCTGGGCTGGACGCTGCCCATCCACGTCGCGGTCGCCCTCAACGCAGAGCGCGGCACGGCATTCTTCGGCCACCAGCCAGACGAGATCGACTACGTCATCACCGTCGACCGCGACCGCCAACGCGCCGCGATCGCGGCACACACAAGCCAGGCGCCGGCCTCCAGCGTCGTGTGGCGACGCCTGCAATCGCTCGGGAACACCGAGTACTTGCGCCGGCTCCGCGCACCGCTCCCAGACAGGAACAAGTACCCGAGCGGCACCGTCAACCCGATACCTACTGGGGTATCCGTTCAAGCAGAGGTGAGCAAGCAATGGCGACCGTAAATCTGACCACGGACACGTTCGAGAGCACCGTCACCGGCGACGGCATCACGTTGGTCGACTGGTGGGCCGGCTGGTGCGGGCCGTGCCGGGTGTTCGCGCCGGTCTTCGACGCGGCGAGCCAGCAGCATGCCGACATCACCTTCGGCAAGGTCGACACCGAGGCGCAGCAGCAGCTCGCCTCCGCCGCCCAGATCAGGTCGATCCCGACGCTGATGGCCTTCCGTGACGGCGTCCTCGTGTTCTCCCAGCCGGGCGCACTGCCAGCCGCCGCGCTCGAGCAGCTCATCGGGGCAGTCCGCGACCTCGACATGGACGACGTGCACCGTCAGGTCGCCGCGCAACAAACCGCTCGTACCGCGTAGGAGACGACCATGGGCACCATGACCGTCTGGCATCTGAACGGCGACCGGTTCGCCATCGGAGTGCGCGACCACATGCTCACCGTCGACCAGCCCCTCGCCGACGGCGGCGAGGACACCGCACCGACGCCGACCGAGCTGCTCGTGGCGAGCCTGGCCTCATGCGTGGCCTTCTACGCGCGCCGCTACCTAGCCCGGCACCACCTGCCAACCGCCGGGCTGATCGTGACAGCGGACTACACCCTCGAGCCGCGCCCGGCGCGCGTCGCCGACATCCGCGTCGACATCCAGGTTCCCGACGGCATCCCGGCCGAGCGTCTCGACGCGCTGCTTGCCGTCGCCTCGCACTGCACCGTGCACAACACGCTGGCCGACCCCCCCACGGTGACAGTCACGCTGGCCGGCGCACCGGTGGCAACAGTCCCCGCTCCGCGGGAACTGTTGCATTAAGCGATCAGGCGTACGAAGTGCCGACATCCAAGCCTCCGAAGCCGCAGTGATTTGCGGTGGTTCGCAGGTATTCGAAGGCCGATCGTCGAGGCTTGTTGCCGCTGCCAACCCGAGTGGCATCGCATAATGCAACCGTGCCCGCCGTTCAGTCCCTGCCGCCCACGCGGCAGCCCAGCGAAGTGCTGCCTCCCGTCTGTGCTCACGATCGCGCGAAGGTGGTGGTGATGGCATGGGGTGGAACCCACGGGAGCGCACCGGTGCGTATCGAGATCGGCGAGACGGACAGACACCGGTAGCGGTCGTGACCCTTGGGCGCGGTCGGTGAAGCGCTAATCCCGGCAGGCAAAGGCGAGGCGCTCGGCGCATAGCCGCGGGCCGCCGCAGATCTGCCACCTATCCAGGCGCCCATTCACGGCGATCTCGCCGCGGAGCCCTGGCGGACACGCGCGCATTGCCATGCAGCATCCCCGTATCCGCCTACCGCATCGCGGTCGCGCGACCGGCGGCATGTGTGAATGTCGGCGGAAGGCCCGCCGCGGCGACGATCGGCATCACGGCGACCGCGGATCTGATCAACACTAGCCAGGGCGGGGGCGTCGTCGGCACCTTGTGCGCCGCGGGAAGGGACTGGTCGCCCGGTCGTTGCCGCCGCCGCCACCACCCTCGCCGCTGAGGTTTACGGCCCGGCAGCACGCGTCGCGCCCTGGAAGCCGCCTACCAGTCAAGCCCCCAGGAATCCGACGGTTGCACCTCGTGTTACGTCGCACTACAATGCGCTACATGAGCCAGCCGCTGAGCGTCCGCCTCAACGACGCCACGCTCACCCGCCTGGGCGCCCGCGCCCGGCGCGTCCACCTGCCCCCGCGGACCCTCGCGCAGCGCTACGTCGAGGAAGGCCTGCGCATGGACGAGCATCCGCTGATCCGCTTCGCCGACGGCCCGGCCGGTCGCCGGGCCCGCCTCGTCGGAACCGGCAAGGACGTGTGGGAGGTCATCGCGGTCGTCCGCGACAACCGCGGCGACACCGCCGCGTCGGCGCGCTACCTGGAGATCCCCCTCGGCCTGGTCCAGGCCGCGATCGGCTACTACGGCACCTACACCGCCGAGATCGACCAGCAGATCGAGGCCAACGAGCAGGAGGCCACCGAGGCGCACGCCGCCTACCAGGCCGGGCAGGCGGCCCTCGGGCGGTGAAACTGCTCCTGGACGAGATGCTCAGCCCGGCCATCGCCCGCGAACTGCGCTCGCGCGGACACGACGTGCAACCGCTCGCCGGATACCCCGACCGCGAGGCGATCTCCGACCCCGATGTCCTCGCGCTCGCCCGCGCCGAACACCGAGCCGTGGTCACCAACAACGTGCGCGACTTCCGCCTGCTCCACCACGAAGCAATCACCCCCGGTGGCGCCGGCCACTACGGCATGATCCTCATACCCGGCAGCTACCGCCGCACCAAAGCCGACACCGGGAAAATCATCGCCGCGCTCGAAGCGATCCTCACCCAGCACCCCGGCGAAGACGACCTCGCCAACGGTGAAGCATGGCTCTAGCCACACCACCACGCCCGAGCACACCGTCGAGCTGCTAACGGCGGACAGCGACCGAGCCCGTGCTCGGCATCCCATGCCGGATCGTTCCTAACACCCGCGCACGTAGCGGGACTGTCCGACGTGGACGCGTTCGGCTGGTCGACGGTGTGCGCCTTGAAGCCAATCGCAGACAGCATCATCGACCTCGTCGTGCAGGGGTTCGTGCGTGGAACTACGGCTCACCAGGGCAACAAGGGACCCGTCTGATCCAGCAAATGCGACTGCAGGCCACTGCAGACACCCGGGATCTCCCACAGGACCGGCGTCTCAAAGCGGTAATCACGCGGGAAGGTCATGGAGCAACGAGTGGCGCCCGCCGCGCGACTGCGGCTGGGGTTGGTGCTGGGCTCGTATGTCAGCGGTTGTGGGCGAGCCTGACCGCGTCTCCCAGGTTCGAGTTGCCCTCGAGGAAGGTGATTCCCGCGACCTATGAGGTGTTGGTACCCGTGTAGCGGAGGATGTAGAGGCCGTTGCCGATGACGACGTAGATGAGCCCGTTGCTGATGACCGGGTAGCTCGACATCGTCACCTTGTTGGGACCGCCGTTCAGCGCTGGATCTTCGCTCGCAACTGACGTCAGTGGCGTCGGCGAGAAACCAGCCTGCTTGCGCGGTATCGCCGCAGTCGGAGATGTCAATCGCGTGCAACCCACCGGAGTGCCAGGCGATGAAGGCCACATCGCGAAGCACCGTGGGGTTGTGGGACGAGTAGCTGGTGAATTGCTCGGTGGCCGGGTCGTCACCCGGACTGCCCTGGAAGGCCGGCGTGTTCCGTAGGATCTTGTACTCGCCGAGCAGGTGCGGGCGAGTCGGATTGGCGACGTTGATCAGCCGCGCCCACACCCACGGCCAGCCGAACGAGGGAGTGGTGAGCGTCCGTTACACCTCGTCGGTATTCAATTCGAGGGGCCGCCCGGGCACCGGCACCGCCGAGTGACTCTCGGAGCAGCCCGCTGCACCGATCCCTAGCGGGGGTGCCCGCTCCTAGCCGTGGAGGCCGTCGCGGCGACAAGGCGTCCGCGAGCGAGTCCATCTGGAGTTGCTATCCGCACTCGGCGGGCGCGTTCACTCCGCTGACGAGCCGGCGAGCCGAAACTGAGAGGTACGCAAGCGCTCGCGACAGGGTGCGTCGTGGCGCCTGCCACCGGTGTGCGTGCTGGCGGCGCGTCAAGGACAACATGCCAGGCCTCGTTCAAGGGCCTGCCTCACGAGACAGCCTCCTTGGGCATGTCCCTAAGCTGCCGCGCCGTAGACCGTGCCTGGGCGGCACGGTCTACTCGATCCAGGCTGACGCTCGTCCGGGCTGGCGGTGGGCCTGTCCGAACTTATGCGAAGGTGCGCGGGCCCAATGGCCCGAGACAAAGGCCCGTTGGACACTGAAGCCGTGCCGATGCGCGACCGTACACTTGCCGGTCACACGGTCGCGTCCAGAACTTGGGGAACATGATGACCGGTCCCCACACCAGCTTGGAGGAGCACCTCGAGGACCTCTTCGAGGTCGCTTCGTTTGCTCCGCCGGCCGACGCGGTCGAGCGGGCGACGGTCGCCGCCGTGAGCATCTACGCCGCGGCGGTCGACCCACCGGAATGGTGGTGCCAGCAGCGCCGCCAGCGTCTCGACTGGACGGTGCAAGCTCGCCCGCCCCAACGGAATGCTGTTCACCTCCGAGCTGTTCAGGACCAGCTCCGGCAAGATCATGCGACGCCTGTGCCGGGACGTGACCGAGGCGCGGCAACTCGGGGACATCTGCACGCTGGGCGCCCGGCCGTGGTGACCGCGGAGACTGCGCGAATCGCCGAAGGCGGCGGGAGGGCCCTGTGGACATCGTGTTGATGGGACCGCCCGGCGCCGGCAAGGGCACCCAGGCGGCAGTGCTGGCCGAGCAAACCGGCCTCACCCATCTAGCGAGTGGCGATCTGTTCCGGCTGAACATCCGCGACGAGACCGAACTCGGGTTGATGGCCAAGGCGTTCGTCGACCGCGGCGAGCTGGTGCCGGATCGCATTGTCATCGACATGGTGCTCGACCGAATGCTAGGCCAGGACGGCACGAGCGGCGCGCTGCTCGACGGCTTCCCGCGCACGCTCGCGCAAGCGCGAGAGCTGACCGCACAGCTCACGCCCACCGGACGGCACATCGACGCCGTCGTGCTGCTGACGGCACCGCCGCAGACGCTGCTGCGGCGGATCGTCGGCCGGCAGACCTGCCTTATCTGCCAGTCGCCGTACAACGTCTTCTACTCGCCGACCCGCGTCGAGGCGGTTTGCGACCTATGCGGGGGCGACCTGCATACGCGCAGCGACGACAACATGGCGACCGCGCGGCACCGCCTCGACGTGTACGAGCAGCAGACACGCCCGCTCGCCGCCTACTACCGCGACCGGAGCACGGTCCTCGAGATTGACGGCACCGATGAACCACGTGACGTGGCCGACCGGATCTGCAGCGCTCTGCAGACGGCCATCGCCCGCAACCAGATCGGAACCTCATGAGCGATCAGCCCGGTCGCAGGATTCGAGACGTCGTCGAGCCGGCGCCCGTCCAGCCGGTAATCCGGAAGCTAGTCGAGGACGACTTGCCGGCGCTGCTCGCGTTTGGTACCGCACTCGCCAAGGACGACTGGCTCTACCTCGATATCGACCTACAGACCGATTCGACCATTGTGCGGCTGATCAACGCCGTCGAGGCGCGCAACTGGCGCCAGTTCGTCGCCGTCGTCGGCCACGAGATCGTCGGATACGCCAACGTCCGCCAACTGCCCGGCTGGAAACGGCACGTCGGCGACATCGCGCTGGTGGTGCGCGCGGACTACCGGCGCCGAGGGATCGGCACGGCCCTCGCAGAAGCTGTTCTCGACACGGGTCGCGAGCTGTCGCTGCGCAAGCTGATCGTCGAGGTTGTCGAGGAACACTACAGCGCACAGCACGTCTTCGTGCGGCTTGGCTTCCGTTGCGAGGGGCTGCTGGACAACTATGCGATCGACTACCTTGGCCGGCCCCGCAACCTCATGCTGCTCAGCTATGAGCTACCGCCCCGGGAGTCCACATGAGCGAGATGTCGGCGGCCGCGCCGGTCCGGTCGACCAGCGCGCCGGTCGAGGTCGGTGCTGACCGAGGCCAGGGGCCATGTGGAGATCGCCGTGCCCCGTAACCCGGTGGGCACTGGGCACCCAGCAGATCGTCAAGAGCCGGCAGCCGTGGCTGTCCGGGGTCGATCAGATCGCGAAGCGGAACCCTCACGCCGAGGGCGCCGGCGCGGCGCACGAACGTCATGTGGCGGCTGGCTGGGCGGCGTCCTGGGCATCGACGACGGCGATCGCGGCGATGTTCGCGATGTCGCTTACGTCGGCGCCGCGGCTGAGCACGTGCACCGGCTTGGCCATGCCGACCAGGATCGGCCCGATCGCGACGGCGCCGCCGAGGTGCTGCAGTAGCTTGTACGCCACGTTCGCCGCTTCCAGGCTTGGGAACACCAGCACGTTCGCCTCGCCCACCAGGTCTGAGAAGGAGTAGTCGTCGTCGCGCAGCGCGGGCGACAGCGCGACGTCGGCCATCATTTCGCCGTCGACCATCAGCTCGGGACGCCGCGCGTTCACCAGCTTCGTAGCGGCGGCCATCTTCGCCGAACGAGGGTGGCTGGTCGAGCCGAAATTGGAAAAAGACAGCAGCGCCACCCGTGGCTCGAGCCCGAAGGCGCGTGCCCGGTCGGCGGCCATGATGGCGATGTCGGCCAGCTCGTCGGGCGTGGGGTCGAAGTTCACCGTCGGATCGGTGAGGACGACGGCCCGCCCGTCCTCAGTGATCATGACGTACAGGCCGGCCACGCGCGACACGTCGGGTGCCGATCCGATCACTTGCAGAGCGGGACGGATAACGTCGGGATAGTGGTAGGTCAGCCCGGCGACGAACGCATCGGCGTCGCCGGCCTGCACCATCACGGCGCCGAAGTAGTTCGGCTGGCCGAGCAACGAAAACGCCTCTCGCAGGGTAATCCCCTTCCGCTGCCGCCGTTCGTGCAGTGCGGCGGCATAGGCGTCGACCCGCTCGGAGGTCGCAGGATCGACGATCTCGACGGGCACCGCGACCCGCAGATCTTTCATCGCGGATTGGATGACGGCCTCGCGCCCGAGCAGGATCGGCACCCCGATCTGTTCCTGCTGGATCCGGGCTGCCGCCAGGATGATCTTGCGTTCCTCGCCCTCGGAGAAGACCACCCGCTTGGGCGCCGTCTGCGCCTTGCGGGTCACGACGCTCATCACCTCACGGCCCCGGGTCAGCCGGTTCGCGAGCTGCTCGGTGTACCTGGCCAGGTCGAGGGGGTTTCGCGCGACGCCCGAGGCCATCGCGGCGGCGGCCACCGCCGGAGCAACCCGAAGCGGCACCCGCGGGTCGAGCGGTTTGGGGATCAAGTACTCCGGGCCGAACTCCAGGCGGTCCAGGCCGTAGGCCCGCAGCACCGAGTCCGGCACGTCCTCTTTCGTCAGATCGGCGAGCGCCCGCGTGGCGGCGACCATCATCTCTTGGTTGATCGCCCGGGCGCGCACATCGAGCGCACCGCGGAAGATGAACGGGAAGCCGAGCACGTTGTTGACCTGGTTCGGATAGTCCGACCGCCC
>JBKOVG010000282.1:0-8309 GCA_046723845.1 Candidatus Methylomirabilota bacterium | reverse complement strand
TGGCTCCGTAGACTTCGTCGCCGAGCTTGAATCCCGAAACGTCCGCTCCGGTGCCTTCGATGATTCCTGAGAGCTCGGAACCGAGAATCAGAGGCAAGCGTTGGAGTTCCACCTTGCCCTCACGGATGAGGGCGTCCCAATCGCCCACCCCTGCCGCCTTGACGCGAACCAGCAGTTGCTCAGCGCTGGGTTCCGGCTGAGGCAGGTCGTCGATTGTGATCACGTTCGGAGGACCGAATCGTAGGACTCGTGCTGCCTTCATCGATACCGGTCCTCCCGTCTTCTACTTGAGCGCTGGATGCCCGGACGTATAGACGCAGTCCGTTGCCCGGTTGGGAACGTGACGAGCCGGAGTCCCGTGGCGCGCAGAGATGCCTTCCATCACCGCATCGAGTGGAAGAATCGTCGGCCCGATGCTCATGATCTCGGCGACGGACTTGCCGTCCCGGATGAGCTCGAGAAGTTCAGAGGTGATCAGCGCAACCGCTTCCGGATGATTCAGCTTCAAGCCGCGGGCGCGTCGCCTTCTCGCGAGCTCGCCGGCGCTGAAGATGATGAGCTTGTCGACTTCGCGTGGAGTCAAATGCACGGGACACCCCTCACCGGTCACCGTCGTAGCGCTGCTCACGCCACGGGTCGCCGTAGTTGTGATAGCCGAGCGACTCCCAGAATCCGGGCTCATCGCGGTCTAGGAGACGGAGCTGCCGGACCCACTTCGCGCTTTTCCAGAAGTACAGATGCGGAACAAGGAGCCGCGCGGGGCCCCCGTGCTCGAGCGCGAGCGGTGCGCCATCGTATTTCACGGCCACCCATGCCTTGCCGCGGGTGACGTCCGCGAGCGGCAGGTTGGTCGTGTAGCCACCGTCGGACACGGCGAGCACGTACGGCCCCAACTCCACACCGCGCGCGAGGGCTTGCTCCAGGAGCGTGTCCACGGAAACGCCCTCCCAGACCGTGTCGAACTTGGACCACTTCGTGACGCAATGGATGTCGGTCGTAACGGTCTCGTGCGGCAATGCCTGGAAGTCATCCCACGTCCAGCGTGCCGTCTGCCCGCCCGGACCGACGACCGTAAAGTCCCACGTCGCGAGCGATGTGCGCGGCGTCGGACCGGCCGACAGCACGGGGAAGTTCCGCGTTTCGTACTGGCCGGGCGGGATCCGGCCCGCGGTCGCCCCGGGCTGTCGGCGCCCATGAAATCCTCGCGAGACGAACGGTTCTGCCATGACGCTGTCCTTCCGCCTATGTGCACGACGGCGAGGGCGCGATCTGCGCCCCCGCCGGCCCCGATCAGAATCCCGCCAAGCCCTGCGGGCTGTTGTACGGGATCTTCACGCTGGTGATCTCCTTGAGCGAACCGTCCGGCTGCGCCGCGTAGCCCACCAGCTTCGAGGCATTCCCATAAATCTGGTAGAGATAGGCGCCATCCGGCGTCAGCCAGATATCGCTCGGGCCGCTGGTGACGGTTGAGTTGAGACCTCTGGCGGTGCCATCGCCCGGAACCTTCGGGCATGCTGGATCCTTGGCGACGCTGAGCCCGGCGCCGTCAATCCGGTAACTGCTGATGTAGCTGTAACCGAAGTTCGTCGCGTACACGAATCGGTCATCCGCGGAGACGGCGAGCCAGCACAGCTCAGACGGCAGGCCCGGGCTCGTGTCGATCTTCACGAGCGGGCCGACGTTGACCTCGCCGTGACCATCGATGGTTGCCATGGCGCATCCGTCGCCGACGGCATATCCGATGACGAAGGTATCCGGCTGGCCGTTCAGGAAGGCGATGTAGAAGGGAGAGCCCGCCTTCCCGTCGTGGAACCTGGCTGGGCCAAGCGTGCCGTCATCTCGCAGGGGGAATACGACCAGTCCGTCCGGATCTGGCGCATTCGAAGCGATCACCTTGAATGTACCGTCTGGTTGCGAGACCCAGAGAATCGGTGAGCCGTCCGGATACAGGCCTGTGTGAGCGATTGGCCGGTCGAACGCGGTGCCGACAAGGAGGAATTTCCCGTCGGGCGAGAGTACGGCCATGGTCGGCACACGGTCGGTCTTGTCTTGCGTATTCACCGTGTGTCGCTCCGGGCGGGCTGTGAGCTTGCCTTGGCCATCGACTGACATCAGCCGGACATGGTCGGGGCCGAACGAGTGGAGCACGTAAAGGATGCCCTTCGAGGGGGCATAGGCCAGTGATTTGGCGGTGCCGCTCTTTCCCTCGACGGGGTTTCCCGTCCGCTTGACGTCGAGCGGTGCGAGCCCGCCGTCCTTCTCCACACTAAAGCTCGAGACCGAATTGTCGCCGCCATTGGTGGTAAAAAGAAGTCGTCGATCCGCCGTGAGGATGACACTGCCCGCGCCCTCGAAGGCGTTCGGTGCGCTCTCCTGGCCGCTGATCGGCTTGAACACCCCGGACCCGGAACCGCCCGTGGGAATACGTTCCACCTCGGTCAGCGTGCCGCTCGGAGCCCACTGATAGTGAATGATGGCGTTCCGGATCTCGTTCGTCTGCATGTAGAGATGTCCGCCACGCTTCGACATGTTCATCTCTTTCGCCGTGGTCATCTCCCCAGTCCTCCATTCCGATGGATGATTCCTGTCCCCGTCACCGTCACCTCAAGACCTGGACCGCGAAGCCCTGATCACAACGCTAGCGGAGTCCGAGTCGCCGTCGTGGGTCTACCCCCATTGCTTCCAGAGCTGAGCGGGACGCGCAGGTTCGATTCACCGCGCTGCTGCACCGCGTTCACACCGTCAAGCGTCTGCGGGCGGTACCACCCGCTGAAGCGGGACGTCGCTCCGGCAGCCACCGGCGAGGGCTGGGCTCCGGCTCGGCCGTCGAGGACAGCCTCCCCGACCTGTCCGGACAGTGGAAGCACAGAGCGCATCGAGGCATGCCAGTCAACCTGACGTCTCTCGCCAAGGCCGGCGTTCTGATTCATGACAAGACCTTTGTGCCACCGGCACCGCGCCGCTCGCCATTATTTTGTCCGTCCTACAGAGATTCGAAAGACGTCATAGACCGTGGCCGTGCGCAGCGTGAACCTCGGTCGGTCGAAACGCGCGAGCCTTGACCATCCGGACAGGATCCCGCCAAGCCCTGAGGGCTGTCGTAGGGAATCTTCACGCTCGTGATCTCGTTGAGCAAACCGTCGGGCTGCGTCGCGTAGCTCACCAGCTTCGACGCATTCCCGTAGATCTGGTAGAGATAGGCGCCATCCGGCGTAATCCAGCGATCGCGCGGTCCGCTGGTGAGAGCGTAGATGGGATGAAGCGGCTGGCCTCTCGCTTGACGTGGTGGCATAGCGCCCCACGAGAGCACCTCGCGGTCAACGCCGCAGAAGGGAGAGACCAGCCATGGACCATATTGGCATCGACGTGCACAAGAGGAAAAGCCAGATCTATATCCTCGCCGAGAGCGGGGAGGTCATCGAGCGGCGCATCCGCACCGAGCCCGAGCGCTTCGCCGCCGTGCTGGGAGCCCGGCCTCGGGCGCGGATCCTCATCGAGGCCTCGACCGATAGCGAATGGGTGGCCCGCCGTCTCGAGGCGCTGGGCCACGAGGTCTTCGTGAAGCCGGTGAGTGCCCACCCGGGGGCTTGGGGGGCGGCCCCACCCTACGGTATTTGCCTTCGCGATGCACGGCCCGCGGACTCCAGCAGTCTTGCGCGCGGCGCACGTCGCCGCCGCGCTTGAGCAACAGGATCCGCTTGCCGGAACGGCCATGCGCCAGGCCAGAGTCCCGCCGTCGGCGCCAGTGGCGATTATGACGACATCGAGGCGATTAGCGTCGCGCATGGTCGTGACCCCTCGTACCCACAGCGAAAAATGCACCGGTATGAGTTGCCATGATGGAGCTTGGCGCAGGCCACGGCTCCCGCGCCCTTGACGCGCAGATAACCCTCGGCAGCTAGGAGCATGCCCAGCACCGGGGCCGTGAAGTAGACCCAGAGCGCCATCCAGAAGGCTGCCGGCAGGGCTGAGGCAAGGGTCCGGGCGGGATTCATGCTCATGCCGCTCAGCGGGGTTTCGACCGTGATGTAGGTCGCTACCAGCGCGCCGGCCGCGAGCCCGGTGAGGGGGGCCAACCGCGTCGCGTTGGACATGAGCAGAACGGTGGTCATGAAGCCGAGCGAGATCAACAGCTCGGCCACGAAGGCCACGCCGGAGCCGAAGAGGCCGGGCCGCGTGACGGCGTAGTTCACGACCGGATCGGCCAGCCACTGTCGCAGCACGCTCGCCGCCACTAGCACGCCGGTGAGGCCACCCGCGAACTGGGCCAGGATATAGAAGACGGCGTCCCAGGCTGCGACTTTCCCGAGTCGCCAGAACGTGAGCGTTACGGATGGGTTCAGGTGAGCGCCGGAGCGCTGACCCCATGGTGAGTAGATGAGGCCCACGGCGGTCAGGCCCATGGCCATCCCGATCACGGCCCGGCGTAGGAGCGACGAGGCCACGGCGCCGCGCACCGGTGAAGCCGGGTGCTCGACGGCCACCGTCAGCACGCAGGCCAAGAGCATGTACAGGCCCAGCCCCAGCGCTTCCATGAGGTACTCGGGCCAGTGGCGGACCAAGGCACGAGCCATGGCTATCCCCCGCTCGCGAACTCGGGATAGAGCGTCATCCCGCCGTCGATGACGATGGTCTGCCCGTGGATGTAGGCGCCGTAGTCGGAGGTTAGCGCCGCCGCCGTCTTGCCGATGTCCTCGGGCTGGCGGGTGGCGCCATAGGGGATCCGGGTGAGCAGGCGCTGCAGTGCCGAGGGAGTGTCCCGGGCGTCCCGGTTGATGGGGGTCTGAATGGCCCCCGGCGCGATGGAATTCACCCGGATGGGGTCAGGCGCCATTTCCCGGGCTGGCGACCGCGTGAAGAGCTTCATGCCACCCTTCGAGGCGGCGTAGTTGACGTGGCCGTCATGAGCAAGAGCCTTGCCCCTCTCGGATCGAGGCACAGTCCCTTCGGCGTGCGCGCGACGCGCAAAACAACCGCATCACAGGTGGGACACCGCATCACCGCGCCCATGTTCTGCCCGTAGACGGGCAGCCCGCCGAGCGGACGGATGGTTCCACAGTTGGCGCAGATCGCGCGAATCGTCGTGATGTCTAAGACGAACACCTCGCTCAAGATCCCAGCCGCGAAGTTCCCATCGAGCCTTACGGCCTCGCCAACACGGTCGTCGCCGGTTTCCTGCTTGGGCGCCCGCCTCTTGTCACCATTCATCGCTGCCTCCCTGTGCTGCCCCACGGTGATGCGGCGCGTCCTACGCCGATCCGCCAGTAGGCCCGAAGCGCTCCGTTTTCACCAATGCCGGATCGTGGCCGAGCTCGACGAGCGCAGTCGCCGCCGCTTCCACCAGGGGAGTAGGGCCGCACACGAACACGCGCGGCCGTTCGCTCGGCGGCCAGGCGACCTCCGCCAGCATCATGCGGTCTATCCGGCGCTGAAATCCGGTCCAGCCTCGCGGTGGCTCGCGCGTGAGCGTGAGCGCGACTTCCAGTGTCGCGTCATCGTCAGCGAGGCGGGCCAGCGCATCACGGTAGATCATTTCGTCCCATCGCCGCGATGAGTACAGGAGCCGTGCCGGCACGTCGCGCCGGGCCTCGGCGGTCTCGAGTACGGCGGCCCGGTGACGCAGCATCGCCATCAACGGGACGATGCCCGAGCCCCCCGCCACGAGGAGTAACGGGCCGCCGAGGGCGACGTCCCAGACGAAGTACCCGCCGATCGGCCCACGAAGCTCGAGTCGATCGCCGCTTCTCAGCACGTCGGTCAGATATGGCGAGACTTCGCCGTCGTCCAGTCGATCGACTGTCAGTGCGACTCGGGCGTCTTGCGGCGCCGATGCTATGGAATAGCTTCGCTGCGCCTGGTAGCCATCCTCTGAAGTCAGCCGCACGTCCACGTGCTGGCCCGCACGGTGGCCGGGCCATCCCGGGACGTCGAGGACCAGCGTCCGCGTCCTGGCCGTCTCTCTCACGACGTCGACGACGGTGCCAAGCCGCCACACGACCGCAGCCGCTCGCGATGGCGCCGTACCCGACGCGCGCTTCACGAATCCAGTTCCCGGCTAAGGCTTGCACTACCATCCCTGATCCAGCGTCGCGTCTCGTGAAATGCGGCCCCGGATACGCTCAGCAGCCGCACGAGGAGCACTCGGTCGTCGAGTCGGTCGGCTGCGGCCCGCACGCCGGGGAGGCGCCCGAGCTCGATATGGAGACGCTCCGCAACACCCGGCTCGATCGGCCGACCGGTCATCAAGGTCGTTCCCAGATACGAAGCATCGCCCGCAGTCCACGGCCGCGAGGCCGCCCGCTCGTTCGGTTGGATCCGATAACGCCCCAGATACTCGCTCCAGCCATCGCGCGAGACTACGATTTCGTGCGCGAGGGAAGCGAATGTCCAGCGCTCGCCGCATGCGTTCCGGCCGCTCATCAACGCCTCGCTCCAATAGAGGTACCCGGCGCCGCCGATGTTGACGTCGATGCGCTGCTCGACGCGCGCGTCGGCGAACGGGATCAGCGGATGCCGATGGCAGTGCAGGTGCGCGCCATCCTCGAGGTAATACGAGCTCCGAAGATGAGCGATCCCATCGTCGAGCGATGTGTGGACCTGCAAGGCAGACTGCGACGTGAGCCGCACGCGCGCCCCGCACCCGACCCGGACGGTCTGCTGCCAGCGATCCCGACCGAACGCGCCCGGAGCCGACTGCGTGAGGATCATGTGCAGGCCATCTCCCTCGGTAAACTATCGTCCGATACGGAACGGTGCCTCCGCATACGCCTCCGCCAACACCGTCCGACCGTGGCGGTAGAGAAGGGTAGGATCGAGCCGCGCATTCCGGCCGACGACGGACACTGAGCGTTCGTCGCGACGGACCGCCAGCGCCTGCGCACTTTGGAATTCCGTCGTTACGCCTGGACCGGATCCTTGTACAGCAGCCCCCGGCGAGTCCACGTAACGACCTCCTCCAGGCCTACGCCGCTTTTGAGGTTCGTGAAGATGAACGGCTGCTCGCCGCGCATTAGCCGGACGTCGCGCGCCATGACATCGAGACTCGCGCCGCCGTGCGGGGCGAGATCAATCTTGTTGATCACGAGGAGATCCGAGCGCGTTACGCCGGGACCCCCTTTGCGCGGGATCTTGTCGCCTCCGGAGACGTCGATGACATAAATCGACGCGTCGACCAGCTCGGGGCTGAAGCTGGCCGCCAGATTGTCGCCGCCAGACTCCAGAAACACGATGTCCAGATCCGCATGCCGTTTCGATAGCTCGTCGAGCACATCGAAAGTCATCGACGCGTCTTCCCGAATGGCTGTGTGCGGGCCTCCACCCGTCTGCACGACGATGATGCGATCGCCGGGCAACGCCTGGCTGCGCACCAACGACCGCGGTCCAGTCGTCGCACTGCCACCATCGGAAGAAATTCTCGCCGATCGACCTCCCCCGTGCTCTCCGGGTGCATCTCTCTCATCTCAGTTCTCGTGGTCATCCCTCCGTTCCCGGCTGTTCGAGTCAGTTGTCCAGCTCCCGATAGAATTGCGTCCACACCTCGTCCTTCTTGGCGCTTGCTATATGGCAGAAGGCGCATTCCGACTTTGCCTTCACCTTGGCCGTCGGTGCCTTCGGCTCGCTGTGATTGAAGTTGTAGTATCCCCACCCACCCGTCTCCGCATACCGCTTGCTATCCTTGACGGTTACGTCGGCGCCGTTCATGGCGCCGGGGAAATAGCCCCGGCCGGACGGCTGCTGCATCGATTCGTCGGGAAACCCCTGGGGCCCGAGGACCAGCTGCAATTCCTTGAAGAAGATCGTGCCGTCCGGAAACGTGCCGGTCTTCTTGTAGATGTCGTAGGATCCCGGTTCGATGTAGACGTTGTGGTATTCGGGAAAGTTTGCCTTGCCGCCGTTCAACACGTTGAGCGTTAATGGTGACCCTACGTAGACCCAGGTGCGCCAGTTCTTCGGCAGCACCAAATCGCCGTCCTTGGTGTACTCGGGCAGATAACGTTGCCTCACCAACGCAGTGTTCGTCTGCTGCCGTTGCGCGAAGACCACCGTCCCAATCGCGCAGAGACCGATTATCCCCAACGTGACGATCAGACTCTTCCTCATGGCGACTCCTCCTTGTGCGCCCGCTTGAACCGGGCAATATGCTGCCGGGAGCTCTGGATGGTCGAGGGGAAAGCCAGCCGCCCGGGCCCGCGTCGAACGCTAGCGGCTCGGCGGCCTCGTGGGGTCGACCCGTGCGATATCTGGTACATGACACCACTACTTGTGCCACCGGCGCCGCCCGGCTCGCCATGACTTTGTCCGTCTTACAC
>JBKOVG010000033.1:0-5621 GCA_046723845.1 Candidatus Methylomirabilota bacterium | reverse complement strand
CCCCGATCCGACGCGTGGGCACCGTGCGCCTGAGCCATCCTACCGCTGCACGGACATCAGCGGACTCTCGTGCCCCCAATGTGACCGCAGCACCTGGGGTCTCGCCGTGCCCTTGAAGATCGATCAGGAGGACGGAGAACCCATGGCGGGACAAGAGCTTTGCCCGCGACAGCATCGATAAGCGATCGGCGCGGATGGAGTGAAGAAGGAGAACGACAGGAGAGTTCCCGCCCTGATCAAGCCACCAACCAGCGATGGCATGTCCTGGCCCCGGAAGCGAGACCACCTCAGCCGGGAAGTCGCTCGGCAGTGGAACGGAGCGATTGACTGGCCTAACGAGCTGCGAACCAAGTAGCCATAAGGTAGTCACTCCCACGACCAGCGCTCCGACACTAAGGGCGATGAGGGCGCACGCTCGGACACCTCGAAGCGTCATCCGGCTCGCCCAATGCCTGTTGTCGGACGAGACAGCCCGACACGGTAGAGTAGGCGCATGAAGCTGTCCATCGATCTCTCCCCGGCTCAGGCCGATCGGCTACGCCTTGAGGCGGAACGCCTTGGACTGACCCCGGAAGACCTCGCCAGGGCAGCAAGCGCCGATCTGCTCGCGACAACGGGCGAGGATTTCAAGGCGGCGGCCGATCGGGTCCTAAAGAAGAACGCGGAGTTGTATCGGCGCCTCGCCTGATGCGCTACCTCGCGCTGTCGGAAGTCGTTGAGCTGAACGGCGCAGAGATTGACGCCGGCCTTGATGAGCAGGAGCGCCTCTTGCTGGATCTGGCGGCCAGCCGCATCGACCGAGGCCAACTCGCCGACTGGCTGCGTCAGCATCTCAAGCCCCTCGCGTAGTTCCTGTCCACCCAACGCCGGCGCTGACTCGCGGCCGCCTCGGCCGCCGGGTCGAACGGCTGCTTAGACAGGGTCACGCATCTCAACGAAACGGTGGTGACCTATCGCTATCCGGCGAAGGTCAGCTGCCATCTCCAGCTCCGCCTGAAACACGTCCCCGCCGAGGTCCGCGCCATCGCGTGGAAGGCCCAGCTGCGACTGTGCAAGCGGTACCGTCTTGGAACATGGCCGCGCCTCAGGGCTGCGGAAAGGGCACGCCGAATGGTTCATCAGGAAGCCTGAGGCCATTCGCAAAGAACGAGACGGTATGGTAGAAACCAACCAGGGCGATCAGCTCGAGAATCTGCTCGACGCTGAAGGTTGCCGCAAGCGCGTCCCAAACCTCCTCAGAGAGCGTCGCTGAGTCATGCAACTCGTCGACCATCCGGATGAGGAGTCGTTCATCGACACCCCAGACGGAGTCATCCGCATCGCCGTGCACGGTCGCACGTATCTGCTCCTGCGTCAGGGCGACCCGCTGGGCGAAGAATGCGACATGTACGCCCCACTCGTAGGCGCAGCCGCAGCGCGCGCAGGTGCGGTTGATCACGATCTCGCGGTGGCGGAGTGACACAGGGCCGCGATCGAGAAGACTGCCGGCACGGAAGCGATCCCAGATGCGCGGTACACGGGCGAGCGTTGTGAACAGCACCAATGGAGGAATACCAGGCGGCATGATGGCGTTGAGCACCGTCTGCAGTTCGGGCGGATAAGGAGGCGGAAGGGGCTCCACGCGGGACGCTGGCACTGTCATCAATGCTCCCTTCGCGGTTGACCGACATATCTGTCATCGGCAGCCCAGCGCTGCGTTAAGCGGCGGCGCGCTTGCGCGCCGGCCGACTTCAACGCTGAGTTGGGCAGTTCTTTCCAGGCTCTCATTCAATCAACTGGTCCGCCCGAACCAGCAGCGACTGCGGAATGGTCAGGCTGAGGGCTCTTGCGGTCTTCAGAACGTGGGTGTAGATCATGGTCGTGGTCACGTCGCGGTGGCCCAGGAACTCCTGGACTATGCGGATGTCGTGGCCGTCCTCGAGCAGATGGGTGGCGAAGGAATGTCGGAGGGGCTTGGGCGCATCGGGGAGCCGGGCTTTCCTGACCGCGAGGGTCGCGAGGCCCTCGGGACAGACGGGGTACAGCGGCCGGCCGAGCGGAAGAGTTCATCCGACCAGTCCCCCTTCATTGTGGCCCGGCGACTATAGCGTGGGGGCATGGCACCGGCAAGCGGACCACGTGAACCCCCGCCGATCTCTCCCGCGTCTGGAGTATCATCGCCGCGGAGCCCGAGGGAATGCAGATCACCACGCTCGATACGTACTCGCTGTCCGTCCCTCTGCCCCAGCCGGTCCGCGCATCCACCTCGACGATCAGCCGTGTGAGCGAGCTGATCGTCCGGCTCACGACTGACGCCGGGCTCATGGCGGTACCCGACGCGCCGGGACTGGGGCTCGAGCTGCGCCCGGACACCCTCGAGAAATACGGCGTCAAGCTCGGCTGACCGGCGGGGATCGCGTGGTGACCCATCGGCCGAGCGTGCCGACCCCATCCACAGGAGGAGTGTGATGCCCGCGAACATGCTCGTGATCGACACGCCGCGCCCCGGCGTGCGGCGGCTCACGATGAATCGCCCGGAGAAGCGCAACGCCCTCAACAACGAGCTGCGCGGCGCCATCCTGGCCGCCCTGCAGGAGGCCGACGCCGATGCCGACGTGAAGGTCTCCATCCTTCGCGGCGCCGGCCCCGCCTTCAGCGCAGGCTACGATCTCGGCACGAACAATGCCGTCGACCAGCCGTACTACACGGCCGGCGGCGCGGGGCAATGGGCGCGGCACGTCGTGGACGGCTGGTTCAGGATCTGGGACCTCGCGAAGCCGGTCATCGCCCAGGTCCACGGGTATTGCCTGGCCGGGGGCAGCGAGCTCGCGACCAGCTGCGATCTGGTCTACGTCGCCGAGGACGCGCGCATTGGTTACCCGCCCACGCGCCTGATGAGCCCTCCCGACAATCAGTTCCACCCCTGGCTGCTCGGCATGCGGACGGCCATGGAGATGTTCCTGACGGGTGACGCCATCACGGGCGCGGAAGCGGCTGCCAAGGGCTTCGCCAATCGCGCCTTCCCGGCCGCCGAGCTGGAGATGGCCGTGCTCGCCGTCGCCGAGCGCGTGGCCCTCGTGCCGACCGAGCTGCAGCAGATCAACAAGCGCTCCGTCCACCGGGCGATGGAGATCATGGGGCTGCGAGCCGCCATTCGATCCGGCACCGAGCTGCAGGCGCTGGCCTTCACGACAGAGCCCAGCCTCGAGTACCGCCGCCAGTTCAAGCGGGACGGCGGGAGCGTGCGCGACCTGCTCAGCCAGCGCGACGCGCCGTTCCAGGACTACCGGGAACGCGGCAAGGGAAAGGCTGACTAGACCATCACCCTGATAGGTCCAGCGTGAGATGTCCAGACCTGCCGATCGCCGATGCCGAGCAGGGGATCTGGCAAGGCCGCTCGGTGGCGCGCCGCTTCGTCTCCCCCGACGGCTTCACCGTGCTCGTGGGCCGCTCCGCCGCGGACAACGATCTGCTCACCTTCAAGCTGGGCGAGCCGCGCGATGTGTGGCTGCACGTGGCGGCCGGCTCCGGCTCGCACGTCGTCGTGCGCAACCCGGAGGGTCTCGAGCGGCTGCCGAAGGACACGCTGCGCTTTGCCGCCGTTCTCGCCGCGCGCTACTCGAAGGCCAGGCACGGCGGCAGCGTCACCGTTCACGTGACGACCTGCGCGGAGGTGAGCAAGCCGCGCGGGCTCCCGCCGGGCAAGGTGCAGCTCCGGCGATTCACCAGCGTGCAGGTATCTTCCTCGCGCGAGGGTTCGTGAACTGAATTCGCCCTCACCCCGTACGCGAGGCGGCCGGGGCCTACGGGGTGGGGCGGCAGCATCGCGCGCTGCTGCGTCACCCGCTCGCCTGAATCGCAGCCCTGCGGGCTGTGCACAGGACGAGGGGGTCCCACTCCGCCGCGCGCGACACCGCCGCCCCATCGGCAGGCCCTGGCCGGTCCAGCGCGCGCCGTTCGAGCTGAGGCGCTCGCCTCGAGCGACGAGGCGAGAGCTGCGCCGTTCGAGCTGAGGCGCTCGTCGCGAGCGACGAGGCGAGAGCTGGGTTGATCAGGGGGAGGCTAGCTCGTGCCGAAGGCGGAGCGGAGGGCGCGGGCGCACTCCGCCACCGCCGCGCGTCCCTTGTCGAGGGCGCCCTCCATGCCCACGAAGCCGTGGGTGACGCCGTCGTAGCGGATGCACGCGGTGGCGACGCCCGCGCGCGTGAGGGCCTGCGCGTAGCGTTCGCCCTCGTCGCAGAGCGGATCGATGTCTGCCGTCACGACAAGGGCGGGGGGCAGGCCGGCCAGGCTCGGGGCGAGGGCGGGGGAGGCGCTCGGATCGCGTCGCTCGGCCTCGCCGCGGAGGTAGTGCCCCCAGAACCACTCCATGTCGGCGCGGTTGAGCGGATAGGCATCGGAGGTGACGGCGCGCGCCGATGGCGTGTCGAGAGCGGCGTCGGTGACGGGATAGATGAGGAGCTGGAACACCAGCGCGGGCCCGCCCCGCTCGCGTGCCATGAGGCTGACCACGGTGGCGAGATTGCCGCCCGCGCTGGCGCCACCCACGGCGATCCGCGCCGGATCCATGCCGAGCTCGGCCGCGTGATCGGCGACCCAGCGCGTGGCCGCGTAGGCGTCCTCGACGGCGGCGGGGAACTTGTGCTCGGGGGCGAGGCGATAGTCCACGGAGACCGTCACACACGCGACCTGGTTGGTCAGCGAGCGGCAGGTCACGTCGTGGCTGTCGAGATCCCCCAGGACCCAGCCGCCGCCGTGGAAGAACACGAGAGCCGGGAAGGGGCCCGCGCCCGCGGGCCAGTGGATGCGCACGGGTAACGCCCCGCCGGGGCCGGGGATGGTGCGATCGACCGTCCGTGCGACGGGGGCGCCCTTGGCCACGTGGCCCTTGAAGGCGCGGCGCGCCTCGGCGACGGAGAGGGTGTGCGTCGGCTTCCAGTCCGCCGCCTTCATCTGATCGAGGATGGCCTGCATCTGGGGATCGGGCGTCATGACGATGTCTCTCGCGGGACGATGACGCAGTCGAGCGCACAGACCCCACGCTCGAGGACGGCGAGCGGGTTGATCTCGACCTCGCCGACCTCGTCACGGAAATCGGAGACGAACTCGGAAAGACGGGCTACCGCGCGCGCGGCGGCGTCGACGTCGCCAGGGGGCCGGCCGCGCCAGCCGCCGAGCAGCGTGGCGGCGCGTGTTTCCTTGATCATCGCACGCGCCGTTTCCTCGGAGACGGGAGCGAGGCGCACCGCCGCGTCCTTGTAGACTTCCACGAGCATTCCGCCTCCGCCTACCACGATGACGGGGCCGAAGTCAGGATCCACGCGGGCGCCCACGAGGAGCTCGGCCACGGGCTTCACCATTTCCTGCACGAGGAGGCCGAGCACGGCCGCGCCCGCGCGCTCGAGCATGGCCACCGCTTCCGCGCGCAGCTCGTCGTCGCTCCGGATGCCAACGCGCACGAGACCGTGCTCCGTCTTGTGCACCACGCCGCCAAGCATGGCTTTCAGCACCACGGGATAGCCGAGGTCGCGGGCCGCTGCCACCGCTTCTTCGGGCTCGCGCACGAACCGCTCGCGCGATCCCTCGATGCCGTAGGGCGCCACGATGGCCCGCGCCTCGTGCTCCACGGGGGCGCGGCTGCC
>JBKOVG010000063.1:0-29215 GCA_046723845.1 Candidatus Methylomirabilota bacterium | reverse complement strand
CAGTACAAGAGCACCGATAGAGGCGGGGCCAGGGCCAGGTATGTATCGTCCTCCCCCCTGGCGTCCCTCCCCCGCCGGGCATGGATGCCTTCCTCCAGAGCCTCGCTCGACTGATCCCTCGCCCCCGTGCCGGATCCACCCACGATGCGACCCGGGGGACGGCGACCTCACGTCCCGGGAGACGTCCGATCGCCGTCCCATCACGCTACTCCGCCTTGATGGGGATGGTCGTACCCTTGGCCGCGACGGTCTTGGGCAGCGTCACTGTCAGCAGCCCGTTCTTGAAGCTCGCGGTCACCCGGCTTCCATCCACACCCACGGGGAGCCGCACACTGCGCGCGAAGCTTCCGTAAAAGCGCTCCACCCGGTGATAGCGCTCCTCCTTGTCCATCTTCTCCTGAGTCTTTTCCCCCTTGATCGTCAGTTACTGCTCCGGCAGCGAGATCTGGATATCGTTGGGCTCGAGCCCCGGCACTTCCGCCTTGACCACCAGCGCCTCCTTCGTCTCGGAGACGTCCATGCTGGGCGTCCAGTCGCCCAGCGCGGGGAACTCGTCGAGCTTCAGCTCGCCGAACGGGCCGAAGAAGCGCTCGAGCTCCTGCTTGAGGGTCCTCATCCCCGTCCACGGCACCATCGCTCTCATCGTGTCCTCCTTTCTCCTGTGAGCCGAGCCCCAGGTTCTTTCGCCCCTTGATGGCAGCAACAACGATGCCATGCGCGAAGTCCTTGTCCACTACCACTTGGCGCGTGCCCGCGACCCATCCCTGGGGCGCCGCAATGACAACTGGGGCAGAATCTCCCCGCCCCCGAGAGAATGGCGTCTTCCCTCACTTCCTCCCGAGGGAGCGGATGTAGCGGACCAGTGCCCACCGATCGTTCTCGGACAGGTGACTCCAGGGCGGCATGGCTCCGCGACCGGTGGTGATCTTCAAGAAGAGCTCGCCTTCCGATTCGCTTTGAACCCGAGTCGATGTCCAGTCGGCGGACTTGGGGTTGAGAGCTGCCGCCGCCGAATCGCCCTTGCCCTCGACCCCGTGGCAGAGGGGGCGGAGCAGCTCAAGATCTTCCGGACGATCACGCCGGGTATGGAGGCCACTAGCCGGACCGCGGGCGGCACAGGCCCGGAGGAGGTCCGTGCCGCCTCTAGTGCAGGCGACGGCGTACCAGGTCGTCCACAAGCCTCAGCAGCTCACTCATCGGGAAGGGGGTCGCGAGAAAGGCCTGGGCTCCCGAGTCGAGAGCGGCCTGCCGGGTGGTACGCAACGCAAAGGCGGTCACGGCGATCACAGGGGGAGCCGGCTCGAACGCCTGCGCGGCGCGGATGATATCCAAACCGTCGCCATCCGGTAACCGGAGATCGGCGATGACGAGCCGAGGCTGGACGGTCTGGAGCAGCCGCATGCCCTCCGCACGCGAAGCGGCCCTCACCACTCGGTGTCCGGCGCGGCGCAGCGCACGCTCGTAGGTCACCGCCATGTCGGGCTCGTCCTCGACAACGAGGAGCTGGTTCACGCGGCCTCAGATCCGCCCCGCGGGCTCCGGCGTGCGGGCGAAGGCCCGCAGCACGTCCGTCTCCGTGATGATGCCGATCAGATGTTCCCCGTCGAGCACCGGAAGCGCCCCGATCTTGTGCTCGAGCATCAGCCGCGCGGCGTCCCGCGCGTCGAGATCCGGGCCGATGATGATGACACTCCTCGTCATCACCTGGTCCACCGTGAGACGGGCCAGCAGGTAGTTCATCTCCCAGACGGACAGGCTGGTCGCTTGTGAGGGCAGATTGAGGCGGATGTCGCGGTCCGTGACGATGCCCATCAGCCGCCTGCTCTCGGTCACGAGCAAGTGGCGGATCCGCTCCCTGAGCATGATCTGCCGCGCTTCGAAGACGGGCGTGTCGGGGGCCACGGTGATGGGGGCGCCGGTCATGAGCTCACGCACTTTCATGGGCGTGTCCTTTCCGCTTCGGTGGATCGAAGATGGGCCGCTCGCTCGAGTCGCCGGGCCAGTTGCACGACCTGGTCCACCGTGGTGGTGAGATCGGGTGCATGGGTATGAAGGCGAAGATCGGGATGCCAGGATTCCTCGTAGTCGAGGACGATGTCCGGCCTCGCCGCAGTATCCCCTGCCGGTGAGGCCAGCACATCGCCCAGGTGCCAGCGCACGGCCCGCTCACGCTCCGCGCAGATCTCGCTCGGGCAATCGAGCTGAACCTCCGCGAAGTGCGTGATCCATTCACGGGCCGTCTGCCGCCAGGCGCGCCGGGGTGCCGTCGCGTCGAGGATCACGCCCACGCCTGCTTCCGTCAAGAGCTTGGTGGCGTAGGCCAGGGCGCGATGGACGAGGGCCTCCTGCGTCTCCGTCGCCCACTCGCACCCGACGATGGCGCGCCGAGCCGAGGCAAGGTCCAGGACCTTGACGGGTGTCAGGCCGGCGGAGAGGCTCTCGGCGACCCGTCGGGCCACCGTGGACTTGCCGCTTCCCGGTCGGCCGGTGATCCAGATCGCCCATCCCGGGCAGCTCTCGCGTGCAGCCGGCGCGCCTGTCTCCAGGCCCTCCGCCAGCGACGTCACCGCCTCGATCGCCGCGGAGACGTCCAGGGGCGCCGTGCTGGCGAGCCGCTCCGGCTCCCACGCAGGCTCGTCAGGCGGGCCGAGCTCGATCCTCGTTTCCGGACCACATCGGAGTTGCACCTCGGCGAACCGCGTGATGGGTGCAGGGCGGAGCCCTCGCCGACAGGGCAGCGTCGCATCGACGATGACGGGCACTCCGGCGTCGACGAGCTGCGCCGCCACGTAGCTTCCCGCGCGATGGATCAGCTCATCCTCGGTCCGGGAAAGCGCCGGCGAAAGCGAGAGAAGCCCACGGACCGCGTTGAGCGCGAGGAGATGCACCGGCACCCCCCGGGAGAGAAGGATCGCTGCCGCCGCTCCTGCCACTCCCGTCTTGCCCCCTCCAGGAGGATCCGTGATCCAGATCGCCCAGCTCACCTGCCACCTCCACCTCGGCGTCTCTGATCCCGCCAAACGTCACTCACGAGACTTCACTTCGGCGTGGTCGGAGGAGCCATCGGACACTGCGTCCGCATCTGCTCGCGGTGCTGCTGCATCATTCCCTCCATCTGGGCCATCATGCTCATGATGCGCCCCATCCCTCTCTCCATGGACCCCATGTCGTGCATGCCCTGCATCCGGCCTCGCATTCCCTTCATGTCCTCTTGTAAGTCCTGCATCAAGCTCATCACTTGTGCATCCGCTCATCATCCCGCGCGGGACGGGCTGGCTGGGCAGCGGCAGGGCCGAGGGCCAGCGCACCGAGCGAAACCATCGTGACCGTCCAGGCAATGCGCTTCATGTCGGGTCTCCTTGCCGTCCTATGCACCGACCGTTTTCTTCGAGGCCCCGGGGCGGGCGGTGCCTTCTGGCGTCTTGAGAGGAGCTCCTGGGACTCGCGTCACACAGACGGGGACCGTGGTGCCTCGCAACACGGATTCGGCGACGCTTCCGAGGATGAGTCGTCCGAGACCGCTCCGGCCATGGCTGGACATCACGATGAGATCGGCCTTCTTGAGCCGGGCCGACTCGATGATGGCCACGGCGGCCGGACCGTACCACACGCTCGTGTCCACATCCGTGATTCCACGCTCGGCCAGCCTCTCTCGCACCGACGCCAGGTAGGCCTCGGCCTCGCGCACGACCTCCACCTGGGCATCGGTCGGATCGGCGCCAGGCGGGGTGTGCGCTTCGGCGGCCCTCACCAGCGCCAGGGAGACGCGCGCGCCCATCAGCAGATCGAGAGCGGTGTCAATGGCGGCCTCCGCCAGGGGTGACCCGTCCAGCGGGATGAGGATCTTCCGGATGTTCATGGTTGCCTCCTCGGCGTGTCGCGGTATCTCGCACTCCGTCAGGCTGCAACCAAAGTGCCACGAGGAAGCGCGAGCGAATGCGAGCATTTGCGCGCGCCGAATCGAGTCCCGGGTTGGGTCACCGGCGCCTCGATGGGACATGGGCGCCCCGCGCGTCGATTCGAGAGGCGGGCCCTGGCTACTTGAGGTTGTGCTTGTTGATCAGGCGATGGAACGTCTTGCGGTCGATTCCGGCAGCTTTGGCCGCGGCCGAGATGTTGCCGCCGTGGCGCGCGAGAACCTCGCGAAGATAGGAGGACTCGAGCACGGCCATCCACTGCTCCTTGGCAGCCATGAGCGGCAGATCCGCCCTCGCCGCCGGCAGGGCGGAAGCGGCGGCGCCGGCCACCGGAGGGAGGCTGGCCTCGCCGCCCAGGACATGATGGGGAAGATCACGCTTCGTGATCATCTCCCCGTCGGCCAGCGCGCAGGCGCGTTCGATGACGTTCTGAAGCTCACGGACGTTGCCCGGCCATGGGTAGCGCTCGAGAGCGGCCAGGGCCTCGTCGTCCATCCCGCGCACGCGTTCCTTGCCATAGCGCACGAGGAAGGCCTGCGCGAGCAACCGCACGTCTCCCGCGCGCTCGCGAAGCGGCGGTAGCTCGATGGCGATCACGTTGACGCGATAGTAGAGCTCCTCGCGAAACTGTCCCTTGGCGGCCGCCTCCCGCAGATCGCGGTTGGTCGCGGAGACCAGACGCACGTCCACGTCGATGAAGCCCGTGCCGCCCACGCGTCGGATCTGCCGCTCCTGGAGCGTCCGGAGGAGCTTGACCTGGAGTCCCAGGGGGAGCTCGGCGATCTCATCGAGAAAGAGGGTGCCGCGATGCGCGACCTCTACCAGCCCTCGCTTGCTGCGCCCCGCGCCCGTGAACGCCCCCTTTTCGTGCCCGAAGAGTTCCGACTCGAGGAGCTGCTCGGGCAGTGAGGCGCAGTCCACGGGCACGAAGGCCTGTGCGGCGCGCGGGCTGTTGGCGTGAATGGCGCGGGCAATGAGCTCCTTGCCGGTGCCGGATTCGCCGATCACGAGAATGTTGGCCTCCGACCGCGCGGCTTTCCGCACCAGCTCGAACACCCGGCTCATGGCGGGGCTGTGCCCCACGACGTTCTCGAGGCCATAGGTGTGCGCGAGCTGCTCCCTGAGATTGCGATTCTCGCGCTGGAGGCCGCGGTGGCGCAGGGCCCTTTCCACGGCAAGCCGGAGCTGGTCAACCGAGAAATTCTTCGGGAGATAGTCGAAGGCGCCTTCCTTGACGGCCGCCACGGCCGACTCCACCGTGGCGAACGCCGTGATCATGATGACGGGGAGGGTGGGATCGAGCTCGCGCACCCGATGGAGGAGCTCCATCCCGTCCATCTCGGGCATCTTGAGGTCGGTGAGCAGCAGATCCGGGTGCTCTGACTCGAGCATGCCGAGGGCCCGGCGCGCATCCGTGGTGGTGAGGCATCGATAGCCGGCGTGACCGAGAATCCGGGCACAGTTTTCGACCATGTCCGGCTCATCGTCCACGATCAGGACACAAGCGTCGCTCATGGCCGCAGGTCCTCGCCCATGGACGGGAACATGAGCACGAAGGTGGTTCCCTCTCCCGGCCGCGATTCCACGTCGATCGTCGCATTGTGCTCGCGCACGATGCCGTAGGAGATGGACAGGCCGAGCCCGGTGCCCTCGGACTTGGTCGTGAAGAACGGGTCGAAGATCTTCGGGAGCACGTCGGGCGGGATGCCGGCCCCGGTGTCCCGCACGACGAGCCGAGCCGCTCCGGGACGGTCCGCCACCGCGGTTGTCTCGAGCGTGATCTCACCACCCGGGCCGAGGGCTTCCCGCGCATTGGTGATCAGATTCAGCAGGACCTGTTGCAGAGCACTGCCGTCCGCGAGGACGGGCGGCACGTCAGGGGCGAGGGCACGGCGAATCGCGATGCCTGCCGCACGCGCCTCCTTCTCGACCAGGAGCAAGGTCTCCTCCACCACGTCGTTCAAGTCGACCGGCCGCCGGGTCCCCGAGGACTCCCGCGCGAAGGACAAGAGTCCGTGCGCGATGCCCGCCACGCGCTGCGCGTGACGATGGAGGACCCGGAGATCGTCCGCCACCTTGCCCGGGAGGGGCTGGGCCTGGGCATCGAGCAGCATGATCTCGATCCGCGACAAGATGATGCCGATGGGGTTGTTCACCTCGTGGGCGATGCCGGCAGATAAGCGGCCGAGGGCGGCCAGTCGCTCCGCCTGGCGCGTGGCGCGCTCCATGGCGCGGCGCTGCGTGATCTCCGTGACAAAGGCCAAGGCCTGTACGCCCTCGTCGCTCCTGACATAGCTCAGGGATATCTCGACGGGAAACTCCGTACCGTCCTTCCGACGGGCGAGCAGGTCCAGCCCCTGCCCCATCGGCCTGACGTGGGGATCCTGAAAATAGGCGGCGCGATGCCCAGCGTGGGTCGCGCGAAGGCGCTCCGGCAAGAGCATCTCGAGAGGTCGCCCGAGCAGGCTCTCACGTGCGTAGCCGAACATCTCCTCGGCGCGGCGATTGAGGGACACGATGGCGCCCACCTCGTTGATGAGGAGGATCGCCTCCGAGACCGCTTCGAGAATAGCCCGGGCGTGCCGCTCGCTCTGCACCAGCGTGGCCCCCGTCCAGTTGCGCTCTGTGACGTCGCGAGCGATCTTCGCGGCTCCGACGATGCGCCCCTGATCGTCCTTGATGGGCGACACCGTGACGAGGACATCGACCTTCCGCCCGCCCCTAGCCAGGCGGACGGTCTGGAAATGATCGATACGCTCCCCGCGCCGGAGGCGCGCGAGGACCTCCTCCTCTTCGGCGTGGCGCTCCTCGGGTATGAGGCGCGTGATGCTCTGACCGATCATCTCCGCCGCCGTGTAACCGAAGATCCTCTCCGCGGCTCGGTTCCAGGACGTGATGATTCCATCCAGGGTCTTGCCGATGATCGCATCGTCCGACGACTCGACGATGGCGGTCAGTCGCGCGGCGGTCAGATCGTGCTGTGTCATCTGTCTCGCCATTCCTTCCTCATGTCCGGAACGATCCGCCAAGAGAGTCGCACAGTCCAGGCGCCAAGCGTAGGGGCAGGATCGGGGTCGGCCCAGTTGCATCCGGCCGACGGAAAATGGTCAGCCAGCTAGACCAGCCGGTGCTGGTTGGCCTAGACCACGGCTTCGAGGCGGCTATGTACACCGACCTTTCGAAGATGTTCTGAATGTGGTTGCGGACCGTGGCGGGACTCACGTGCAGACGGTCGGCCACCATCTTCGTATTGGCGCCCGAAGCGACCAACCGCAAGATTTCCGTCTCCCTCGTTCCTTGACTCTCTCGGCCGACTCGACTAACATCCCGACCTGTCCGACGATTCCTGGCCCATTCCCCGAGAGGACTCGGGATGTTGCGACCGCACCGTCACGTCCGGAATCGCGATCCCCACCATCTCCTCAATCGCGCCTTGCCGCCTCCCTCCGCCTCTCCGTCGCGTGGCCGCCCAGACGAGGTTCATGGCTGTCGTTCTGGCGGGGGGTACGTATGAGCGAAGGCGCCGCGGCCTAGAAACACCTCTAGCCCGCTGTCACAACAGGAGGTTCGTCATGGCCGTCAAGCGACCAACCTTGGCCCAGCTCCACGCTGTTGCCAGTGACCTCGGCATGACCTTCAGCGATGAGGATGCCAGATCGTTTCTCGGCCTCATGGAGGGCAGCTTCGCCGCCTACGATGCCGTCGATGCCATGCCCGACCACGTCCCGTCGGTCAAGTATCCCCGTACGCCCGGCTACCGGCCCGAGGGGGACGAGAATCGCTATAATGCCTGGTACGTCAAGACGACCGTGAAGGGTGCGCCGTCTGGGAAGCTGGCCGGCAAGGCCGTGGCCCTGAAGGACAACATCTGCCTGGCCGGCGTCCCGATGATGAACGGTGCCTCGACCTTGCGCGGGTACGTGCCCGACATCGACGCCACGGTGGTTACGCGGATTCTCGACGCGGGCGGCACCATTGTCGGCAAGGCCCATTGTGAATACTTCTGCTTCTCGGGCGGCAGCCACACCGGCGCCGCTGGTCCAGTCCACAATCCGCATCGAATGGGCCACTCGGCAGGGGGATCGTCTTCAGGGTCCGCGGCCCTGGTGGCCGCCGGCGAGGTGGACATGGCCCTCGGCGGGGATCAGGGTGGGTCGATCCGGATCCCGTCCTCGTTCTGCGGCATCTACGGCATGAAGCCGACCCATGGTCTGGTCCCGTACACCGGCATCATGCCCATCGAGCTGACGCTCGACCACACGGGGCCGATGACGCGCTCCGTGGCCGACAACGCGCTGCTGCTCGAGGTCATCGCTGGCGATGACGGCCTCGACCCCCGGCAGTACTCGCCACGCGTCGCCGAGTACACCACCGCCCTTCGGCAGGACGCCGCGGGGCTCAGCATCGGAGTCGTCACCGAGGGTTTCGGCCATTCGAACTCCGAGAGCGAGGTCGATGCCCAGGTTCGAAAGGGCGTCGATCGGTTCGTGAAGCTCGGTGCCCAGGTCAAGGAGGTTTCGCTGCCCATGCACGCCGCGGGCGCCGCGATCTGGAGCCCCATCGCGCTCGAAGGGGCCACCGAGCTGATGATGAAGGGCAACGGCATGGGCACGAACTGGCGCGGACTGTTCGTCACCAGCCTGCTCGATGCTCATTCCACGTGGCGGCACCGAGCCAACGAGCTCTCCGACACCCTCAAGGTCTCCATGCTGCTGGGGCATTACTTCACGAAGCACTATCGCGGGCATTTCTACGCGAAAGCGCAGAATCTCAGCCGCAAACTGCGGGCGGCCTATGATGTCGCCCTCGCTGATCACGATCTGCTGCTGATGCCCACCTTGCCCATGAAGGCGACCCCGCTGCCGCCGGCCGATGCGCCGCGCGAGCTCTATGTGCAACGTGCCTTCGAGATGATCGCCAACACCGCGCCGTTCGACGCGACCGGGCATCCGGCGATGAGCCTGCCCTGCGGTCTGGTCGATGGATTGCCGGTCGGGCTGATGCTGATCGGTCGCCACTACGACGAGGCCACCGTCTATCGCGCGGCCCATGCCTTCGAGCAGAGCGGAGACTGGCGCAGCTTGTAGATGGCCGGGAGGACAAGGAGCTTCGCCACGCTCGCGGCGAACTGTCGGGGACACTGCTTCCACTTCTTTGGGGGAGCCGGTGTGAAGTGATGGATCCGCGAGAGCGTTGCCTGGCGTGAGCGCCATAGGTAGACTGCGCCCATGTCTCCCCCGGATGGTCCGAGGCCGGCGTTCCGGGAGCCACGTGTTCTCGTCCCTGATCGGGCCGCTCGCGTCACCTCGATCCTTCTGCTCCTGATCGCCGCGGTCGCTTGGGTCGATGTCATTCGGTCGAGTCTGGGGGCGCCGGACATGATGATGACCATGTTCATGCCCGTGACGCTGGCGGATGGGCTCGCCTTCGTCGCGAGCTGGGGTGTCATGATGGTGGCGATGATGCTCCCCAGCGCTCTCCCGATGATTGGCCTCTATGGCGCCATGCTCCGTGGCGGCGCGGTGCCGCGGGGCGCCCCTATCGCAGCGTTCACGCTCGTGTACCTCGCGGTGTGGACGGCCTCCGGGGTCCCGGTGTACCTTGCCCACACTGCCCTGATGGCGCTCTCCCCACGGACTTTCGCATATGGGGTCGCGGCGCTCTTGCTCGCCGCAGGGGCCTTCCAGCTGTCGCCCCTCAAGCAAGCGTGCCTCCGGGCGTGCCGGAGCCCGCTCGGATTCCTGCTCAGCCACTGGCGCGCGGGGCTGCGCGGTAGCCTTGCCCTGGGTTGGTCGCACGCGATGTACTGTCTCGGATGTTGCTGGGGGCTCATGGTCGTCCTCGTGGCTGCGGGCGCGATGGGCCTGACCTGGGTGCTGCTCATCGCGGCGGTGGTGGCGGCTGAGAAGCTGCTGCAGGGTGGCGAATGGATGGCGCGGGCCACCGGTGGAGCGTTCCTGCTTCTGGGCGTGGCGGTGGTCTGGCGCCCGGATCTCGTGACCGCGCTCCGCGGCGGTCACGTGATGTGACGGGGCCCAAGAGAGGAGGATCACTCATGACGAATCCCGCCTGGACGATCAGCGGTGACTACTTCGAGGCATGCAGCTGTGATTCCGTCTGTCCATGCCCCACCTCGGGTCTCGCTGCGCAACCGACCCAGGGGTACTGTGATGCGGGCCTCGTGTTCCACGTCGAGCGCGGTTCATATGGCACTACTACGCTTGACGGTCTGAGCTTCGCCGTGCTGCTTCACACCCCCGGCCCGATGATCTCCGGGAACTGGACGGTCGGGCTGATCGTGGACGACAAGGCGACGCCGGAGCAGCGCGAGGCGCTCACCGCGATCGGCAGCGGAAAGGGCGGTGGTCCCATGGCTGCCGTGGGCCCGCTCGTCGGCACCTTTGCTGGAGTGGAGGCCAAGCCGATCCAGATCGAGCGAAACGGCATGCGCCGGTCGGTGTCGATCGCGGGCATGCTCGACATCGCCATCGAAGGCATCCCGGGCGCGAGCCAGACCGAGCCGATCTACTTCGACAACGTCGCGCACCCCGCCGCGACGCGCCTCGCCCTCGCGAAGGCATCGCGTGGTCACCTGCACGCTTTCGGGATCAATTGGGACGATACGACGGGCAAGAACAACGGCCACTTCGCGCCGTTCTCGTGGAGCTCGAGCTAGGCCGCGAACCGTCCCACGCAGACAGTCTCGTGATGGAGTGATGACGAAGCCGGCGCCCATCGTCGTTGCTGTCTCGTCACGATGCCGGGCGGTCGCACGCGCGGGCAAGCATTCCCCGCGGCGGGCGGTTGCTCGGCCTTCGAGCCAACGTCAAGGAGCAACATCATCCTCATCCCAGGGGAGGCAACGATGGCAGCGACCGTGCGCGCGGCGATACGCGAGTTGCTCGAACAGACGATCGCGACGATGGACGCGTTGCTCGACGCCTCCGATCGAGAGTTGCCCCTCCCTTCGTCGCACGCCTGCGCCCAGGGCAAGGACCTCTGGACGCTGATCACCAATGACATCGACCACGAGAAGATTCACACGGGCCAAGTTCTCGAGGGGCGCTATGAATCGCGCATCACGGCCTCCCCGATGGAACGGCTGATCGCGGAGTGGCTGGCCGAGCGCGCGCGGCTCATCGGCTCGTTCGTCGGGCTCACCGACGAGCAGTTCAACATGGAGACCGCGCCCGGCCAGTGGACCTACCGGGTGATTGCCAAGCACGTCCTTGCCCTGGAGCAGGATTCGCTCAAGGCGCTCGCCGCAGACAGGGCAGCGCGCGCCAGCGGCGCGTGAAAGCTGCTCCTTCCTGCCGGTGGTCGAGATACGCACAGGCCAGACTTTCCTTCGGACTGATACCGCTCTTTCCTTGAGAGGGCGAGCCCGATGGGGGCCCGGCTCGACACACAACGGAAATTGGCCAAAACGGTAACCGAGATTGTGGCTCTGCGGTCAAGACAAAGAGGAGCCTTGAGAAGACGGCTCAGGTCTTGACGATCGGCTGCGACAGGATCCAGAGGCTGCTCATCGTGTAGAGCACCATCAGCACGAGCATCGGGATCTGGCTCCGGAGGGCCGTCCGGGCGTCGCCGTACACTCGGAGCGCCATCACATGGGCGAGATATACAGCGAGCACGTGGCCGACGACGACAGCCCCCACGGACAGATACCAGATCGAGGCCGCGTTCACGACGCTGAAGTCGATCCGGTAGAGCGTGGTTCCGAAGAGGTCCCACCCGAGCCCGAACGGGTCCGACAGGAGCGGGATCGCGTATTGCCCCGCCACGAGGAGCAGCGAGTGGTAGTGGGCGAGATGGTAGGCGATGCCGATGGGCACGAGAGTCAGGACGAACCAGCCGCCAACGCGCCGGGGGGCCGAGGACTCGCCCACCGACCAGGCCATCGCCCGCGCCACACCAGCGTAGAGGAGCGCGAAGAGGGCGGCGAATGCGCCCCAGGCGATGGCACCCACGACCTCGTCCCGACCGGCGCCGCCGCGATCGTGGAGTGCGTGGAGCAGGTCGGCCCAGAGCGAGGTCTCGATCAGGCCATCGAAGGTCACCGCCGCAAGCATCAGCAGCACGAATACCGTCATCGTCGGTGACACCGGCTGCTCGACGAGGAGCCCGACCGCAAAGGGCCGGGCCACGAGACCAGGATGCGGGTTCTCCTCGACAGTCAGCGGCGCGAACCGGCCGAGCACGCCGAAGTAAACGGAGAAGACCTCGCCGCGCGCGAGCCACTCATCACGGCCGAACACCGCCATCGCGATCCAGGTGAAGCCCGAGTAGCCGAGCATGGCGAGTGCCAGGGGGCGCGGGACCTCGCTCTGGCTCCATACGAGCTCCATCGCGACGAACGTACCGAGGAGCAGGACCGCGGGCGCGGTGCCCCAGCGAGCTGGGTACTCGACGATCGGACGGGCGGGTGGCCGGCCGAGGCGGGCCAGGTCGTACACGGTGGCCCACGGGTTCGCCAGCGGCCACGGATTCCCCACGAAGACCGCCAGGTACGCAAAGCCGACCCACCAGAACACCCAGACGGCAATCGGGGTGATGTTCTTGAACGGCTGCTGCGGGCCGAAGAGCCCGATCGCGACCAGCAGGACGAACACGGCCAGCCCGACGAGGCGAAGTGTCCAGAAGAGCGCCGGGCCAGCCAGGACACGACCGGCGGCCTGGCTACCGAGCTGGACAGTCCGGCCGCCCCCCCAGGCGTCACGGCGCATGAACCACGCCATCAGAACGAACGAGAAGGCCACGGCGAGGCCGGCCCCCGTGAGGTAGAGCGCGAGGGGGACGGGCAGCTCATAGCGCTGACCGAGGCCGTGAGCGGCCGCGGGGACCGGGCGAGCGAGCACTATGGTGATTGGCCCGGCAGCGAGCCAGCGCCACGCCGTGCTGTCCGGGCCGGAGGCCCGCCGGCAATGCCGTGCACTACTCATGCGGCACGCATCCGGGAGGCGGGGCGTCCGGCTGCCCCGCCTCCCCGTCGCTACGGGATCAATGCCCCGCGAGGTGATTCCACTTCGGCAGGAGCACGATGCTGTTGGGGTTGTGGCCGCCGTCCTTGAGCGTCTCCATCCTCGCCACCACGTCGCCCTTCTCGAGATCGATTACCGTGATGGATCCGTCGCTCATGCCGGGCAGGTTCAGGAGCGCGTTCTGGACGAAGGCGTATTTCCAATCCTTGGTGAACGCGACGTGATGGGCGCCCTCGGCCGCCTCGATCGCCTTCCTGTGCGTTGGCACCGCCGGGTTCGCGCCGAGATCGAAGATGTGCAGGTGTCCAGGCTTGGCCGTGCTCACGTACATCGTCTTCCCATCCGGGGTGAAGTATATCTCGAGCGGCACGCCCATCTTCATCGTGCCGAAGTCGAACGCCTGCGCGAACGTGAAGCTCTTCGTGCCGGGGTTCCAGGTGAGCGTACCGAGCGTTCCCTCGTACATGTTGGTGACGTACGCCACGGGCGGGTTGCTCCCGGGGACGAAGAGGATCTCGACGGGCGCGGCCTTGGCCGGGGACGGCTTCGTGGACACCTTGACCTCGCCGATCCACCGACCCGTGCTCGCCTCGATGACGCCGACGGCCTCGCCTGCGTCCCCGAGGTCACTCGCGCGCACCGTGCTGGTCACCAGGAGGCGATCGATGCCGTTGTGGATGGCGATCCCGTGCGGGTACTTGAGCGGCAGCTTGATGGTGCGAACCGGCGTGTCGGTGACCGCGTTGCCGACGATCACCGCGTCCGAGCCCATGCAGCTCAGGTACCAGGTCTTGTTGTCGTCCGAGAAAACCACGTCCTCGCCGACCTCACAACCGGGCACCGGCACGGTCCTGACGGTGAGCGCGGGATCCGACATCTGGATGACCCGGAGCTCCGGCTTGCCGAGGGCCGTGATGTACACCTTCGATTGGTCGCGGTTATAGAAGATGTGGTGCGCGATGGTGTCGCCGGGCAGATCGATGTTCTTCACCACCTGGCCGTAGGTCTTCGAGCCGGGCTCGAGGTCCACGACGGCCAGGCCCTCCTTGCGCGCCGGAGGCGCGATGGGCCGCTTCAGCGTCTTCAGCGACTCCGCGGACTTGGTCTCGTAGTTGACCAGCCCGAGAATCTCACCGAAGGCGGCCGGCCCGGTGAACGTGAGCGCGAGCGCCACCGCGCCGGCGACAAGCAGGCCGGCGACCGTCCGGGATCTCTTCCTGAGCCCCCGTACTTCTCGTTCCATGTATCAGTTCCTCCCTTGTGGTCGAGTAGATGTCCATCTGCGCTGATGTCAGAGCCGCTGGGTGGCGCAATCCCGGCGCGGCCAGATCATAAGGCAAATCGAAGGGAGGCGCGACCGGAATCCGCCGCGGCCGGCGGATGCCCGGCCACGGTCGACATGTCATCACTCACAACTCGGCATCAGGCAGCCCGAGCGATGTCCCGGATCTCGAAGGTCAGGCCTTGTGCCAACGACAGTGGTGGTCCCAACGAGATTCGAAACTCGTCCTTAGCTGGGCAACCAGACCGTGATCATCGTGGGCACAGGCAAGGACCCACAGGTCAGCCCGTGCTTCGGCGAGCTGGTATGCGATGCCTGGCCCGCCTTCTTTGCCAGCCTGCACTTCCACGTACGGTACTAGCTTCGTTGAGGGGATTACTACTGGAGGCGAGCCGGGGACCAGTGGTGATCACACTTCACCGCCGGTAGCGCCCACGACCGGAGCGAGCTCGCGCGTCACCGAGAACGTGCCTTATGTTGCTTATGTGTTGCGCTTAGATAAGCGTGGACACTTTGCGCATGAGAGAATTGTGGAAGCGAACTCCGGTGAGTGAGTTTCGACCCGCGCACACACTCGACGTTTATGCTTCGAGTACGGCACACAGGGTCGCCAAGGAAGAGGACACTGCATAAACGAGACACGGCCGGAGTAGAGATAAACGGAGAAAGAGGTCAAGTACGTTGGCCCTGCGACAATCAAGTCATAGAACCGGCAGTGGATCGAGCACGATCCGCAGACAGACCGAGCGGCAACACGGTACACGTCCGGTTCACCCACTGTTGCGGCTGCAGCAGTCTGTAGGCAATAGGGCCGTCGCCGGTTTGTTACAGGCCAAACGGCAGAACGATTTGATCCAGCGCCAACCCAAGCCGGATGGGCCATCGATGCGCGACGTGCCGATTTTGCTCGAAAAGCTCGAACTGGATGTAGGCAACAATTTGCTCGACTACGGCCATCACCTTTATCAAGCCGCAACTCTTCATCCCGACGACCCCGACGCGCTGAAAGAGGCATTGGCCCGGTACGCTCTCGGCGCCAACGTCTTGAAGGACACGTACCGGTTCTTGGGCTTCAAGCCTGATACCGCCGGCAAGCTCGCCGTGGGCACCGGGATCCTTACCAAGGGCGTGACTCTATTGCGCTCCGGCGAGCTGACTCTGGATTTTCAATTCGACATCGGTCGCGGCGTAAAATTGGAAACCAATTTAAACCTGGGAATGAATCCAAAAGATCTCACTGACGTGCGCAAAGCCGAGGTTAACGTCGGGCTTGTACGGCGTTTCTAACGGAGTGCCCGCGGCGCGGAATGCGCACATTGGCGACATGTACCTTGGCGAGCGGACCGCGCGTGACCGAGAACGTGCTTCAGAGCGGGTAGGAACCTAGCAGGCTTGCCGGTGGAGTTACCGCGACCTAGAATCCCGGTATGCGGTTCCGGCTGCTTCTCGCCCTGCTTGCCATTCTCGCCGGCGGCGCGGGAGCGCCCATGCCCGATGGGCCCGCTGCCGCGGCCGGCGTGACGTTCAACCAGGACATCTCGCTCCTGCTCCAGCAGCACTGCCAGGAATGCCACCGGCCGGGCGGCAGCGCGCCCTTCGAGCTGATCAAGTACGAGCACGTCTACCGGCGGCGCGACAAGATTCTTGCTGCGGTAGAGAAGCGGACCATGCCGCCGTGGAAGGCCCTTCAGGGCTACGGCGAGTTCATCGGCGAACGCCGGCTCTCGGACGCCGAGGTTGCGATGATCGCGCGCTGGATCCGAGAGGGCGCACCGGAGGGTGATCCTCGCGATCTCCCAGCGCCACGCCAGTTCACCTCGAGCTCGCTCGGAGGCAAGCCGGATCTTGTGCTCCGTCCGGATCAGCCCTTCACGGTGCCGGCACGGTCCGGCGACATCTACCGCTGCTTCAGCGTGGCGACCTCCTTCACCGAAGACCGGTACTTTACGGCGGCAGACATCGTGCCGGGTAACTCCAAGATCGTGCATCACGTCCTGGCCATGGTGGACCCGTCCGGCCTATCCGCGAACATCCCTTCCCCCGACGGCGCGTACGGCTATCCATGCTTCGGTGGGCCGGGCGTGAGGATCGACGGCTACCTCGGGGGCTGGGCGCCCGGCGCGCGCCCGTGGATCCTCCCAGAAGGCGTAGGGATTCTCCTCCCCAAGGGCGCACGGGTCGTGTTCCAGCTCCACTACCACAATGCGCGGCTCATGGCAGAGACCGACCACACCGAATTGCGGCTGCAGGCGGCGAGCGCCCCCGTGCAGAAGCGTCTCCACTTCATGCGCGTCGGGCAGTTCCGTCTCGCGATCCCCGCGGGCGCGCCCCGCCACGAGATCGAGGCGCAGTCCTTCGTGTACCAGCCTATGCGGCTGATCGCGATCCATCCCCATATGCACCTCCTCGGCCGTGAGATGAAGGTCTGGGCGCGCATGAAGGACGAGTCGATCCAGCCGCTGATCCACATCGACGACTGGGACTTCCACTGGCAGGGTTTCTACTTCTACCGGAGGCCGATCGCTCTTCCCACCGGCAGCTGGATCGAGCTCATGGCGGCCTGGGACAACTCGGAGCAGAACCCGCGGAACCCGAACAAGCCTCCACGCGACGTGTCCTGGGGCGAGAAGACAACGGACGAGATGGGGCACGCCGCAATTCTCTACACCCTGGACAACGAGACGCTGCCGTGATGGTCTTCGGCGCAACCTTCGAGCGCGTTATGAGGCCACGACGCTCGTTTGCATTTTCAAGGATCTGTTCTCTCTCGAGCACGTTGCCACGGCCACGGTGAGTTGCGGCCTATTGCCTCTGTCACGCCGATTGAGTGACAGTCTCGGTGACATCGAGCGACCGCTCGCGGGCCAGGCCTGCTTCAGCTGAGAAGGCTTCGAGCTGGGAACGAATGTGATTGGTGACGCGATGGACTCGTACTCGGGGTGCGGGAAGATCGGCTCGTGGAGGGATCGCTCAGTCGCCGCCGCCGCCCCAGCCGCCACCGTCGCCATCGCCCCAGCCGCCACCATCACCCCAGCCCCCGCCGTCGCTCATGTCGTCGGCAAGCTTGCGATGCCTAGCCGCCGGCAGATCCTCGAGGCAGCGCCCGGACCCATCGATTGCGTGCTCGCGACACGAGGTGAAGATCCCCTATTCGTGGCTGATGCGGTCCTGCATCACCGTTCCGAGGCGGCCGACGGGCTAACTCACCGGTCGAGCCACGCGGCCATGAGACGGCCGCCGTAGTCATACCCGAGATTCGGCCCGTAGTTCTTCAGCGCACCCTCCCAGACCGCGACGTAGACACCCGACGGCGGCTGGACATAGTACTGCTGCTTGGCCAGATAGCGCTGCAGCTCGTGGATAACCTCGCGGCGCTTGGCCACGTCGAAGATCCGGCGCTGGCGGATCAGCATGTCGGTCACGATGGGGTCGTCGACGTGGCTCTGGTTCTTCGCCTCCCCCGGGTAGTGCATGCCGAAGAGGAAGTTGTCGGGATCGAGGAATGGCGTCTGGGGACCGTAGGTCATCGAGTCGAACTTCCCGAAGTAGCAACTGGCGATGAACGCGCCGTACTCCCGCTGGTCGAACTTCGCGTCGATGCCGACATTCTTGAGGTCCTTGAGGATCAGCTGCGCGTTGTCGACGAGCAGCGTCGAGCCGTACGTCGTGAAGCAGAGACTGGCCGGGAACCCGTTCGGGTAGCCCGCCGCGGCGAGCAGTCGCCTCGCCTCCGCCGGATCATGACGGAAGTACGTCGCGCCCTCCCCGAGGTGATTGATGGGCAGCGCCCACTCGACGAGACCCGCCGGAATGGCCGGGTTGAAATTGCCCACCCCTTCGAACGTGGCGTCGATCATGCCTTGCCGATCCAGAGCGAGGGAGACGGCCTGGCGGACACGAATGTCCTTGAAGGGCGGGATGTCCGTCCGCATGGAGATGTGCGTCTCGACGTTGCTCGGGAACTCGGCGGTCCGGAGGTTTGGCCGCTTCTGCTTGAGCGTGGCCTTGATCTGTACCCAGTCGCTCCGGTTGATGGAGCCGGGGAACTCCCAGCCCAGGTCGTACTTCCCGGCAAGGAAGGCCGCCATGCGGGAGCCGTTATCTTCGTCGACCAGGTACTCGATCCGATCGATGTAGGGCAGTCCCGCGATGAAATAGCTCGGATGGCGGACGAACGTGAGTCCGACGTTCGGTCGGTGACTGTCGAGCATCCAGGGCCCCGTCCCCACCACGGCCTCGGCCTTCTTGAGATCCCCGAACTTCTCCACGTACTCGCGGGCGATAATGGGCACCGCCATCGGCGTGGCGAGGGCGTCGAGCAGCCAGGAGAACGGCTCCTTCATGACGAACTTCACGGTGTATCGATCGACCACCTCGACGCGATCCACCGACTTCAGCATGTACGCCATCGGGTTGCCCTTGACCGTGACGAACCGCTCCACGCTGTAGCGCACGTCGTCAGCCGTGAGCTCGCGGCCGTTGACCGGGGGCTTGGGATGCCAGCGCACGCCACGGCGCAGCTTGAAGACGTACGTCGTTTCGTTCGGCTGACTCCAGGACTCCGCGAGATCGCCCTCGATCTGAAACGTGGCCGGCACGACGCCCGGCCCCGCCTTGTGCTTGACGAGGCGGCTGTGCGTGAACGTGTTCGGAATCTGGACGCGGTAGGCCGTCTGCAGCATCGGATCGAACATCGGCGGGTCCCAGCCGCGGAGGGTTAGAGTCCCGCCTCGCTTCGGCATCTGCGCGCGAGCCAAGGGTGGCGACACGGTGGCACCGGCCAGTGTGATGCCGCTGAGCACCAGGAGATCACGACGAGAGAGATTCATGGCACCTCCTCGGTCGAGAACGCCTCGACGAGCTCGTCCAATCACCGGGAAACGCCTGCGCTGGCTCCCCGATGCGAACCTCGCCTCCGCGGGACCGTTGCTAACAAGACCAACACGCTCCAGGCGGTGTGAGGCGGCAGAGCATAGCTCGCCGTCGGACCCTGTGCAACCAAAGGGATGTGCACACATCAGCGCGTGGGTCTCTCGAATTCTTCACTAAATCCCGTCCACCTGAGGATAATGGTGGTCTCCATCGAAAGGTGACTCGATGGGAGGGCACCGCCACTGGCAGGGCACCTGCGCCCGTGGTAATCCGAGACGCTGCGCGTGGGCATTCCCTCGCCCGCATCAGTACCGAGGGGGATGAGCATGTCTGGATCTCGCGGCAAGATCCTCGTAGTGGACGATGAGGTCGCCGTCGCTGAGATGCTGGCAGACTTTTTGACCGAGCAGGGCTACCAGGTCACGATGGCTCACGGCGGCGTTGAGGCGCTCGCCAAGATAGACCTGGAGCACCCACAGGTCATCCTTCTCGATATCCGTATGCACGGCATGGATGGAGTCGAGGTCCTACGCCGAATCGGGAGCTTCGACAAGCAGGTAGGCATCCTGATGATCAGCGGGAATGGCGACATCGACCTCGCGAAGCAGACTATCGAGATGGGCGCTTTCGACTACACGCTGAAGCCGGTGGACTTAGCCTTCCTCAGTCGTACGGTGGATAAGATGGTGGCGCAAGCGTCAGCGTCCGTCGCGCCGAGTGCCGAACGGGCGCCAGAGACGACGCCCTCCGCGCACAATCTCCTCTACGATTTGGCCCTCGAGATCATCCGGGTGGCGCGATGCCTGCTCCCAATGGCGCGTGAGTCTGTAGGGCGCGAACTCGAACAGGTTGCGCTGGTCATGGTCCAACAGAGTGCTGGAGGTGAGAGATCGGAGATCATTCGCACCCTCAACCAGATCCGTACACTCCTGCGCTTCGCGAAGGACCTGGCGGACATCACCGACGACGTCCACCGAGCGCTCGAAGCGAGCGTAGCGAAGGCACGGCGATCCATCGGTCTTTCTTAGGTCGGCGGGTCATCAGCCGGTGTCGCGGAGACTGAGTGCTGCGTCATAATTCTGTGCTGAAAGGAATCCGGACTCTGCGCGCCATGAGAGGCGACGAGGTCGGAGCCTGCTCGTCCGTGAGGGATACTACGGGCTAGATTGCCCTTTCCACCGTTAGCGGGAGTCGCACGGCTTCGGACCGGATGTGAAAGACGGCCGTTCAGCGGTCGCCGGGTGAAGCCGCTACAAGTCGAACGTCGCCACCACCGGCGCATGGTCGCTCTCCGGGAACTTCACGTCCGTCCGGAAGGCCAGCGACTCGTCGTGCAGCAACTCGTTGTGAATCTCGGTGCCGCGGTAGTGGGCCAACAGCGCCCGGGAGACCACGATATGATCCAGCATCACCCCCCGCCCTTGGTGGAAGAGCGAATATCGTGACGAGGCGGGCACGGTGCTCTCGCACAGCACCATCACCCGGCCGGCGAGCGCTTCGTTGTTGTGGTCCTCTACATCTCCCCGCACGGCCTGGATCTCCACGTCGGTGGCTTCAGCATTGCAGTCACCGCAGATCACGATCAGCGCATGGGCATCCTGATCGAAGATCTCGCTGATGACGATGCGCAGCTCCACAGCCTGACCGAAGCGCTTCAGCGCCGAGAGGAAGGCGCCCTCCGCCCAGCCCGTGGCCGTGTTCCACGTGAATTGGTCCTTCTTCTGGCCCGGGATGTCGGTGGGGAGCTTCGACTTGAGGTGGACGTTGAGCACGTGCAGCGTTTGACCGGTGGGCAGCTGCAGCGCCACATGCAGGATCGGCCGCTCCCAGCCGAAGGGCTTCGCCGTCAGATCGGGCGGGACGGCGGTGATGCGCTTGTACTCGGGCGCCGCCACCTTGTCGTTCTTGATCTGCTGGACCGCCAGGATGGGGAACGGGCTCACCACCACGAGGTTGCGCTCGTCGAACACCTCGTTGCCCGTCGTCCTGGTCGAGGTGATCGTGTTGCCCGCGTATTGCGTTCCGGCCAGCAACTGCTGCAGGGCGAGGAGCTGGCGAGGCTGGCCCGCCTGCTCCTGACCGTTGACCTCCTGCAGGCACAGGATGTCGGCGCGCATGCGCACGAGCTGCGGGCGCATCAGCTCTATGCGGGTCGCCAGGGACGGGGCCTGGTTGGGCTTGTCATCGAAGTTCTCGAGGTTGAAGGTGCCGATGCGGATGGTGGGCATGGCGGGCTCCTGTCGCTCCCCGCGGCAGGACTGCCGCGGCACCGGCATGGTACCACCGCCGGCGGCTGGGCGCCGTGAAGCAGTTCACAGCTCGGCGCGATCCATGCCGGATCGATTCCGGACGCTCCGCCCCCGCCCGGCCGCTGGCCGGACGCGGGGTCCGTACCTCACCCCACACGCACGGCGCCGCGGATCCACGAAGGCGGCACGGTTCCCACGAGAAGTGGTTAGGATGAGTCGAAACGCCATGGCGGTCACGCCCCAGGCGCGTACGCAACAGAAAGGTCAGACTCGGACACCGCCCCAGGAGCCAAGAGCCTCGATGGCACAGCAACGGAAATCTGAGCATATTGCATGACGATGCAGACGCTCACGTCGTTTGACGTATCGCGCTGGATTGGCGGTTGTAGTTCTATTTCGGGGGCGGTTGTTGGCTCGCCGGCAGACCGCGCGTCTTCAACCGTCCGCCACTATTTAGGCGCAGACCGTATCGACATCGCCGGTTTGGTCATCCATCAAGCGGCAAGTGCTCGAACCGTACCATCTTCTGGAACCTCGACTCCAAACCAAGGTGGGGCAATGGCCGTACCGGTTCGACGGCGAACGCGCGTTCTCCCACTCCCCATCTTCGTACTCATCCTTCTCCAGGGATGCGCGAGCGTCACCCTCGCTCCACAGCTCGAGCGGGTCGTGCTCATCGAGGCCATTAACTGGACGAGATGAGCGCGGTGTCTCGCCGATCTGGCGCGCGCGCTGGTCGCCTGCCATCATTCATCGACCCAGGAACGGGCGCGAATGCACGCTTCTCGAACGCTGTCAAGGGGGGCCTCGCGACCGCGGGCTTGACGGGAAGCCTCCTTTCGGCAGATTCTCAAGGGCATCCAGCGACCGCGTGGCATCACGCCGTACGGGCGGTCAACGTGGTAGGAATCAGCCCAAACCGGTGACAATTGGGAGGGCCTCTCGCACACATGACTTCGCGGGCTCCTGAGACACGGGCACCCCTCACCGGGATTTGGCTGTCAGCGGAGTCCGTACAGACGCCGATCGAAACGCTTGTCATCGACATGCTGGCATCCACCTTGGCGAGCCGCGCGCTCCGCGAGGCGGAGCTGGAGGAGCTGAGGCGGGGGGTGAAGCTCGTTGACGTGGCGCTCGAGTATCTCGGGCTCCGGACAATCAGCGTCGATGGAGACGGCGAACCCCCTCTCAGGGTCGTAGCGTCCGAATCTCCGCGCGACTCGTGGCGGGAGGCGCTGGTCCTGCCCGAAGGCGACCACCCCATCGGCTTCGTGATCAACACCGCCGACGTTGGGCCGCTCGTGCTCGTCCACGAGGTGTTTGACGCCTTCACGGAGCCCGAGAAGGAGTTGGTCCGGCGGTATGCAGCAATGGCGATTCGTGGCGAGCCACACGAGGCCATCGTGGACGCCCTCCGCAGCGGGGTCGGGGAAGTCGGATTCATGAAAGGGTTGAGCGCGGTGCGCCGCACCGTGCGGTTGCTCGACCCCACCGTCCTGTTCAGCCCTGACGGCACCACCCGGGTCCAGCTCGGCAGCCTGTCACGCACCACGAAGGACATCCTGCGCGAAGGACTCCATGGCGACTACCTGTTCATCTTGCCCGCGAGCCTGTTCGAGGGCAGGACCAACTACGCCGACATTGAGTTCCTCGTGTACCTGAATTTCTTCCTGCGCCAACAGACCCGCACGCGCATCGTCGGCACCTCCCGGCAATGGCACGTCCTTCATCGGCTGCTCACCCTCACGCTATTTGGCCTCTTCGACCCGGCGGCGCCGGAGCCACCGTCATTCGAGAAGCTCGATGAGGCATACGGCCTGGGGTCGCGCGAGACATACCACTTCCTGCGCACTGCCCATGAGCTCTATGCCGCCCGCCGCGATGGCAGCCCGGAAAGCCCGCTCCTCGGGGTCGACGCCTACGTGGACTTCTTCACCCTCGACGGCGAGGCGACCGTCATTCCGTTGCCGTCGGCGGAGGTGCGCGTGGCGCCCTCTGGGCGCGGCTTCGACGTTCACATCGCGCAGCCGGACGGCCGGTCGAGCGAGAAGAGACTCGAGGTGGGGACACCGCCGCGGCTGCTCCGGCGCATTCCCATTGAGTTCCGCGAAGCCGTTCAGTTCGCGAGCGACCGGCCGCGGTTCGGTGTCACGCCTCTCGGGACCAGCCATGGCTTCGACGCGACTGGCGACTTTACCAGCTTCATCATCTGGGTCGACGGCAAGGGGATCCTCGTCGATCCATCCTCCGAAGCCCTCGCCTACCTCGACCAGATCGGGGTCGCGCCGGCGGATGTGCTCTACGTATTTCTGACCCACGTCCACGCCGACCACGACGGCGGGCTCATCGAGAAGCTGGTGAGCGGGAGTCCCACGAGAGTGATCGCCTCGGACCCCGTCTTCCGCGCCTTCGTCGAGAAGGCGCGACTCGTCACCGGGCGCGACTTCGAGGGAGAGCGTTTGGTCACCCACATCTCGGCGAAGCCGGGCACTCGGGTGCGGATCGAGGTGGCGGCCGACTGCGCTGAGCTTGAGACCCGCTGGAACCTCCATCCGATCCCGACCAACGGCTTCAAGCTCACGTTCGGGGGGCGGACGCTCGGCTACTCGGGAGACACCCAGTACGATCCTGCGATACTCGAAGATCTCCGGCGGCGCGGGAGGCTGGCGGAAGCGCACTTCCAAGACCTGATGTACTTCTTCTGGACGCCGGATGGAAAGCCCACCGTCGACCTTCTCTACCACGAGGCCGGTATCCCCCCCATTCACACCGACAAGGAGGCGCTGCGCGCCCTGCCCGACGCCATCACGAGTAAAATGTCCCTCGTCCACATTGCGGACGGAGATGTGCCCCGTGGCTTTGCGCCCAGCAAGCCACGCCTCTTCGAGACTCAGGTCCTCCTGCCGACCACGCCGCGCTCGCGGCGGCGCGTGCTGCTCGAGACGATGCGGCATGTGGCCTACCTGTATGACATGCCGTCCACAACGCTCGAGACGCTGCTCAACGGCGCGGAGATCGTCACCCACTTACCGGACGAACTCATCATCCGGAAGGGACGGATCGCCCCCGGGGAGCCTATGCACTTCCACATCATCGCCGACGGACGCGTGAGCGTACGTGACGGCCGCCGCGTCATCACGACGCTGAGCAGGGCCGACACCTTCGGCGAATGGGGGATCGGGCATCAGCGCGGCCTCCGCGCGGCCGACGTGGTGGCCGACCGCCCCACCCAGGCCATCCGGCTCGGCGAGGAGCAGTACGACTGGTTGGTCGCGACGCATCCGGCGATCCAGGAGCGGGTCAACAAGATGAGAAGCCTGCTTCCGCGGCTGCAGCTCGCCCAGGAGCGCGCCCGACTCAAGGCGGCGCTGGAGCCGGGGGCCAGGAGCGTGATCGAGCACATGACCTCGAGTCAGCTCTCCGGCTTCGCAATCTTCAGCCTGATCAAGCAGTTCAAGCACGGTCATCACGTAGTCGTCGAGGGTGACGAGGCCGACGGGTTCTACATCCTTCTGTCGGGCCACCTCGCGGTCGGGACCGAGGGCCGGTTTATCAGCGAGCTGAGCGAGGGCGACGTCTTCGGAGAAGTGAGCCTGCGGGAACCCGCAACTCGCGAGGCCAGCGTCACCGTCGTCTCTGCCGACGCCGAGGTGCTGTTCATGAGCACACGGAACTTTCAGCACCTCATGCAGACGCTTCCAGCCTTCGCCTGGGGGATCTGGGATACGGCAGCCGACCGTCGCGATCTGATTCCCCGCCCGTAGCGCGCGGGCGCAGGCCGCGGCGCCCGCCTCGATGGCGGGCGCGTCGAACGAAGTTGTGCGCGAGTGCCTCGTACCTCATGAGAACATGGCTCCGTAGGGCCCTTGACTATCTCTCGCCCATCGCGCATGAGAAGCGGGAGTTGGTGCCATCAGCGTGATTAGCCGTCTCCCTGCTCCGCCTCCGCGATGCGCGCACCGTCCACCTGCGGGAATGGGCCGGCCCTCCGGCGGCGGCCGCCCGGTCCGTGGGCACGGTGCTCCTCGAGCGATCTGCCGCCGATGGGGGCGACGGCCCGATCGCTAGGTATTAATACGTGCAGAAATCCTTTCTCCGCCTTCTCGCGATTGGTGGGATGATGTAGGTCATGCGCACACGAGGCGCGCGCTTGCGACTGTTCGAGCACGACGCGCTCGAGCGCTTGTCCCACGTGCATCCCCTGACGCCGCTCATCGTCTGGATGCCCCTCGCCGCGTGGCTCCTGTGGCGCGCCTTCGCCGTTCACCATCTCGGGAGCGGCGTCGTGGCCGCCCTGGCGGTGGCCGGCCTCGTCACCTGGAGCCTCACCGAATACGCGATGCATCGATTCATGTTCCACCTGGCGCCGGCATCGCCAGGGCGCCGCCGGCTACAGTTTATCGTTCACGGCGTCCATCACGCGGACCCCGACGATGCGACGCGGCTGGTGATGCCGCCCGCTCCCGCCGCCCTCGCCGCCGCGGTTCTGTACACGCTGTTCCGCGCGGTCCTTGGCGGCGAGTGGATCGACCCCTTCTTCGCCTGGTTCCTCCTCGGCTACCTGGTCTACGACTACACGCACTTCGCCATCCACGCCTGGCGGCCGCGCACATCGCTGGGCCGATATCTCCGCCACCGGCACATGCTTCACCACTTCGTGACGCAGGAGGCCCGCTGGGGCGTCACCTCGCCGCTCTGGGACTGGGTGTTCCGCACCACGGACGAGCGGCCGGACTCGGCCCGCCCCACCCGCTCCGCGTGATGCGCACCTGGTCCTGGCTGTGGGTAGTAGCCACCGCGCTCGTGCTGCTCAGCAGCACGGTGGTGACGGCCGCCGAGTGGGAGAAGATCTCCGACAAGGATGGCGTGCTCGTCGAGCGCCGGTCGATCGCCGGATCGGCCTTCGCCGAGATCCGCGCAACGGCGCAAAGCCTGCTGTCGCCCTCCGCCGTCTTCGAGACCGTGTGGGGCCACCGCGACTATATGCAGTTCATTCCCCACCTCACCCGCCTCGACATTCTCTCCGATACCGGGGACGAGCGCGTCATCTATGAGCAGGTCAAGCTGCCGCTCGCGAGCGATCGCGACTACACAGTCCGTCTCCGGAAGCGCGTCGATACGGTGGCGCAGCGGTACGAGATCGACTTCGCGAGCGCGAACGATGTCGGTCCCCCGCCCGACGGCGGTCACCAGCGCGTGCGAAGCATCCGGGGGAGCTGGATGATCGAGCCGGGCCCCGACGGCGCGGGCTCGACGGTGCGCTACGAGATCGTCACCGACCCGGGCGGATCCCTCTTCGTCTGGATCGTCAACCGCGCGCAGCGCACCGCCGTACCCGACCTGGTGCGTGCGGTCCTCAAGCGGGCACGAGAGAAGACCGGCTGGTAGCAGCCGGGGGATCAGCGTCTCCGGCGTGAACGCCGGCCCATCCACTCCAACACCTTGACGGTCGCCGAGCCGTCCTCCTTGCCGTGGGCTGAGGCAACTGCGGACGGCTCCATAGTAGCTGCCCTGCGCCCCAAGTGACGAGCTCTCGCTCCCTGCGTCGAGGCTCCGGTTTGACCTGTCCAGCGCACTCTGGCAGGATCGGCGCCAGAGAAGAGGGGCATTTGCGCGCGCTGTGCCAAGGGCAAGAGCTTGAGCCTCGGCCGGCGCTGACCGAGAACGGGTGCATATCCCATCGTATGCTTCCGGTCGAGGGTTCCCACAATGAGCAGCGGGAAGGCGAGGCGACCGGTGGGGCCGAAACAGAATCGCCGCCCACGAAGCCCGGGCCGCTCGGAAGAGGGCGCCGGCGATCAGAGCGGCGCGTGTCCCGTCGTGGGGATAGGGGCCTCTGCCGGCGGGCTTGAGGCCTTCACGCGCTTCTTCCAGGCCATGCCGCCCGAGACCGGGATGGCATTCGTCCTGATCCAGCACCTCGATCCAACCCACGAGAGCCTGACCGCCGAATTGCTGGGCAAGCACACGAGGATGCCGGTGCGGCAAGTGGCCGACGACATCTCCGTGCGCGCCAACCACGTCTACGTCATTCCCCCGAACAAGTACCTGAGCATCAGCAAGGATGTCCTGCGCCTCGCCCCGCCCGTGGAGCGGCGCGGGATCCGCATGCCGATCGACTTCTTCTTCCGCTCGCTGGCTGAGGATCAGCAGGAGCGGGCGATCGGCATCATCCTCTCCGGCACCGGCACCGACGGCACGCTCGGCCTGAAGGAGATCAAGACGGTCGGCGGCATGGCCATCGCTCAGGATCCCCGAACCGGTCAGCACGGCGGAATGCCCCAGAGCGCGATCGAGAACGATGCCGTCGACCACGTGCTTCCTGTCGAGAGGATGCCCGAGACGCTGCTCAAGCACGCGCAACATCCCTATGTCGCCGTCGATCAGGTCGAGCCGTCGCCGAAGACGAGCGCCGACGACCTCAGCCGGATCACGGCCCTCGTCCGGGCTCGGCTCGGGTTCGATTTCACCGGCTACAAGAAGGGCACTCTTCTGCGGCGGGTCCGCCGCCGGATGGGCCTCCGTCACGTCGAGCGCCTGATCGAGTATCTCCGGCTCCTTCGGGGCGACCTCGAGGAGCTCAAGGCGCTCTTCAGGGATCTCCTGATCGGCGTGACGAGGTTCTTCCGCGATCCGCCGGCATGGGAGTTCCTGGAAGAAAAGGTGCTGCCGGCCCTCCTGCGGGAACGCGGGCCGGGGACACCGCTGCGGGTATGGGTCCCCGGCTGCGGCACCGGCGAGGAGGCCTACAGCCTGGCGATCGTGCTGATCGAGCAGGCCCAGGCACAGGGCAGCGGCCCGATCCAGATCTTCGCCTCGGACGTGGACGAGGAGGCGTTGGAGTTCGCCCGCGCGGGCGTGTACTCGGAGAGCATTGCCGCCGATGTGCCCCGTGGTCGCCTGACCCGGTTCCTCCTCAAGGAAGAGAACGGCTACCGCGTGAGCAAGGAGCTCCGCGAAACGGTCATCTTCGCCAGGCAGAACCTCATCGCTGACGCTCCGTTCTCCCGCCTCGACCTGATCAGCTGCCGCAACCTCCTCATCTATCTGGAGCCCGAGGTGCAGCAGCGAGTCGTCGCGCTGTTCCACTTCGCCCTCGTCGATCACGGGATCCTCTTCCTCGGCAGCGCGGAATCGATCGGGCCGATGGAGGATCTTTTCGAGACCCTGTCGAAGAAATGGCGCGTTTACCGGCGCATCGGGCCGACGCGCCACGACCGGCTCCACGTGCCGGTCGTGGCCCACGACGAGCAGGCCTTCCAGCGGGAATCCGTGCCAACGCCGCTGAGAGCGAACCGTGTCATCACCAGGGTGCAGCAGATGCTCCTCGACCGCTACGCGCCGGCGAGCGTCGTGATTAACCGTCGGCACGAGATCCTGTTCTTTGCGGGTCCCGTCGACCTCTACCTGACCCAGCCCCCCGGGCCGCCGACCGACGATCTCACCGTCCGCCTGCGAGAAGGGCTGCAGAGCCGGGTGCGCGGCATGGTCCACAAGGCAGTGACCCAGGGTCAAGCGCAGGTCGCGACCGACGCCCGGGTCCGGAGCGACGGCGCCTGGCACCGCGTCCGGGTGACCGTCGAGCCCCTCGAGACATCTGCGGAGACGGAGGGGCTCATCATGGTCTCGTTCGCGGACGGGGAGGCCGAGCGCGGGTCCACCACCCGGGCCGTGTCCGCGGTGCCGAGCGAGGGGGAGGACTCGCTCGTGCGGCAGCTGGAGGAGCAGCTCCGGACGTCTCGCGAGGAGCTGGAGAGCACCATCGGGGAAGTCGAGAGGTCCAACGAGGAGCTCCGGGCCGCCAATGAAGAGGTGATGTCGGTCAACGAGGAGCTCCAGTCCACCAACGAGGAACTCGAGACCTCGAAGGAAGAGCTCCAATCGCTCAACGAGGAGCTGGGCACCGTGAAC
>JBKOVG010000235.1:0-14287 GCA_046723845.1 Candidatus Methylomirabilota bacterium | reverse complement strand
GACAGTCGAGCGGCGAGGGACGTCGGTCACGACCGGTCCCGTCTGCACGCCCGCGAGCCACGCGTCGTCGAAGAACTCGGCGCCGTGGGGCACGACGAGCCGATAGCGATCCCCGCTCACGTTCACCAGCAGCTCGACGCTGGGGCTCGGGTAATGGCGATCCTGCGGCTCCCACACCGTTCCCTCCGACTGCCACAACACCTCCACCGCAGCGGCCAGGTGCGCGGGCCGCCACTGGCTGAGCGTCCAGCGGCCGCGCGGCGAATCATGACGGATGGTGACGATCCTCACGAGCAGGCGCGAGCCTAGCACAGCCCCGGCGCGGGCGCAGCGCGCGACACGTTGCGGGTGAATCTCATCGCTTTTTCTGGTTCCGTCGCGTTGACGGATGCTGCCGACGGAGCTACGGGCGACGGGGAGACTTCGACGCGGACGACGACACCGGCTGCGTGTCGAACCTGAGCCAGCTGGCGGAGAAGCGCCTCACGGGGTATCGGAGAAACTCGAACCTCGGACCGTGGTAATTCCAGTGTCGTCGCCGGCAAGGTCGGTAGCCACTTCGAGTTCGATTGCGTGATCCAGTCCTTCGATCTGGACGGAGGCCAGGCCGGGACAGCGAGCTGCATCCTGAACGGCGGCTCGATGACCGTCGTACCCTAGTAGTCGTCGAGGTGCGCCACCGGGTCGTGGCGCGGCACGAATAGCAGAGCGGCGTGGACCGATCCGATCGGTCCACGCCGCCGCGCGCTCTGCCCGAGCTCCCGGCGAACGACGGCCCGCGCCGGGGCCCGCTCGTCGTTCGCGACTTCCGACGCACCGAGACCGCAACACGCTACGGCTCGACGGCGTGGAGTGGGACACGCTCTGCGGCGGTCACTGGTCGTATTGCGGAAATGTGCAACCCGTTGACGCCGCGAGGCCGGCTACCGTACAAGAAGCGCGCTTCGGTGCCGCATGGTACCGTCGCTTGGGGAGCCGGCAGGCTGTATGGACCCACGCGAGCCTCCGTACGATCGTGTCGTCGGCAGGCGAGAGATCGGCACCGACGGAAACGCGTTCGTCGGACGTGAGCGTGAGCTTCGCGTGCTCCAAGAGGAGCTGGCCGAGACGTCGAGCGGGCGTGGCCGTCTCGTCACGATCGTCGGGGATGCCGGTATTGGGAAGACCCGCATCATCGAGGAATTCGTGTCCCGTGCCGCAGATGCCCCGAGCCGCACGCTCTGGGGCCGATGTCCCGAGCAGGGAGGTGCCCCGGCGTATTGGCCGTGGATCGATGCGATACGCAAGTACGTCGCTGGATGCGAGCCGGGGTGTCTCGCCGCCGATCTCGGGGCGAGCGCCCACGAGCTGACCCAGCTGGTTCCCGAGATCCGGGGGCTGCTGCCCGACCTCGATCTCAGTCCCGTGATCGAGTCGGACGAATGGCGCTTCCGGCTCTGCGACCGCGTCGTCGAGTTCCTGCGTCGTGCCAGCGCGCGAAACCCGCTCGTGATCGTTCTCGACGACCTCCACTGGTCCGATGCCGCGTCGTTGCAGCTCCTGGCCTTCGTCGCTCCCGAGCTCCGCAGCATGCGTCTTCTCCTCGTCGCGAGCCATCGCACCGGGGAGATGAGGGACGGGCCGGCGCTGCACGAGGGCCTGGCCCGAGCCAGCCAGCGGCTCGAGCTGCGCGGTCTCGGGGCGGACGACATCGCGCGGCTCGTGGAAGCGAAGACCGGGACCGTGCCGGCGCCCGGCCTGGTCGCCGACGTGCAGCGGATCACCGAGGGCAATCCGTTCTTCGTCGGAGAGTTCGTGCAGATGCTGCAGGCGGAGGGCGCGTTGGGCAGCCGCGATCTGGCCTCGGCTCGCCTGAAGCTTCCGGCAGAGCTCGGCGCGACCATCCGTCGGCGGTTCGCTTCGCTGACCGCGGAGCAGCGACGGCTCCTCGAGGTCGCCGCCGTCGTCGGGCGGGATTTCGACGTCGTCCTCCTCCAGGCTGCGTGCGAGCTGCCTCGCGATCGCGTGCTCGGCGGGCTCGAGCCGGTGCTGTCGGCGCGCCTGATCGAGGAGGTCTCCGGAGCGCTCGGGTCGTTTCGCTTCGCACATGCCCTCATTCGCGAAGCGCTCTACGAGGACCTCACGCCGACGGTGCGTGCGCAGCTGCATGGGCGCATCGGCCGAGCGCTCGAGTCGGTCGGCGATGGGAGCCCCGAGCGCCTTCCCGCTTTGGCCCATCACTTCTTCCACGCCGCGACGCTGGGCGACGCGGCGACGGCGCTCGCCTACGTAGAGCGTGCGGGGCACGAGGCGAGCGCGCGCCTCGGCCACGAGGAGGCGGTGGGACACTTCGAACGCGCGCTGCAGCTCTGCGCCGTCCTCCCGCCCGACGAGCCGCGCCAGCTGGCGTTGCACCTGGCCCTCGGCAAGGCGGCCGCGCTGGCCAGCGACAACTTGAGGGCGCGAGAGACCTTCGAGCGGGCGGCGCGTATGGCCGAGCGGGTCGGCGACCGCGAATCTCGGGTGCAAGCAGCGCTCGGCTACCGGGAGGCACGGGCGCCGACAGGTGTGATCGATCCGACGGAAGTGCGGCTTCTCGAGGGTGCTTTGGCGGTCCTGGGTCAGGGGGACAGCGGACTCCGTGCCCGCGTCATGCTGGCGCTCGGGCGGGCGCTGCTCTACGACGCCGACCCGAGCCGTTGGCACGCTCTGGTCGACGAAGCCCTCGCAGTCGCCCGGCGCGTCGGCGATCCCGCGGCCATCGCGAACGCGCTCCTCTCGATGCACTTCCGGCTGTACGGTCCGACCGATCTCGGCGAGCGCCTCGCCATCATCCGTGAAGCCATCGAGACGGCCGAGAACACGCGCGCCCCCGGCTTGGCGTTCGACTGCCGGGTGGCCCTCGTCCACGACCTCCTCGAGGCGGGGGACGTCGCCGCCGCCGAACGCGAGATCGACGTCCTGGCGAGCCGTGCCGAGCAGCGTCGGTTGCCGCTGCATCGCTGGATCGTAGCGGTGTTGCGCGCGGGCCTCCTGATCTCGTCCGGTCGCGTGGAGGAAGGCGCGCGGCTCGCCGCGCGAGCGCTGGAGATCCGGCGCGACGGGCAGGATCCGGCCGTGCTGCAGACGTACTGCGGGCAGATCTTCGTCGCGCGGCGCGAGCTGGGGAATCTCGGCGCGCAGCTCGAGGAATCGATGGCGGCGTTCGTCGACACGTACCCGGGAATGCATTCCTGGCGATGCACGCTGGCGGTCGTGCACGCGGAGGCGGGGCGCACGGAAGCCGCTCGTGCGCTGCTCGAGCGCATCGGGTCCCGGGGCTTCACCGACGTCCCCCGCGACGTCCATTTCTTTCCGGCACTCGCCATGCTGGCTGAGGCCGTCCACCTCCTGCACGACGGCGCGCGCGCCGCCCAGCTCTACCCGCTGCTGCTGCCGTATGCCGATCGCAACGTGGTCGCCTCGTGGTGGTCGCCGACGTACGTCGGCTCGGTGGCGCGCTATCTCGGGCTCCTCGCGTCAACGGCCGGCCGCCCGTACGACGCTGCCGCGCATTTCGAGCAGGCCCTGGTCGCGAATACGCGCATGGGCGTACGCGGCCAGCTCGCGCACACGAAGGTCGACTATGCGCGCGTGCTGCTCGCGAGAAACTCCCCGGGCGATGCCGATACGGCGCTGCGGCTCGTCACGGAGGCAGGCGAGACGGCCGAGCAGCTGGGGCTCGTGCGACTCCGCGAGCGGATCGCGCGCCTGAAGCTCCCGCCGCGGACGGTGCCCGCCGGGCCGTGGCCGCTGGAGCAGACCGCGATACTGCGGCGCGAAGGGCAGGAGTGGACGATCGGGATCGGGCACGAGCGGCTTCGGCTCAAGGACGGGCCCGGGCTCGCGTACCTCGCGATCCTCGTGCACGAGCCTGGACGCGAGTTCCACGTCCTCGACCTGGCGATCGGCCGCGACACGCCGGAGGCGGCGCGCGTGGATCGGGGAGACGCCGGGGACCTGCTCGATTCAGCGGCGCGCGCTGCGTACAAGCGCCGCCTCGTGGACCTCGAAGCCGAGCTCGACGAGGCCGAGCGGTTCAACGATGCCGGCCGGATGGCTCGCGCGCACGAAGAACGGGAATTCCTGACCGCGGAGCTCGCCCGGGCCGTCGGCCTCGGCGGTCGCAGCCGCCGCGCCGGCTCCGCGAGCGAGCGCGCCCGCGTGAACGTCACGCGAGTCCTCGGTCGGACGATCGACAAGATCGCGGAGGCGAGCCCGACCCTCGGCCAGCATCTCGCCGCGGCGGTCCGTCGTGGCACCTATTGCTCGTACACCCCCGACCCCCGCCTCACGCTCCACTGGGAGACCTGACCCGGACCCGGGCGGGCTGGCGCGAAAGCGCTTCGCCCGGCCATGAGGGGAACGATGTTCCACAACCCTGGAACGCCTGTCCGACAGGAGGAAGTCCGTCATGACGACTCCCGGCACGCTCTTCTACCTCGTGAGCGCCCTGTCCGCGTTCGCCATCTCGGAGATGGAGCTGGTGGCGACGCTGGTACACCTCGTGTATTCGAGGGGGGCGGTCTTCGGTGGCGGGCTACGCGGCGCCCGATTCGTGCTGGACGCAGGGCGAGCCATCTGATGCGGGGGATCGGCACCGCGCCCGGCACCGCGCCCGACCATCGAGTCGAGGGCGAGGACGTTCCGCCGAGGCCCCCGGTCGCAGGACGGCGCTTCTTCATCGGCCGGGGGCCCGAGCTCGAGCTCCTCCGCGGCGCGCACGACGACGCGCGCGAAGGCCGGGGGCGGTTCGTCACGTTGGTCGGTGAAGCCGGCATCGGTAAGACGCGGACGCTCGAGGAGTTCGTGCGACGTACAGAGCTGCCGGACGCGCGGGTGCTCTGGGGTCGCTGTCCCGAGCATCCGGGCTTGCCCGCATACTGGCCCTGGACACAGGCGATCGAGCGATGGGTCGAACGCTGCGACGCGACGACGCTCGGCCCGATGCTCGGTCAGGCGGCGGCCGATCTGGCGCAGCTGATACCGATCGTCGCGGCCCGATTGCCGCAGGTCGAGCCGCCAGCACCGTGCGATCCCGCACAGTCCCGGCTGCGCTTGTTCGACGGCGTCGCCGGCCTTCTCCGACGGATGGCGGTTGCTGAGCCCCTGGTGCTGGTGCTCGACGACCTGCACTGGGCGGACGAGGGCTCGAGCAGACTGCTCGGATTCGTCGCCGCGGAGCTGCGGCGCTCGCAGGTCCTCATCCTGGGGAGCTACCGGGAGCGCGAGCTCCGGCGCCGTCCCGCGATGCTCGGAGAGATCGCGCGCGTCAGCGAGCGCCTTCCCCTCGACGGCTTCGGGCTCGAGGAAGTCGGGGAGTTCGTTCGCAACCGCAACCACGATCGCGCCAGCGATGCGGTCATCGCGAGATTGCACGGCGCGAGCCAGGGGAATCCCTTCTTCCTCGACGAGCTCGTCCGCATGCTGAGCGCGAAGGGCGGACTCGACGACGAGGACGGCATGGCCAACAGGCTCCTGCCTGACCAGGTCCGTCACGTCATCCAGCGCAACCTCGCGTTACTCGCAGCCGAGGACCGCGCGATCCTCGAGGCGGCCGCCGTCCTCGGCTACGATTTCGACGTCGGGCGGCTTCGTGCCCTCTGCGACCGCTCCCCCGACGTTCTTCTCGAGCGCCTCCACGTGCTCGCCGACGCAGGTGTCGTCGAAGAGGTCCCGGAGGCGGGAGGACGGTTCCGCTTCGCGCACGTCCTCGTCCGCGACGCCCTGTACACGGACCTCTCACCGCTCGATCGGGCGCGCTTGCACCGGCGGGTCGGCCTCGCCCTCGAGGCGCTGCACGCGGGCGCGCACGAGCCGCCCTGCGCGGAGCTGGCGCATCACTTCGTCCACGCCGCCGTGCTCGGCGACGCCGGGAAAGCACTCGGCCATGCCACGCGTGCGGGGGAGCAGGCCCTCGCGCGGCTCGCCTACGAGGAAGCGGTGAACCACTTCGAGGTCGCGCTTCGAATGTTGCGGCTCGAGTCCCCCGACGAGGCCCGAGAGCTGCAGCTCCGGATGCGTCTCGGGCGTGCGCAGGCGTGTGCGGGCGATCATTCCCGCGCGCGCGGCACGTTCGAGCGCGCCGCGGAACGCGCCCGTGCCCTCGGCGATGTCGCGACGTTCGCCGACGCCGCCCTCGGGTATGCCTCGGCCGCACCCGGCGTCGGCTCGGTCTATGCGACGCTCGTGGAACTGCTCGACGAAGCGCTGCGCATGGTGGACGAGCGAGACGACGCGTTGCGTGCCACCCTGCTGGCGACCCTCGCGAGCGCCCTCTGCTTCTCGCGCGACGAGCGCCGCCACGCGTTCAGTCGCGACGCGGTCGCCACGGCACGTCGGGTCGGCGACCCAGGCGTCCTCGCGAACGCCCTCGTCCAGCGCCACTACGTCCTGTGGGGGCCCGGCGACGTGCGCGAGCGCCTCGCCCTCTGCGACGAGATCATCCGTCTCACCAGCGACTCCGGCGATCTTCACGTCGCACTCTCGGGCCGCCAGTGGAGGCTCGTCGACCTGCTCGAGGCGGGCGACCTCCCGGCACTCGACACCGAGCTGGACGCCTACGGTCGCATCGCGGACCGCGCGCGCATTCCGATGCACCGTTGGTGCGCCGGCGTCCTGCGCGCCACGCGCGCGGCGATCGACGGTCGTCTCGCCGAGAGCGAACGCCTGGCGCACGACGCGGCGGCGCTCTGGCCGGATGGTCCGGTGGCGCTGCCGGTACAGATGCTCGCGGTCCAGCGCTTCCTCCTTCATCTCGAAACGGGTCGGATGACCGAGGTGAAGGAGGTCGTCGCGGAGATGGCGCGCGTCTACCCGGCCATCCCCGGCTGGCACGCCGGCGTCGCGCTGATCCAGCTGCACGGCGGAGACCCGGACGCGGCGCGCGGCATTCTCGACTCCTTCGCAGCGCGCGAGTTCGTCGATCTCCCGCGCGACTTCACGTTTCTCTCGACCCTCGTGACGCTCGCGCTGGTGGCTCATGGTCTTCGGGACACCGAGCGGGCGTCGCTCGTCTACGCGGCGCTCGTCCCGTATGCCGATCGCTACGTGAGCATCGGCATGGGCGCCGGCACGTATGGATCCTGTACGCGCTACCTCGGTCTTCTCGCGCTCACGATGGGGCGGGTCGACGATGCAGCGCGGCACCTCGAGGACGCGCTCGCGAGCAACGTCGCGCTCGGCAGCCGTCCGCTGGTCGCGCACACCCAGGCGGACTACGCCGAGGTCCTGGCCCTGCGCCACGAGCGGTCCCGAGCCCAGGCCCTGCTCGACCAGGCGACGCGGACCGCCGAGCAGCTCGGGCTCACGCGCCTCCTCGCGCGCATCGACGACGTGCACGCCATGGCGGCGGGCGCACGCCCACGCGTCGCGACCGGGATGTTCCGGCGCGACGGAGCGCACTGGACGATCACGTACGAGGGGCGCACCGCGCAGGTGAAGGACGCGAAGGGGCACGGATACCTCGCGGCGCTGCTCCAGTACCCCGGTCGAGAGATCCATGCGCTCGATCTCGAGATCCCCTGCTCGGGCGGCGGCCGGTCGCCCGTGGACCCGGGCGCCACGACTCGACGCGACGGAGGCGGCGACGCGGGCGAGCTCATCGACGCACAGGCACGGTCCGCCTACAAGCGCCGCCTCGCCGAGCTCGAGGAGGAGCTTGAAGAGGCACGCCGCTTCAACGATCCGGGTGCGGTCGAGCGGTGCCAACGGGAGATCGAGTCACTCACGGCCGAGCTGACGCGGGCCATCGGTCTCGGGGGCCATCACCGCAAGGCGGCATCGGCGGCCGAGCGCGCCCGCATCAACGTCTCTCGCGCCATCTCGGCGGCCATCCGGAAGATCGCCGACGCGCATCCTTCGCTCGGAGAGCATCTCGCGGCCCGCATGCACACCGGGACCTTCTGTTCATACAGCTTGGACCCTCTGGTGGCCGTCGAATGGACCCTGTGATGTACGATGTTCGGTCCCCTTCGAACGCCCACCCCATGATGCGTGGCGAGATCTTCACAGAGTTCCTCGAATTCGTCGCCGAGCGCTTCGGAGCCGACGCCGCGAGCCAGGTGACGACCCGCGGCGGACGGCGCGCGTGGGCTTACTACGTAGCGACGGAGCGGTACGAGTTCGACGAGCTCGTCTACCTGGTCGACCGCCTCGCCGAGGCCCGCGGTGCGTCGCGCGCCGCCATCCTGGTCGAGTTCGGGCGGCATCTGTTCCGCTACTTCGCCGCACTCTATCCCGCATTCATCGGGAGGGCGGGCTCGGCGCTGGGGTTCCTCGAGGGCATCGACTCGCACGTCCACAGCGATCTGCGGAAGCTGTATCCCGACGCCGCCTTTCCCGAATTCAGCTGTAAGGTCCTCGCACCAGGCCGGCTCGAGATGCGCTATCGCTCGACCCGCCCCCTGGGCGATCTCGCCGAAGGGCTCATCCGGGAATGCGTCGAGTTCTTCGGCAACGGCGTCGCCGTCGCGCGCGAAGATCTCGCCGGCGCGCCGGGCACCGCCGTGCGCTTCGTACTGACGCAGGCATAAGCACGGCCACGCCGGAGAACGATGTTCAGCTCCCCGTGAACGCCTCCTCGTCGAACGGAGCGAACCGCCGCGCCCCGCGACGCGGCGCCGGCACGGTCATCCGGCCTCTCACCACGCTCGGCGTCAGCGTACACGGCTCGCAGGTGCCCGCCTTCCGCGCCACAAGACCGGCGACACCTGAACATCGTTCCCTCCCCACTGAACGCCGTCCGGAGGAACTCACAGCGTCCGCTCGCGACGAGCGGACGCGAAAGGGGAATTTCCGATGGAACGGCTCGAGGAGATGTTCTGGCGGACGGCGTTCGGTACCGTCCTCCTGTCGATGGTCATGGTCGTCGGCGGCAACCACGCGGCGGCGGCAGCCGCATCGGCCGCATCCGGCTGCGCCGATGGGACGTATGCGGTGAAGGGAAAGCCGCTCATCGGCGCGGAGTTCGCCAAAGGCGAGGACGCGATCGTCCTGGCGGCGCCGGACGACGCGGAAGGTACGACGCTGGCGGTGGCCGTTCGGAGCGGGTGTCCGGAGTCGCGGGTGACGATGGAGCCGACGCAGGGCGGCCTTCGCCTGTCGGCGGATCTCGTCGGGTGCACAGGCGCGACGGGCACCCTCTCCCTTCGTGCGAAGATCGACGCCAGCTGCCGCACGATGCGGGGCCGGCTCACCGCCGGAGCCCACCAGGCCAGCACGCGCAGGTTCCGTGCGATACTGAACGGGGGCGTCACGGGTCGTGTCATCGGCCGGGTGATGGCCCGCCACGGCGACGCCACGCTCTTCCTGCCCCGCATGAAGGTGTTCCTCGCGAAGGCGGGCAAGAAACGGAAGATCGAGCACCCCGTCGCCGTGGCCGACGACGCGGGACGCTTCTCGATCTCCGCCCGCCACACCGGCGAGTTCGTCGTGTGCGCGTCCGGCAACGGGCTCAAGCGATCGTGCACCAGCGAACCGGTGCGCTTCGGACCGGGCGAGCCCGAGGTCACGCCGAAGGACGTCATGATCACGATCGGCGCCGGCGCCGTGCATGGCAAGGTGCTTCTCGCGGACGGCTCGCCGTGCTTCCAACCACCGATGGCGGTCGATGCCGGCGTGTTCGCGCGCGTGAGCCGCGACGGCGACGACGCGGCCGGCGTTACGGCGGACTCGGACGGCGAGTACTTGCTCGCGGGCATCCGCGGCCCGGGAACCCATACGCTGCGCGCCGTCTGCGGCGGGGCGCAGGTGGAGCAGACGGTCGACGTCGGCGTGGACGCGCTTTCCGGAGCGCGAGCCGTCGACCTCGTGCTGCCGAACGCCTCGCCGACCATCCGGCTGCTCTCGGCCTGGCAGGACGGCAAGGGCATCCGCACGGCGGCGCCCGGCTCCACGGTCGCGGTTCGCGTCGAGGCGGACGATCCGGACGGCGATCCCCTCCACTTCGCGTGGGTCGATGCCGGCGGCGGTGTCGTGTCCGCCGACGCGCCAGAAGTCGCGTGGAAGCTCCAGGCGACGCCCGGGCAGAACCTCGTCAACGTCGTCGTCACCGACGGAAAGGGGGGCTATGCGAGGCAGCATCTCGTCGTGAAGGGAGGCGTGCCGTTCGCGCGCTTCACCGGGACCGTGCGCGACGCGGCCGGCGCACCGATCGCAGACGCGGTGGTCACCGTCGGCGACGGCCTCGCGATGACGGACGCCGGGGGCTTCTTCCGCGTGAAAGTCGACCCGGCGGCGCGTCACGTCGTCACCGTGAAGGCCCGTGGGTGGGTACGCCCCCTACTCGAAGCCGTACGACGGCGACGCGATTGGCCTCGACGTCGTGCTGCGGCCGGCCAAGCGGTTCACCGCCGACCCGAGCGAGGACATCACGATCGAGGAAGGCCCGAACGCGGCGGTCATCCGGATCCCCGCGAAGTCGCTCGTCGATGCCGATGGGAATCCCGCCCGCGGACCGGTCGAGGTCCAGGTGTCGACCTACGATCCATACGCCGAAGGCTTCCCGGGCGACGGCGTCGGCGAGGTCGACGGCAGGCTCGAAGGCATGCAGCTCCAGACCTGCCTCTGGCTCACCGTCACCGACGCGAACGGCAAGCGCGTGAACCTCGCCTCGGGCGCGCGCGCCGAGATCTCGTTCAAGATCCCGGACACGACGCTCGGCGAAGCGCCCGCGACGCTCGATCTCGTGCGCTTCGACGAGGCGAAGGGACTCTGGGTGAAGGACGGCACCGCAATCCTCGAGGAGGACCGCTACCGGGCTCCGATCGCGAGCCTCAGCGCCGCGGGGATTTCGCTCAACCGCGGCAGCGCATGCATCCGAGTTCAGGTGGACGACAACTCGCTCGAGCGGCCGTTCAACCTGAAGGTCATCGACTCGACCGACGGCGCCACGGCGACGGCGTTCGTCACCCAGACGCTCACGCCGGTGTTCGGCATGCGCCCGAACATGTTGCATTTCCTCCAGGTCACGCCGAAGAACAGCACGCACATCATCACGACGGCGCTCGTGAAGACCGGAAACAACCTCTCACCCGCGAGCCAGCCGTTCCCGTACAGCGCCTGCACGCCCGTCGTCCTCAAGGCCAAGCTGCCGACGAACCACTGGCTCACCTTCATGGGCTTCGGCGACGAGCAGACGGCGCAGGCCTATTACCAGAGGATCGGGGCGATTCCCGCGAAAGACACCTTCTCCAAGTGGCTCGCCGCGAACGGCTTCGAGCAGGGCTTCCACGCGAACGACGTCGTTTTCTTCAATCCGAACGAGATCGGCCTCGGGCGTCGGGTGAACTGCCGCAAGCGGACCGAATTCAGCGTCCCGGTCGTCGCCTGCTACAACACGAAGTTCGGCGAAGTCGGCGGCAACGTCGACGAGATGCTCGAGGACACCGCTGACCAGATCGCGCCCGGCGACGTCGTCGCGATGGAGTTCTCCTTCGGCGGCCTCTCCGCGAGCCGCAACGTCAAGTTCTACATCTACGGACCGGACGGCAAGCTGAAGACCCACACGGCCTTCGACACCGAGGGATCCGTCAAGTTCGTGCCGAACGTGTGCCTCCATTGCCATGGCATCGGCACGCGCCAGGACCTCGATCCGGTGACGCACGCCAAGTTCGTCGCGCTCGACCCGCAGGAGTACCGGTACCAGACGTCGGGCCCGTTCACGCTCGCAAACCAGCAGGAGCGATTCCGCGAGCTGAACGAGATGATCGCGTTCGCCGTCCAGCACACGGGACCGCCGTGGGATCTCCTCGATGCGATCTATCCGCGAACGGCGAGTGGCGGGTTCGGGGTGCACACGCCGGGCACGAAGGCGATCAAGCAACCCGTCCCGGCGGGCTGGCGCGACGCGCCGGAGATCTGGAACGAGATCGTGAAGCCGTCATGCCGCACGTGCCACATGAATCAGGCGTCCCCCCTCAACTTCGACGACCACGTGCAGGACTTCCCGTTCCTCGCCCTCGGCGCCCAGTACCTCTGCACGACCGGCCAGATGCCGAACGCCATGCAGCCGCAGCTCCGGCTCTTCAAGACGGTGAACCCGCACCTGCCAGACAAGTTCAACAGCTTCATCAACGGCGGCGAATGCGGCACCGGCAAGGTCAACAAGATACCGACGGTGTCGATCATCGTGCCGAGCGACGGCACGCACCTGCCGTTCGGCGCGCTCAACAAGGTGCACTTCTCCGCGGTCGCGAGCGATCCCGAAGGCCAGCCGACGACGATCGTCTGGCTCGACGACGCCGGGAATCAGATCGGCAGCGGGGCCTCGTTCGACAAGATCTTCTCGAAATCGGGCCAGCAGAAGATCCGCGCCATCGCCCACGATCCCGCCGGCAACGCCTCGCTCGCGAAGGAGGTGACAATCTTCCTCGACAACCTGCCGCCGACGCTGCAGATGACGTCGCCGCTCGCGTCGAGCCCGTTCTTCCGCTTCGTGCCGGTCGCGCTCCGCGCCACGGTGAGCGACCCGAACAAGGACGCGACCTGCGACAAGGTGGTGTGGACGGGCGCCGGTCTTCCGCTGAACGGCGTCAAGGGCTGCGAGCCGTTCCCGGCCTCGTTCCAGACGCTCGGCCCGCAAACCATTACGGCGACCGTCACCGACTCGGCCGGTCTCACCGCAACCGTGACGCGGACCGTGAACGTCGTCGAGTCGCCGCCGGACAGCCCGCCGGTCATGGTGATCTTCACACCCGCCACGGACGCCGTCCTCGACCCGTTCGCCTCGACCGAGCTTGGCGCCACCATAGGCGATCCCAACATCGACGACTGCATTGCGACGCCGGACCAGTGCGTCCTCGACGCGGGGACGCTCACGTGGTCCGTGCGCTTCGGACCGAACTTCTCGATCGTACTGCCCGTCACGCCCGACGCCCAGGGGATCTTCCGCCTGGAGCCGATCAAGCAGGGCATCAACGGCTGCGGCGCGACGCCGGTCGACCTCGTCGCCAAGCTGGTGAACACTCACGGCAGCGTCGTCAACATCCGCAGGGTGACGCTCACCTATCCGCCGTGCTGAAGGCCGCTCCGTCGATGGCGCCAGAACGGGCGGCGAGCCCTCCGCTCGCCGCTCGTTCCGGTTCACCGCGGGCAAAACGCCGGCCGCCCTGAGTTCTCCTGCTCCTGCGATTGTGCCCACAGATCATACTCTTCCGGCCCTTCCACGCTCCTTCCCAAGCCGCACGTCGCCGGTTCGAGGCCGGTCGTCCGCTCTCTCTGAAGCCCAACGCACGATCAGGGTTTTCGCCGCTGCGTACGAGTTGGGCAGTGCGACGTCCAGCTTTTTTTCATCTCGACGCGGGACGATCCGAATAGCGCTCGGTGCAGCGAGCCCCTCCACGGCATTGCTCATGGCGCGGGGCGAAGGTCGCCTGGCAGGGTCGGAATGAGCTCCGCGACCGTCGGATGGATGGGGACCGCCGGCGAAGGCCCGCCACGGCTGGTCGGCGTTGCCGTGGATGGCTTCGTCGCCGCCGGTGCCGAGGATGGCGGCGCCCAGGGATGCGCTGCGTGTCCGCGTCGGCGATGCGACCGCCCATTTGTCGCTGCCCGGCGAGGATGGCCCGGACGAGGCGCAGGAACTCGCCGCGATGCGGGGAAGATGCCCACGACCGCCGTCCTGACCGGGATGGTTGAGCCACCTCCCCGCTCGGGTGAACCTACCCTGCCGTAATTCCCTTTCTCCCGGTTCGCTCAGATCTTCTGGGGCGAGAACTGGCCGGTTCGCCGTCAATCCGTGGCATCTGCCATGAGGTCCGCCATGAGTGCCTGGAGGCGGTGCTGGTCCACGGGCTTGGTGAGATGAAAGTGAAAGCCGGCTGCAATCGCGTGCTGCTTGTCTTCGACCCGACCATAGCCGGTCATCGCGACGAACGTCGTGCGCTCCATCCCGGGCTGCTCCCGGAGTCGCTTCACGAGCTCGTACCCGTCTATATCCGGCAGGCCAATGTCGATGAGAGCGACCTCGGGCACCTCGGCGCGGACCGCGTCAAGGGCAACCGTGGCGTTTCGCGCGACGCGCACCCGATGGCCCAAGAGCTCGAGAAGCATCTGTTGCGCCTCGGCCGCATCGGCGTTGTCCTCGACAAGGAGTATGCGCCTCGTTGGTACGGCCTCGGTAGGCTCGGCCGCCGCCGCCAGTTCGGCTTCGCCGCCGGCGAGCGCGGGCAATCGGACGGTGAACTCCGTCCCCTGGTCGAGTCCTTGGCTGCGCGCCTCGACCCGTCCGCCGTGGAGCTCCACCAAGCGGCGGACGACGGTGAGTCCG
>JBKOVG010000234.1:0-12036 GCA_046723845.1 Candidatus Methylomirabilota bacterium | reverse complement strand
ATGACGAAGCCCACCAGCGCCTCGAAGAGGGTGATCCAGAAGTTGGTCAGGTAGAGCCCGGTCCGCACGCCGCGCGCGAGGGCGCTCGCCACCGTGCTGGGCGCGGGCACGAGGAAGTCCGGCACGTTCCAGGCGCGCACCGCCCATTCCCACAGCGCTACGAAGAGCACGAACACGAGGGGAATGAGCACGACCTGGGGGCGATTGCGCACGTAGAGGGCGGGATCTTCGCGCAGCTCTGCCCAGGATGAGCGCTCTCTCGGCTTGTCCCCCCTCACCTTCGGCCCCCTGACTATCTCAGCCCTCGCCTCGTCGCTTGAGGCGGCGCCTCGGCTCGAACGGCGACCCTCTCCCCCTTCGGGGGAGAGGGAGTCGAGGGCGCTCAATCGAGCCACCCGCGGGCGTCGAAGAGGTGGCGGATCCGCCGCGTGTACACGCCGAACTCATCGGAGGCCATCATGTCGAGGTCGCGCGGCCGGGGCAGCCGGACCTCCACGATCTCCTTGATCCGCCCCGGGCGCGCCGACATCACGATGACGCGGTCGGCGAGAAAGGCCGCCTCGGGAATGGAGTGGGTGATGAAGACGATGGTCTTGCCCGATTCCTTCCAGATGCGCAGGAGCTCGAGGTTCATGAACTCGCGCGTCATGGCGTCGAGGGCCCCAAAGGGCTCGTCCATGAGGAGCAGCGAGGGATCGTGCACGAGGGCGCGCGCGATGGCCACGCGCTGCCGCATCCCTCCCGACAGCTCGTGGGGATACTTGTCCTCGAATCCGGTGAGGCCCACCAGCGCGAGGAGATCCATGGCGCGGCCGCGCGAGCGCACGCGATCGAGGCCGAGCACCTCCACGGGGAGCATCGCGTTGTCGAAGACGGTGCGCCACGGGAGGAGCACGGGATCCTGGAACACAATGCCGATGTCGCGGCTCGGCTCGTCCACGGACTGCCCGCGGAGGGTGACGCTGCCCGCCGAGCGCTGGAGCAGCCCGGCGAGGATCTTGAGGAGGGTGGTCTTCCCGCAGCCCGACTGCCCCACGATGGTGATGAATTCGCCGGCCCCGATCTCCACGGAGATGTCCGCGAGGGCGTGCACCTGGGAGCGGCCCCGAGCGGCATACGTCTTCTCGAGGCTCGACACCACGATCAGGGGCGTGCTCACGGCCGGGGCAACTTCGATGACGACGCTCGTGCAGTCACGGGGAATGCAGGATAACCCTGGCCGTGCTTGACAGCAAGCCTCGGGATGACTTACACCGAGTCCATCCCGGGCGCCGCTGGCCCCATCCGCGGGGCCGCCCACGCGCCTCATGCCTCGACGAACGACATCGCAAGGAGCACACGCATGCGCGAGCAGGATCCGCGACTCCCTCTGATCGGCCGCCGCACGTTCATCGCCACCGGCCTCGCCACGGGCGGAGCCGCTCTCGCCCTCGCGAGCGCGCCGCGACTGGCCTCCGGGCAGGCCAAGCGCAGCGGCGAGATCACGGCCGGGCTCTCCGAGCGCATGCTCACCCTCGATCCCGCCAATCACTACTCGATCTCCACCACCTCCGTCCTCCGGCATCTCTTCGATCCGCTCGTCGACGTGACCAACGACTCCAAGTTCGTGCCCGCCCTCGCCGAGACGTGGCGACCCGTGAACGCCACCACCTGGCGCTTCACCCTGCGCAAGGGCGTGACCTTCCACGACGGCACCCCGTTCAACGCGGACAGCGTGCTCTTCACCCTCAAGCGCGTGCGGGACAACACCAAGCTGATCAAGTCCTTCGTGTACCAGGACCTCGCCGAGGTAGAGAGGGACGGGGACTACGGCGTGGTCGTCACCACCAAGCGCCCCTTCGGCTCGCTGCCCTCGCACCTGACCATGCTCGGCATGCTGCCCCCGAGCGCGGCCAAGGGCGAGGAGGCCTTCTTCCAGAAGCCGATCGGCACCGGGCCCTTCCGGTTCGCCTCGTGGACGCACGGTGATCAGATCGCGCTTACCGCGAACCCGAGCTACTGGAAGCCCGGCATCCCCAAGGTGGAGAAGGTGACGTTCCGGTTCATCCCGGAGCTCTCCACCCGCACGGCCGCCCTCCGCTCAGGCGAGCTCCAGGTCATCGACCGCGTCACCCCCGACCTCGTCGAGACCCTCAAGGGCACGCGCGGAGTCAAGGTGGTAGACGTGCCCGCCATCGAGGCGCAGCGCTGGATCTTCCAGCTCGGCAAGGAGCCCGTGAAGGACCAGCGGCTGCGCCAGGCCATCTCGCTCGCCATCGACCGCAACGTGATCATCAAGGAGCTCCTGAAGGGCTACGGCCGTCCCGTGGACAGTCCCGTGCCGCCCGGCCTCATCGGCCACACCTCGCTGCCCCCGAAGACCTACGATCCCGAGAAGGCGCGGCAGATCCTGAAGCAGGCCGGAATGTCCAACGTCAGCGTCGACATCGTGCTCATGAAGGACTTCTACCCCAAACAGCTCGAGATCACCCAAGCGGTGGCGGCCATGCTGGCCGACGTGGGTATCAAGCTCAACATCAAGAACCTCGAGATCGCCACCGCGCGCGAGCAGCGCACCGCGGGCACCTACGACCTCTTCTTCTCGGGCTGGGCCCACATGCCCCACGATCCCGACTGGTACTTCGGCCAGTGGTTCACCAAGGCGGGCGCCGAGAAGCTCACGCGCTACTCGAACCCGAAGGTGGAGCAGCTCATCGCGGAGGGGCGCGTGCCCGATCCCAAGGTACGCCAGGCGAAGTACGAGGAGCTCGAACGCATCGTGTGGGACGAGGACGCCGAGCTCTGGCTCTACTACACGGTGGCCATCTACGGAGTGAGCGAGCGTCTGAAGAATTTCGAGGCGCGCCGCGACTACTACGTCCTCCTGAGTGACGTCAGCGTCGCGTAGCCGGGGCCGCTCCGGCTCTCGCGGTCCGCACGACGGATGAGAACGTACGTCCTCCGCCGGCTCGCCCAGTCCGCTCTCACCCTGCTCGGCGTCTCCGTGCTCGTGTTCGTGATCCTGCGCGTGCTGCCCGGCGATCCCGCGCGCATGCTCCTCCCCGACGGCGCGCCCGAATCCGCGGTGGCCGAGCTCAACCGGCAGCTCGGGCTGCGCGAGCCCCTCGTCGTCCAGTACGGGCTCTTCCTGGGAAGCGTGGCCCGCGGCGACTTCGGCCAGTCCTTCCAGTACCGCGCCCCCGCCCTGCGCGTGGTCCTCGAGCGTCTGCCCGCCACCGTGCAGCTCACCCTGGCCGCCATGTTCATCACCGTCGCCGCCGGGGTTTCCCTCGGCATCTTCACCGCGGTGCGCCGCGGCACCCGCTACGACGTGGCCGGCACCATCGTGGCCGTGCTCGGCCAGTCCCTGCCCAACTTCTGGCTGGGCATCATGCTGATCCTGCTCTTCGGGGTCGCCCTGCGCTGGCTGCCCACCTCGGGCTTCGCGGGTTGGACGTCCCTCGTCCTCCCCGCCGTCACCCTCGCCGCGTTTCCCACCGCCCTGGTAGCACGCCTCACGCGCTCCAGCATGCTGGAGATCCTGAACCGCGACTACATCCGCACCGGCCGCGCCAAGGGCCTGGCCGAGCGGAGCGTGGTCTTCCGCCACGCCCTGCGCAATGCGGCCATTCCCGTCCTCACGGTGATCGGGCTCCAGATCGGCGCCCTCCTTGGTGGCGCTGTCATCACCGAGTCGATCTTCGCGTGGCCGGGCATGGGCAAGCTCATCGTGGACGCCATCTTCTTCCGCGACTTCCCCGTGGTGCAGACGGTGCTGATCCTCTCCGCCACCGTGTTCGTGGTGATCAACCTCGCGGTGGATCTCCTGTACACGGTGATCGACCCGCGGATCCGGTATCTCTGATGCGCCGCTGGATGCGACGGCACCCCGCCATGGTCATCGGGGGCTGCCTCCTCGGGCTCGTGGTGGCGGCGAGCCTCCTGGCGCCCGCTCTCACCGCCTACGATCCGCTCAAACCGAGCTTCAGCCAGCGGCTAGTGCCGCCGTGGGGTCTCGGGGGGACGAGCGCGCATCTCCTCGGCACGGACAATCTCGGCCGCGACATCCTCGCGCGCCTCCTCTACGGCGGCCGCATCTCGCTCGCCCTCGCGGTGAGCGCGGTGGCCATCGCCGCTCTCGTGGGCGTGGTGGTAGGCCTGGCCGCGAGCTGGGGCGGCGCGAAGGCGGATGCTGTCATCATGCGGGTGGCCGACGTGCAGCTCGCCTTCCCCGTCATCATGCTCGCTATCGCCATCGTGGCGGTGGTGGGGACCAACCCGCTCGCCCTGGTGGGCGTGCTCGCGCTCAGCGGCTGGGTGCTGTACGCGCGCACCATCCGTGCACACGTGCTGACGCTCAGGCAGCTCGACTACATCGAGGCGGCGGCCACCCTGGGGGCGAGCGACGCGCGCGTCATTGTGCGCCACGTGCTCCCCAACACGCTGGCACCCATCCTGGTCATCGGCTCGAGCCAGTTCGCCACCATGGTCCTGCTGGAATCCGGGCTGAGCTTCCTCGGCATGGGCATCCAGGCCCCACGCGCCTCGTGGGGGCTGATGCTCGCGGAGGGACGCGACTATCTCTCGAACGCCTGGTGGCTCGCCACCGCGCCCGGTCTCATGATCGCCCTCGTGGTGCTGGGCGCGAACCTGCTCGGCGACGGGCTGCGCGACCTGCTCGACCCGACGCTCCGCAACCTCGAGGGCTGAGCGCGCGGCTCAGCGGCCGCGATCGCGCAACCAGTCCGGGAGCGGCGGCACCCGCGCGTCGACCTGGCGCAGGTTGTAGTACGGGATGGCGGGACGGTAGGCGTCGAAGACGCGACGCAGTTCGCCGAGGGGCTCCGCGTGCACGTCGACACGCGGATCCACGTAGGCGAACGGGCGGTCGTCGACGACGAGGAGCGCGGCCGACTGCTGGCCGCCATGCTGCCCGCCCGCGTCGAGGCCAGCCTCGATCGCGCGCATCAGCCGCTCCTCGAGATCCTCGGCGGCATCCGCGGTGAAGGCCTTCTCCATGGCGTCCAGCAGGTGCGCGCCGGTGAGGTAGTTGCCGAGCACGATGAAGTCGTCGCCCACGCGGTGCCCCGCCCAGTCGCGATTCATCTTGCCCGTGCGCACCGCCGCGAAGCCGTCGGCGTCGATGACGCCGAGCTGGCGATACTCCGCGTAGGGATCGCCCTTGGCCAGATCCTCGATGATGCCGGGCGCCTTGTAGCCGAGCTCGAGCAGCTTGAGCGCCATGTCGCCGAGCCGCGCATCGGCGATGGCCATGATGGTGACGGCGCCCAACCCGGCCCGCGCGTGGGTGACGCGGGCGCCCACCGCGAGGGAGCGCGTGGCGGTGCCGATGCCCAGGCGGCCGGTGCGGGCGCAGCGTCCGATCACCGTGAAGGTGTGGAATTCGACGCCGGGCGGCGCTCCCGTCATGCCACGCGCGCCTTGGGATCGATGTAGTCCGGGCGCACGGCGTAGGGATACGGTCCCTCCACGGTGCGCCCCTCCGCGAAGCGGCGGAGGCTGAAGGCCTCGATGTCCACGGTCTTGGCGCTCCCCTCGACCACGAGCTCCGCCATGCACTGGCCCACCGCGGGCGCGATCTTGAAGCCGGAGCCGCTGAACGCGGTGGCGAGGTAGAGGCCGTCGACGCCGTCCACGCGCCCGAGAATCGCGTGGCGATCGGCGCTGTAGCCGTCAAAAGCCTTGTAGCCGCGGGAGAGCGTGGCGCGTTCCATGACCGGAATGCGATGCATGAGGAGCTGGGCGCCCAGATCGGCGGCCTGCGCGGAGAGGCCGGTGCCGAGCGTGTCGGGATCGATGTCCCACTCCTGGCAGGGCACACCCACCAGGGTGAGGCCGCCGCCCTCGGGCCTGAAGTAGTTGCCCTGCACGTTGTCGATGAAGACCATGTGGCCATTGGCGAGCTCGGGCGGACGCGCCACCGCCACCGTGTCGATGGCCTTGGGCCGCGCGGGCAGCTCGAGGCCGAATTCCGCGCAGAGGCGTCGCGACCAGGCGCCCGCCGCCACGATGACGTGGCCGGCGTCGATGCGACCCGCCGAGGTCTCCACGCCAATCACGCGGCTCTCCTGTCGGACGACGCGCGTCACCGCCGTCCACTGCAGCACGCGGGCGCCGAGCTCGGTGGCCCGACGGCGGAAGCCTTCGACTGTCTCCGCGGGATTGGCGTAGCCGCTGTCCGGCTCGTAGGCGGCGGCTCCGAGGTCGTCCACGTTGGCGAAGGGCTGAAGCTCCTTGAGCTCGGCCGCGGTGATGGCGGTGGTGTTGACGCCGATGCCACGGAGCATCTCGACGTTGCGGCCGAGATTGTCGGCATAGGCCGGGGCGACCACGTTCACGAAGCCGGTGTGCGTGAACACCGCGGGCCCGCCCATGAGCTCGGTCCAGTGCTTGAACACGGGGAAGCTCGCCCAGGCGAGGCGCGAGTCCCACTCGTTGGTGTAGTGCATGCGGACGAGCGCGCTCGAGCGGCCGGAGGCGCCGCTGGCCAGCGCGCCTTTCTCCACGAGGACGACCTTCACGCCTCGCGCGGCCAGCGCGTAGGTGATGCTGGCCCCGTTCACGCCTCCGCCGACCACCACCACGTCTGCCGTCTGGGTCATCGCGATTCTCCTTGTGCGCTAACGCTGGCGCATCACGTGCCGCGGGTCGAAGGCGTCGCGCAAGCCGTCCCCGAGAAAGTTGAAGCTCGTCACGGCCAGGGTGATCGCGATCCCGGGAAAGATGGCGACCCACGGCGCCGAAGCGAAATAGCTCTGGGCGTTGTTGAGCATGTTACCCCAGCTCGCGAGCGGCGGCTGGATCCCGTAGCCGAGGAAGCTGATGTAGGACTCGAGCAGGATGGCCCGCGCCACGCTCAGGGTGGCGGCCACCGCGATGATGCCCACGGTGTTGGGCAGGAGGTGGCGAAGCATGATGCGGCCGCCGGAGGCGCCCAGCCCCCGCGCACCCTGGACGAACTCGCGCTCCCGCAGGGCGAGCATCTGGCCGCGCACCATGCGCGTCACGTCCATCCACGAGGTGACGCCGATGATGAGGGTCATGGAGGCGAGCGATGGCGGCACGAACGCGGCCAGGGCCAGCAAGAGGAAGATCGGCGGAAAGGAGAGCATGGCATCGGTAACCCGCAGCAGCACGGCATCCACGGTTCCACGCAAATAGCCGGCCAGCGTGCCGATGAGCGCACCGAACGTCACGGTGACGAGCATGGCGGCCACGCCCACCGTCAGGGAGATGCGGCCGGCGTGGAGGAGACGGCTCAGCACGTCACGGCCGAGCTCGTCGGCGCCGAGAAGATGGCCCTTGGTGAGCGGCGGGGCGAACTTGTGGCCCATCTGGATCTGGATCGGGTCCGGCAGCCTGAGCCCGCCCGCGAAGGCCGCGCCGAGCCCCAGCAGCACGATCACCCCCACGCTGGCCACGGCGGGGCGATGGCGGGTGAAGCGCGAGAGCACGGTCGACTCCTTCACGACAGGCGCACCCGCGGGTCGACCGCCGCGTAGACCAGATCGGCCACGAGATTGCCGATCACCACGAGCAGCGCGGTGAGCATCAGGAGGCCCATGAGCACCGGATAGTCGCGGTACCCGATCGAGTCCACGAAGAGGCGACCCATGCCCGGCCAAGTGAAGACGGTCTCGGTCACGAGGGCACCGCTGAACACGAGCGGGAGCTGGAGGCCGGCCAGGGTGATCAACGGGATGAGCGCGTTCCTGAGCGCGTGCTTGAGGATGAGAGCGCCCGCGGCCACACCCTTCGCGCGCGCTGTCCGGATGTAGTCCTCGCGGATCACCTCGAGCATGGAGGCGCGCGTGTAGCGGCTCCACGTGGCCACCATCACCACCCCGAGCGTGGCCGCGGGCAGGACCAGATGCCGGAGGCGGTCGCCTAGCGCGAAATCGGCGCCGATGGTGCCCATGTTCCCGGGCGGGAGCACGCGCAGGAGCACGGCGAAGACATAGATCGCCATGAGCCCGAGCCAGAACGTGGGAATGGAGAGCGCGACCATGGAGCCGAAGGTGAGGAGATGGTCGAAGAGCGAGTACTGACGCACCGCACTCACGATGCCGGTGAAGAGGCCCAGGCCCACGGCCACGGTGAACGCGCTCATCATGAGGACGAGCGTGGCCGGGATCCGGTCGAAGACGACTTCGCGCACGAGGCGACCGTCGCGATACGAGCGGCCCCAGTTCCCGGTGAGCACGCCGCCAACCCAGCGCACGTACTGCTCGGGCACGGGGCGATCCAGGCCGAGCTCGCGCGTCAGCCGCTCGAGGTCTTCCGCGCTCATCGTTGGCGTCATCGCATAGATCGCCGCGGGCCCGCCCGGCGCCAGATGCAGCACGGAGAACCCCACCCCTGACACCAGCACCAGCACGATGATGGCCTGCAGGAACCTCCGGATCAGATACCGATGCACGCGCGGCTACCGAAGTGACGAAGTGTCAACGATCGTTCGGTGGCGAAAAGAGCTTCGTCGAAGATGACGTGCCCAACACCGCGCCCGGTGGCGTGGGAGGGGTGCCTCCCCAGACCCGTATCTTCTGCGTGTGATCGAAGCGGAAAAGCAAGATCTCGTGGCCCTACCGAGACGACGCGCCGGATCGCAACTCAGCGTGGTCTGGGGAGGGCGCCCCCTCCCGCGCCGCCGGGCGATTGCCGGCGCGCCATCAGCAATCCGACCGCTACGCCTTCCACCCCCACTCGTTCATGTTCCAGCTGTTGACCAGCGTGTTGCTGTTCGGCTTGTAGTTGACCAGCCCCTGCTTCACCCCTTCGAGGCGCACGTAGCTGAAGAGCGGCAGGTACGGCAGGTCCGCGCGGATCACTTCCTGGAGCTTGAGGTAGAGCGGCCGCCGCTTGGCGCGGTCCACCTCTTTCACCCCGTCCTCAAGGAGCTTGTCCACCTGCGGGTTCTTGTACTGCATCACGTTCCGCCCCGAGCCCGTCTCGGCCGGGATGTACTTGCTGTGGATGCGGTTGAGGCAGTCCGGATCGTCGCCGATGATGGCCTGGATGCCCACGAGCAGCGTCTCGTACTTGCTCTTGACGTAGTACTCGCCCCACACGACGGCCGCCGGCATGTTGTTGATCTGCATGTCCACGCCGATGGCCTTCCAGTTCTGCTGGATCAGCGCCTGCGTCTGCTCGCGGAGCTTGTTACCGGCCGTGGTGGAGTTCGTGAACGCGAGGCGCACGCCGTTCTTGGCGCGGATGCCGTCCGGCCCCACCTTCCAGCCCGACTCCTCGAGGATCTGCTTCGCCTTCTCGGGGTTGTACTCCTGCTTGGGCAGATCCGCGTTGTAGGCCCACGAGGTCGCCGGGAGATAGCCCTCCACCGGCTTGTGGATGCCGTAGTAGATCTGGTCGATGATCGCCTTCTTGTCCACGGCGGCGTAGAGCGCCTGGCGCACCGCCACTTCCTTGAACTGCGGCTTGCCGTGGTTGAAATAGATGTACTCGACTGACGGCGTCGCGTGCTGGTGGATCGTCACGCCGGGCAGGCCCCTGGCCTCGGCGAAGAACTCTGCCGAGATGCCCTGGAGCCCTGTCACGTCCACCGCCCCTGTCTTGAACTGCGTGTAGAGCACGGTAAGGTCGGGGATGTACTTGAAGATGACCCGCTCCAGCGTCGGCGCCTGACCGTGATAGCTCTCGTTGGCCTTCAGCACCAGGTGATCGCCGGCCACCCGGCTGGCGAACTTGAAGGGGCCCGTGCCGATCGGGCTCTTCGTGTTGAACTCCGCCGTGTTCGGATCCGCCACGCCCTCGAGGATGTGCGCGGGCACGATGTACGTGTCGCCCCACGAGGTGAGGAACGGCGCGAACGATTCCTTGAGCTTCACGCGCAGCGTGTAGTCGTCCACGATCTCCACGCTCGAGACCACGTCGTGGCCGATCTTGGTGAAGGCGCCGAACTTCGGATTCAGGATGAGCTCGTGGGTGAACTTCACGTCCTTGGCCGTGAAGGGCTGGCCGTCGTGCCACTTCACCCCGCGCTTGAGCTTGATGACGTACTCGAGGCCGTTCGCCTTGATGCCGCCATTCTTGGCCGACGGCACCTCGGTGGCGAGGTTGGGGCTGAACTGCGCGCGCTCGTCCACCCGCCACAGGCTGTCGAAGATGCCGAAGTGCACACCGTGGTCCACCTCGATGTGCGGGCGGATGGGGCTGAAGACCGTCGGCTCCTGCGACAGCGCCACCACCACCTGCCCGCCCTTCTTGACGTTGTCGGCGGCCAGCACGACGCTCCGGTCGAGCAGGGGCCCGAGGGCGACCGCGGCGCCGGCGCCGCCCAGGAGACCGAGCGCGGCCCGGCGCGAGAGTACGACGGTGCGCGCGCTGATGTCGGAAGGAGCAGTCGAGTGCTTCGGCATGTGCGTCATCGGGGAGTTCCTCCTGGCGGGACTATGCTGGGCGCGGCAGAGCGTGTCAAGGAACTCCCTGCGGGTGGCGAGGGGATGGCGGCGGTGTTTGGCGAGACGAGTCCCCTCACCCCTGCCCTCTCCCTAAGGGGGAGAGGGGGTCAGGCGTGGAAGGGTTGGCGGCCCTCGTCGCGGTTCCAGAGGCGGATCAGGTGGCGCTTGCGCTCCGGCTCCTCGGCGTCGCGGAACGGTGTCCGGCTGTGGGCGAAGAGCCGGTTGTTCAGGTACTGGAGCTGCCCCTGCTCGATGGTGAACTCGACCCAGCATCGGGGCGCGTTCAGAATGGCGCCCATGGCCTGGATCGCCTCGTGGCCGGCGTCGTCAAGCGGCTTGTCCTCGAGCTCCTCGGCATTCGCCACGAGGCTCTCATTGTAGCGGCCACGCAGCCCGCTGCCCGCCCGCTCGAAGATGGGCTGCCACGACACCTTCGCGTCGTCGGGCGCGTGCTCGGCCTGCCGGTCCCAGGGCACCGGCTCGTACAGGCGCTGGAGGAGCGCGGGATGCGTGCGCTCCAGCTCCTCGTGCGCCGTCACCAGGCTCACGAAGCGGCTCACTCCGCCCTCGAGCGCGGGATGAAGGCAGAGCAGGCCGACCAGCTCAGGCGGCGCGCTCAGCCAGGGCGCGTCGGTGTGGAACTGCAGATCCAGGTTCGTCACCGAACGGCGCACGCCGTACGACAGGGCACGACCGGTGTCGCGCACGTCGTAGATCATGAGGCCATCCCACTTCTGGGCGACCAGCCGACCCAGCAGCGAGCCGAGTAGCCAGGCGAGGGACCGGTTCTCCTCCACCGAGTAGCGCTCCACGGGCACGCGGTCGACCACGGCGAGCCCGATGCCGTCGCGGAGCTGCCGTCCCACCGCCGCCATCACCTCGCGACAGTGGGACAGCTCGAACTGCGTGGGCGCGAGAAGGAGGGTGGGAAACGGCTCGCGGCGCAGCCGATGCACGACCCCGTCGAGCTCCTCCACCGCCTCCGAGGGCAGCGCCACCAGCCAGTCCTTGGGCGACAGCGTGTCACGAACCCAGGCGCGTCGGTCCATGTCAGCGCTCCATGAGCACGGTCTTGACGTCGTTGACCACGAGGTCGGCGACGAGGAAGCCGGCGCTGTAGACGTTACGGATATAGCCGTCCGGATCCACCAGGAAGACCTTGGGCAGGAAGGGCGACTGGCAGGTCTCATCCGCCAAGGCGGGCGCGGGCCCGCCCAGCCAGAGCGCGATCATGACAACAGCGAGAACCGGCCCCATGCTTCTCGTGACCGAGCGCGTGGACATGAGCGTTTCTCCCTAGGCGGGTCCCGCTCCCTGGGTGGCGACGTAGAGCGCATACAGCGACTGGCTTGCCGCCATGAACAACCGATTGCGCTTGGGGCCGCCGAAGCAGATGTTCGCACAGACCTCGGGCAGGCGGATGCGGCCGATGAGCTTGCCCTCGGGCGTCCACACCGTCACCCCGCTGTAGCCCAGGTTGCGCCCCGCGTTGCTCGAGATCCAGACATTGCCCTCGACGTCGCAGCGGATGCCGTCGGGGCCGCACTTGATGTTGTCGACCGTGCAGTCGGTGAACACCTTGCGATTGGACAGCTTGTTGTCGCCGCCCACGTCGAAC
>JBKOVG010000045.1:0-2723 GCA_046723845.1 Candidatus Methylomirabilota bacterium | reverse complement strand
TCTCGTGATTGTGCTCGTCCTGATCGCGGGCATCCCTGCGGCGGTCGGCTCGCCCGAAGGCCAGATGAGCTTCGCCCTTCAGGTGTCGCTCGCGCCGGTCTGGTTCGACCCCGCGGACACCACCTCGACCTCCATCCCGTTCATCGTGCTCTACGCCGTGCACGATGCGCTGGTGAAGTCGATGCCGGGGCCAGCCCATGGCGCCGAGCCTTGCCGAATCGTGGAGCGTCTCGCGTGACGGCCTCGTGTACGAGTTCGTGCTGCGCAAAGGTGTCAAGTTCCACAACGGCGAGCCGGTTACCATAGAAGATGTGAAGTTCTCGTTCGAGCGCTACCGCGGGACGGCGGCGTCCGCTTTCAAGGCCCGCGTCGCCGCGGTCGAGGTGGTCGACGCTCAGCGAGTGCGCTTCCGGCTCAAGCAGCCGTGGCCGGACTTCATGACCTATTACGGCACGCCGGCAACGGGAGCGGGATGGATCGTGCCGAAGAAATATCTGGAGAAGGTGGGCGACGAAGGGTTCAAACGAGCGCCGATCGGAGCGGGACCCTACAAGTTCGTCGCGTTCAACCCGGGTGTCGAGCTCGTGCTCGAGGCCAACGAGCAGTATTGGCGCAAGACGCCAAGCGTCAAGACGCTGGTCTTTCGCGCGGTCCCCGATTCGTCCACGCGACTGGCCATGCTGAAGCGTGGCGAGGCGGACGTCGCCTTCACGTTCCGCGGAGTTCTGGCCGAGGAGGCGCGGCGCGCTCCCGGACTAACGCTCAAGGCGGTGGCGGCCCCAGTGACGGAATGGCTGTATTTCGCCGAGCAATGGGACCCGAAGTCACCATGGTCGGATCGGCGGGTGCGGCTTGCCGCGAATCTGGCGATCGACCGACAAGCCCTCAACGAGGCGGAAACACTCGGTCTTTCGCGTGTGACTGCGAGCATCATTCCGCGGGGATTCGACTTCGCCTGGCCCGCGCCGCTCTACGAGTATGATCCCGCTAGAGCGAAGCGGCTGCTTGCCGAGTCCGGATACCCAAACGGCTTCGACGCCGGGACGCTCTTCTCGGACGTGCTGTACGCGCCCGTCGCGGAAACGATCGCCAACTATTTCAGGCCGGTCGGGATCCGGATGGTCTTACAGCCCATCGAGCGAGCCGGCTTCTTCAAGGCCGTCCAAGAAAAGCGTGTGAAGAACGTGATCCTCATCGGCAGCGGCGCGCTCGGCAACGCGGCGACGCGACTGGAGGCATGGGTGGCCCCGGGCGGCACGTACGTCTATGGAAGCTATCCCGACATCGAGGATCTCTGGCGCGAAATGGCGGCCGCGCCCGACCAGAAGAGCCGTGGCGTGCTGCTCGAGCGGATTCAGCGGCTCGTCCACGACAAGACCATGTTCGCTCCGATTTGGGAATTCCCGTCGATCTGCGCGTACGGACCCCGAGTGGCAGAGTCGGGTTTGGGCCTGATCGCCAATTACCCGTTCTCCGCACCGTACGAGGACCTGAAGCTCAAGGCGAAGTGACCAAGAGAGGCTGCTCAAACGGCCAGTGACATTTTGAACAGTCCCTTCGGCGTTCCTGGTCCCGAACACGCCGCGGTACACGCTTCGTTGCATCTCGTAGCGAGAAGTGGAGGCTGACCATGACGGTCGATCGAGCATGGGCGAATATCGCCGACCGGATCAGCGACCGGCAGGTTCTCGCGCTCGAGCAATCGGCGATCCGCATTCCCAGCACTACGTTCGAAGAGGGAAGCTGGCGGATCACCTGGCCAGCTACATGTCTGACGCCGGCCTCGATGTCGAGATGATGGAAGTCGATCACCCCGCCAAGCCGGGCAAGCGCACGCGTCAGCCTATTGGGCGCCTGCGGCGGCCCGAGCCTCATGCTCAACGGACATATGGACCCGGGCGTGGAGATGAGCGGCTGGACCGTCGATCCCTACGGGAAAAAGTTCGAGGACGGCTGGATCTGGGGGATGGGTGCTCACGACGACAAGGGCGGCGTCGTCGCCGCCATCTGCGCAACATGTAAGGCTGGTTGACCACGGAGCGGAGAGCGATCTAAGCTCCCTCCGCCGTTCGGAACCCTCCAGGCCGCACGGCTATCGGGAGGCCCCGGATGAAGTGTCCCCGGTGTCAGCACGAGAACCCTGCTGGCCAGAAGTTCTGCGGAGAATGTGGCGCCCGCCTCGCAGCCGTCTGCCCCTCCTGTGGCACCTCAAACGCTCCTGGTCAAAAGTTCTGCGGAGAATGCGGAGCGTCGCTCGGCCGGGGGGCCGCTGCCGGAAAATTCGCCTCCCCCGAGACCTACACTCCCAAGCACCTCGCCGAGAAGATCCTCACGTCCAAGGCCGCCCTCGAGGGCGAGCGCAAGCAGGTCACCGTGCTCTTCGCTGACCTGAAGGGGTCGATGGAGCTACTCGCCGACAGGGACCCCGAGGAAGCGCGTAAGATCCTCGACCCCGTGCTCGAGCGGATGATGGAGGCCGTTCACTGCTACGAGGGCACCGTGAACCAGGTCATGGGCGACGGGATCATGGCGCTCTTTGGCGCGCCGCTGGCCCACGAGGACCATGCCGTGCGAGCGTGTTACGCGCTTCGGATGCAGGAGTCGGTGAAGCGGTACGCGGAGGACGTGCACCGGACCGCGGGCGTGCCCTTGCACATCCGGGTCGGGCTCAACTCGGGCGAGGTGGTGGTGCGTTCCATCGGCAGCGACCTACACATGGACTA
>JBKOVG010000112.1:0-9989 GCA_046723845.1 Candidatus Methylomirabilota bacterium | reverse complement strand
GTCTCGACCTCGCGTGAGTGATAGCCGCGCCCCACGCCGAAGACCACGCGTCCTCCGGTGAGGATGTCGGCCGTGGCGTAGTCCTCGGCCAGCCGCAGGGGATGCCAGGTGGGGACGATGTTGAAGGCGCAGCCGATCTTCACGCGGCGGGTGCGATGCGCGAGGTCAACGGCCAGAAGCGGAATGTTGGGGATGCATTCGTAGCCCTCGTGCTGGAAGTGATGCTCGGCCAGCCACAGCGTCTCGTAGCCGAGCTCGTCGGTGGCCCGTGCCAGCGCCGCCGCCGTGTCGAAGGTCTCGATCAGCCGCCGATTGGAATACCGCCGGCTGTCGGCGGGCGCGCCGGTGAGGCCGCAGGCCTCCAGCTCGATGTGGCCCACGTAGAGCGTCGAGAAGCGCGTGATCACCGCGTGGTCCCCGCCGTCGACCAGAGGCCTCCGGCGAGGTAGCCGCCGTCGACGGCGAGGGTGTGGCCGGTGACGTAGGCCGCGTCGTCAGAGGCGAGGAAGAGCGCGGCCTTCGCCACCTCCTCGGCCTCGCCGAAGCGGCCCAGGGGAATACGCGCAACCCGTCGAGCCTTCGCGTCGTCGGAGAGGGTGCGGGTGAGGCGCGTGTCGATCTGGGCGGGAGCGATGGCGTTCACGGTGATCCCGTGCTGGGCGAGCTCCACCGCCATCGTCTTGGTCAGCTCGATCACGCCGGCCTTGGCCGTGTTGTAGCCCACCAGGTTCTCGACCCCGCGAAACCCGTTGATGGACGCGGTGGTGATGATGCGTCCGCCGCCCTGCTTCACCATCTGCCGGGCGGCGATCTGGCAGCACAGGAACACGCCGGTGAGGTTGACGCGCAGCACCCGGTGCCACTGCGCCTCGGCGTGCTCTAGGAAGGGCGCCGAGTGAGCGATGCCCGCGTTGGCGAACATGATGTCGAGACGCCCCAGCTCGGCGACCGCGCGATCGATGAAGGCCTGCACCTGGCCCGCTTCGCCCACGTCCACGCCCACGGCGAGGGCGCGGCCCCCCGCGTCGGTGATCTCCTTGGCCACCGCCTCGGCCGCCTCCACCTGCACGTCACCCAGCACGACCGTCGCTCCTTCCGCCGCGAACAGCCGCGCCGTCGCGCGCCCGATGCCGAGCGCGCCACCCGTGATCGCCGCCACGCGTCCCTGCAGGCGCATCAGGCCCGCTCTTCGGCGACACGATATCCGCACGCTCCGAGCACAAGTTGGTGATCGGGTCGTGCGTCCGGTTTCCCCATGCGGGGGTCGAGGCTCGGCATGGATCTCTCCTTCTGGCGCGGGGTGATAGCGGGCGCAGTATGCCTCATGTCCGGTCCGGAGGTCGCGAAAGCCATCGAGGGCCGGGCGGAGCTATACTCCCCGGCGGAGGACAACCCCATGAGAGTGCTGCGAGGTGGCACGCTGATCGACGGCACGGGCGCCGCGCCCGTGCGCGACGCGACGATCGTCCTGCACGACGGCCGTATCGAGTCCGTCACCACGGGCGCCGGCTCCTGGCCGGCGGACGCCGAGGTCCTGGACATCACCGGCAAGACCGTCCTGCCTGGGCTCATCGACTGTCACGACCACCTGGCGTTTCACAGCTACGATCTCGCGCATCGCTGGGGCCTCGACGAGCCGTCCAGCACGCGCAGCCTCCGGACCGCGCGCGCCATCGAGCGCACCCTCGGCATGGGCTACACCGCCGTGCGTGACGCGGGCGGCCTCGACGCGGGGTTCCGGATCGCAGTGGAGGAAGGCCTCATCCGCGGGCCGCGGCTGCTCACCGCGGTGGCGATCGTGTCGCCCATCGGCGGCATCGGCGACCGCGTGAGCCCGTCCGGCCACGAGTGCGTGGTGCCTTCCGATCCCGCGCTGCCCCATGGAGTCGCCAATGGCGTGGAAGAAGCGCGGACGATCGTCCGCACCATGGTCCGGGCGGGCGCCGACGTCATCAAGTGCGCCACCACGGGCGGGGCCAGCTCGCGCGCCGGTCACGGGCCGAAGGACGGCGCCTTCGACCTGGACGAGATGCGCGCCCTCGTCGACGAGTCGCACGCGCTGGGGCGCAGGGTCATGTGCCACGCCCTCGGTGGGCGCGGCCTGCGCATCGCCCTCGAGGCCGGCGTCGATTCCATCGAGCACGGCTGCTACCTGGACGAGGAGCCCGAGCTGATCGCGATGATGGCGGAGCGCGGCGTGTTCCTCGTGCCCACCCTCACCGTCTACGAGTACCACCGCGAGTCGCGCGCCAGGCACGTCCGCGAGCGCTCCCGGGCGTTGCACGTGCACCACGTCGAGTCCATCCACCGTGCGCTTGAGGCGGGCGTTCGCGTGGTCGCCGGCACGGACGCGGGCGGCCACGGCCACCCGCCCAACGCGGCAGAGCTGGCGCACCTGGCCGCCGCGGGGCTGACTCCGATGCAGGCCATCCAGTCGGCCACGAGCCTGGCCGCGGCGTGCCTGGGCCTCGAGCGCGAGATCGGCACCGTGGAGAAGGGGAAACGAGCCGACCTGGTCGTCGTCGACGGCGATCCGCTGGCGGACTTGAAGATCCTCCAGGACCCGCAGCGGATCCGGCTCGTGCTGAAGGACGGCGTGACCGAGGTGGAGCGCCGCTAAGGCCTATCTCGCCACGTCGTCGCGGGAGAAGCCGGCGATGCGCTTGTAGTTCTCCGAGAGCTGCTGGAGCTCGGCGCGGGTGATGTAGCGGTCGAGGTCGTCGAAGGGGACGTCGCCCACCAGCTCCTCCACGCGGCGGATGAGATAGTCGGGCGGATGCTCGCGGTTGGTGCGGACCACGCGCGCCGTCGGCCCCGAGCGCGCCGCCTCGTAGGCCTGGAGGGCGGCCCCGGACTCGCTCCCCGCGGCGAGGCGATCGGCGAGGTCGCGGGCGTCGAGGATGGCCTGGGCCGCTCCGTTGGATCCGCGCGGGTACATCGGGTGCGCGGCGTCGCCCAGCAGGGTGACGCGGCCGAAGGTCCAGCGATCCACAGGGTCCCGGTCCACCATGGGGTACTCGAAGATGACGTCCGAGCGACGCAGCAACTCGGGCACGTCGAGCCAGTCGAAGGTCCAGCTCGCGAAGATGGGGAGGAAATCCTCCAGGCGGCCCGGCTTGTTCCAGTCGTTCTTGTCGTAGGCGGGCTGCGCGACCTGGGCCGTCCAGTTGATGAGCTGCCGCCCCTGGCCGTCGACGTCGTCGACGATCGGATAGATCACGAGGTTGCCGTTCTGGATCGAGCCGACCCGCACGTAGCTCCGGCCGGTGAGGTACGGCTTCATGCGCGTGACCCCGCGCCACGTGTTGATGCCGCCGAAGCAGAGCTCCTCGCCCGGATAGAACTTCCGGCGGACCGCGGAGTTGACGCCATCGCAGGCGACGACGACGTCGGCGGTGACGGACGCGCGCGGCGCGCCCGTGGCCGTGGAGCGGAAGTGCAGGGTCACCTCGCGGTCGCTCTGGTCGAGGCCGAGGCACTGGTGATCGGTGAGCACGCGGGCCGCGCCCAGCCGCTCCGTCGCCGCCCTCCACAGCGCGAGATGCGCGCGCCCGCGATGGATGCCCACCTCGGGGACGGGGTAGCCTGCGGTTCGGCCGCGCGGCTCGGAATAGATGAGCTGGCCGAAGCGGTTGAAGAAGCAGCTCTCGCGGTTCTCGATGCCCTGGCTGGCCAGCGCGTCGCCGAGCCCGAGGGCGGTCAGCTCACGCATGGCGTGGGGGAGGAGGGTGATGCCCACGCCGAGCTCGCGCACCTCGGGAGCGCTCTCGTACACGCGGCAGAAGAGGCCGCGCTGGTGGAGAGCCAGCGCGAGGGTGAGCCCGCCGATGCCGCCGCCGACGATCGCGATATCCATGTACTCAATGCCGCCCGTAGCGAGCGGAGTCTAGCGTGGGCGGGTGCGATGGGCAACGGTCGCCCGCCACTCGGGTTTTAGCGTCAGCGCGAAGAGGGACCGAGGACGAGGTTGCCGTGCTCGTCCACGGTGGCCGTCCAGCCGGGATGAACGAGCGTGCTCGCGTCCGGCTCCTCGACGATGGCGGGACCTGCGAGCATGTTGTCACGCAGGAGCTTTCCGCGGTCGAACACGGCGGCGGTCTGGAAGCCGCCCGCCTCGGCGAACCAGATCGCGCGCTGGCCCTTCTGCGCGAGCGTGGCCGTCGGCCCTCCCGCGGGTAGGGGCGCCCGCCGAGGCTTCGGAGTCACGCCCACCGCGGCGAGGCGGACGTTCACCAGCTCCACGGCATCCTCCGGCGCGGCGTAGCCGTAGGCGCGCTCGTGCATAGCGTGGAACTGCTCGGCCAGCCGCGCGACGTCGGCGGCGGAGAGCGGGCCAGGCGGCACCGTCATCGACAGCTCGAACGACTGCCCGTGATAGCGGAGATCGACACTGCGTTGCATGCGCCGGTTGGCGAGGGCGACGCCGTCGCGCGTCAGGCGCGTTTCACCTTCCGCGACGAACTCGGCGAAGAGGACCTCCAGGGCCGCCGGTGTGAGGGCGTCGAGGCGGAGCCGGCGCGTGGCCACGAACTCATGGCGGATGTCCGTGGCGAGCATGCCCAGCGCGGAGGCGATGCCGGGGCTCGGCGGCACCAGCACGGTGGGAATGCCAAGCTCGCGCGCCAGCGCGTTGGCGTGCAGGGGACCGGCGCCTCCGAAGGCCACGAGCACGAAGTCCCGCGGATCGTAGCCGCGCTGGACGGAGACGAGACGCATGGCGCCGATCATGTGCGCGTTGGCGATCTCCACGATGCCGCTGGCCGCGGCGAGGGGATCGATGCCGAGCGGCGCCGCCACATGTTCGGCAATGGCGCGGCGGGCCGCGTCGGCATCGAGGGCCATCTCGCCGCCCAGGAAGAAGGCCGGGTCGAGCCGGCCCAGGACCAGGTTGGCGTCGGTGATGGTGGGCGTGACGCCGCCCAAGCCGTAGGAGGCGGGGCCCGGCCGCGCCCCTGCGCTGCGCGGACCGACGCGAAGAGCGCCGCCCGCGTCGATCCACGCCTCGCTGCCACCGCCCGCGCCGACTTCCACGAGGTCGATCACCGGCGTGCGCACCGGATAGCCGCCACCGCGGCCCTCACCGAGCGGCGTCACCGCCTGCGCGCCCACTTCCATCTCGGTGGAGAGCTTGAGCTGACCGTCCTGGATCAGCCCAACCTTGGCCGTGGTGCCGCCCATGTCGAAGGACAGCACGTTGGCGTAGCGGTATGGCGCGGCCACCGCGCCCGCGGCGATGACACCCGCGGCCGGGCCCGACTCGACCATGTAGACGGGTCGCTCCTTGGCCGAGGCCGAGGTCATGACGCCGCCGTTGGACTGCATCACGTAGAAGGGCGCGGTGGCTCCGAGGGCGGCGAGGCGCGATTCGAGCGCGTCCACGTAGCGCGACACGATGGGCATGACCGCCGCGTTCACCGCGGCCGTACTGCCGCGCAGGTACTCGCGGAACTCCGGGCAGACCTCGGACGACACGGACAGCCAGACCCCCGGCATCTCCTCGCGCACGATGGCCGCGGCGGTCCGCTCGTGCGCGGGATTCACGTAGGAGTGCAGGAAGCAGATCACCACTGCCTCCGCTCCCTCTCCGCGGAGCCGGCGCACCGCCGCGCGCACCTCCTCGGCGTCGAGGGGCTCGAGCACCGCGCCGTCGGCGTCGAGCCGCTCGCTCACCTCGAGGCTCCAGCGCCGCGGCACGAGGGGCGCGGGCTTCTGCAGGTGCACGTCGTAGAGGCGCGAGCGGATCTGCCGGCCGATCTCCAGGATGTCGCGGAAGCCGCGGGTAACCAGCATGCCCACCCGCGCGGTCTTGCCCTCGATGATGGCGTTGGTGGCCACGGTGGTGGCGTGGACGACCGCCGCCACGTCTCGGCCGCCGGCCCCGCATTCCTCGAGGCCGCGCTCGAGGGCGCTCATGAAGCCCCGGGCGGGATCGTCGGGGGTGGTGAGGACCTTGACCACGCGCACCTGGCCCGTCTCGCCGTCGACCAGCGCCGCGTCGGTGAAGGTGCCTCCGATGTCGATGCCCACGCGCCAGGTCGTCATGGGATCACGCGCTCCGGGCGAGGGCCTGCGATTTGCGCTGCTCCGTTTCCTCGATCACTCGGGCGCGGGCGAGAACGACCTGCGCGCGCTTGTACACGGGCACGTCGACCATGCGGCCGTCGAGGCTGACGGAAGCGGTCCCGCGGCGCACGCCCTCCTCGAAGGCCTCCACCACGCGCCGCGCGTGCTCCACCTTGGCGGGATCGGGCGTGAAGACGCGGTTCAGGACGGTGACCTGGTCGGGATGGATGCAGCCCGCGCCCTCGCAGCCGAGCTGGCGCGCCCGCTGGGCCGCCTGCTCGAAGACGGCCAGATCGCGGAATCCCGCGATGCTGCCTACGAGCCCCGTGGGCTGCACCCCGACGACCTTGCAGACGGTGACGAGGTGAGCCACGGGATACAGGAGCTCGATGCCATCCGCGGAGGGCTCCACGCCCAGCTCGAGGCAGTAGTCCTCGACGCCGATGCTCATGGTGGCGATGCGGTCGCTCGAGCGTGCGATCTCTTCTACGGCGAGAAAGCCGCGCGGGGTCTCGAGGGCGAGGGACAGCCGCAGGTGGCCGGGCGGGAGGCCACGGCTCTTCTCGAGGCGCTCGACCTGGGCCACGATGGCGTGGATCTGGGCGGCGGACTCCGCCTTGGGGATCGAGAGGCCGTCGAGCCCGGGATGCACGGCGGCATCGATGTCGTCGGTGAGGAGCGCGGGGTCGTTGTTCACGCGGACGAGCACCTCGGCCCCGCCGCGGCCGGCCAAGGGCAGGGCATCCTTGACGAGCTGCCGCGCGCTCGCCTTCTCCTGGATCGGCACCGAGTCCTCGAGGTCGAGGACGATGGCGTCCGCCCCGCGATCGTAGGCCTTCTCCACGAAGCGCCGAACGTTGACGGGCAGGATGAGGGACGAGCGGCGGGCAAACGGGGCGGCCATCGTCAGATGATCCCGTTCCGGATGAGCGTGTCGATGCGTTCCTCGGAGTAGCCGATGCGGGAGAAGATCTCACGGTTGTGCTGACCCACCCCGGGCGCCGGGAAGCGGAGCGGTCCGGGCGTGCCGCTGAGCCGCGGCACCACGGCGTGCATGGGCACCGCGCCCATCTCGTCGTCGGGCATCTCCACCACGATGCCGCGCGCCTGCACGTGAGGATCCTCGAGGAACTGACCGATGTCGTACACGGGCCCGGCCGTGACCTCGGCGTCCTCGAAGAAGCGGATGGCCTCGGCGAGCGTCCGCTGCTTGATGAAGCCGCCCACGATCGCGTCGACCTCCTCGCGCCGCTTCACGCGCTCGGTGTTGGTCTTGAAGGCGGGGTTCTGATTCAGATCGTCGCGCCCGATCGCGTGGAAGAGCCGCTCGGTCATGGCCTGGGTCGACGCGGAGATGGCGACCCAGCCGCCGTCGCTGGTGGGGTAGACGTTGCGCGGCGAGGTGCCCTCGGAGGCGCTGCCCACGCGCCGGCGGATCTTGCGCGAGAGCTTGTGGATGGCGGCCTCGGGGCCGAGGATCGAGAAGATCGATTCGAGGAGGCTCAGGTCGATGACCTGGCCGCGGCCGCCGTTGACTTCCACGTTGCGCACGGCGATCACCGTGGCCATGGCCCCCGACAGCCCCGCGATCATGTCGGCCATGGCGAGGGGAGGCAGCACGGGCTCGCGGTCCTCGAACCCGTTGCGCGAGGCGAAGCCCGACATGGCCTCGACGAGGGTGCCGAACCCCGGGCGCTTCGAGTACGGCCCCGTCTGCCCGAAGCCGGAGACGCGCACGAGCACGAGCCTGGGGTTCCTCTCGAGGAGCGTGTCGGGACCTACGCCGAGGCGCTCGAGGTAGCGGAAGCGGAAGCTCTCGATCATGACCTCGAAGTGGGGCACGAGGTCGAGGATGATCCCGGGCGCCTCCGGCGCCTTGAGGTCGAGGGTGATGCTTTTCTTGTTCCGCGCGTACACCTTCCAGTGCACGCTCACCCCCGCCTCCCGCCAGTCGCGTAGGGTGTCGCCCCGCCCGGGCGACTCGACCTTGACCACCTCCGCGCCGAAGTCGGCGAGCTGGAGGCTCAGCATGTTGCCCGCCACGAGACGGGAGAAATCGAGCACGCGGACGCCCCGCAGCGGCCCCTCGCGATCGGGCTCGAAGGCCTGCCGGGGGATGGGCATGGCGCGCTACGACGAGCGGAGGGCGGCGCGCGCGGCCTCGGTCGCCGCCGCGTCGAGAGTGTGGGAGGTTGGGTCCACGACCACGCCGTAGATCGTCCGCGCGCGCTCCGCCGAGATCTTGCCCTGGGCGACGTCAGTGGCCACCCGCTCGGCGTCGCGCTCGAGGGCCGCCGCCGTCCCCCCGCCGCCCGGCGTCTGCACGCTAACCACGTCGCCCGGCGCCAGCTGAAAGGTGATCTTCGAGGGCAGCGCGCGGGCTCCCGCGGTGTCCGGGTTCAGGATGTACTTCGCGGGCCGCGCCGCCCCGCCGCCGAAGAGGCCCCACGGCGCGTAGCGCGCCTTGTCCGAGAGGATGGAGAAGCTCGGCTCGTGGCCGGGGAAGGCGTAGTCACGGCGCACGCCGAGTCCGCCGCGGTGGCGCCCGCCGCCCTCCGAATTCTCGATGAGGGCGTAGCGCAGGATGCGCACGGGATAGTTGGCCTCGGTCTCCTCGATGGGCGCGTTCTCCGTGTTCTGGAAGTGCGCCTGCACGGCGTCCATGCCGTCGGTGGTGAGGGTGGCGCCGTAGCCGCCCGCGATGGTCTCGTAGTAGGTGAAGTACTCGCCGGACGTCGGATTGATGCCACCGAAGGCGATGTTGCACACGCAGCCCTTCGTCCCCGCCACCACGCGCTCGGGGAGGGCGGGGGCGAGCGCCTTGAACAGGAGATCGCAGAGCTGCATGGCGATCTCCCAGCCCGCGGCCACCGCGGCGGGATGCTGGGCGTCCACCACGGAGCCGGGCCGGCTCCGGATGTCGATGAGGCGATAGAAGCCGTCGTTCACCGGGATGTCCGGGTCGATGAGGCACTTGAGCACGTACACCACGCCCGAGTAGCTCTGCGACGAGGTGGCGTTGGTGGGCGACTTGCGCTGGTCGTCGCAGCCGGTGAGATCGACGGTGAGGCGGCCGCCCTGGATGGTCACGGTGGCCGTGAGCTTCACGGGGGCGTCGCTGACGCCGTCGCCGTCCATGAGCATGTCGGCGCTGAAGCGGCCGTCGGGGAACTCCGCGAAGGCTGCGCGCGTGCGCCGCTCCGTATAGCGCAGGAGCTCGTCGAGGTACTGCTGCAGGGTGACGACGCCGTGCTGGGCGGCCAGCGCCTCGATCCGCTGCGCCCCGAGCCGGTTGGCCGCGGTCTGGGCGCGGAAGTCGCCCGAGATCTCGCGCGTGCCCCGGAAGTTGGAGCGGATTATGGCGAAGAGGTCACGGTCGATCTGGCCGTCCTTGACGAAGCGCACGGGCGGGATGACCAGCCCTTCCTGGTAGATCTCGCTCGACACGCCGATGCTTCCCGGGGCGCCGCCGCCCACGTCCACGTGGTGGGCGATGTTGGCCACATAGCCGAAGAGCGTGCCCTCGTGGAAGACGGGGGTGATGAGGGTGATGTCGTTCAGGTGCACGCCGCCCAGGTAGGGATCGTTGATGAGGATGCCGTCGCCCGGGGCGAGGCGATCGGCGCCGTAGTCGCCGATGGCCCGCGGCACGATGTGGGCGAGCGAGCCCAGGTGCGAGGGCTGGGCGAAGGCCTGGGCGATGGTGCGCAGGTCGCGGTCGAAGAACGCGCAGGAGAAATCGCCGCGGGTCTTGATGTTCGTGGAGTAGGCGGCGCGCCGGAGCGTCGCCCCCATCTCCTCGGTGATGGCGAGGAGCGCGTTGCGGACGACCTCGAAGCGGACGGGATCGATGTCGGACGCGAGGGCGCGGGTGGGGGCGGCGGTCGTCATGGCCCGGTCATGGTACCGCACCCTCGACCTCTTCC
>JBKOVG010000037.1:0-17268 GCA_046723845.1 Candidatus Methylomirabilota bacterium | reverse complement strand
CCCTTACTCCCCGCGGCCGCCTGGTGATCGTCGGCGGCGAGGGAGACCGGTGGATCGGCGGCATTCAACGGCAGCTGTGGGCAACCCTGAGTAGGGGTATTCGTGTCGTCTTACTTGGTGCGCCTGGAGATACCGGTGAGGGGTATGGCCTTAAGTCCCAGATGGGGCGCCGCGGCTGATGTTCACGGCGTGCCAGTCGCGACGTGCGCGCCGTGGTACGCGGTTATGATCGGGCGTGCTCTAGCAGGGCGGCTAGCCGCTGCTGGTATTCGGTCTCGTCGATCTCGCCGCGCGCGAACCGCTCAGCAAGCAACTGTTCCGGGGTACGCGGTGACTGGCTGGGCCGCTCAGCCTTGTTGATATTGCGGACCAGCAACACGATGGCGGTGATCACCAGCCCCCAGAACAGGATCGTGCCCACAGACATAGCGAACCAACCCCAGCCGCTCATGTGGTCGCCGTAGTACATCATCACGATCTCCTCGTCGAGCCGGTCGGCCGGGACCAGCTCGTTGCCGATCGTCGGCCTCGATCAAGGCCCACTGTCCCGCGGGGCCATCCCGAGCGCCAGGGACCTTCGACCCATCTCCGCGCCGCGAAGGGACACCTGTAAGGGGCACAGATATTAGCTGGACGATGTATGTGCCGATCGGGACGTGGTCAGCTTCGCAGTGGGCGATACCGCCCACACCGTGCTCACCGACGAGATCACCTTCCCCTGTCCGCCGCCGATCGGCCAGTCCCAACAGTCACAACCCCCCTTGGCCGCGACCGGCGCGGCTCTCGCTGCACTCGGGTCGTTGGGCGCCGCCCTCATTGCGATCGGCGCTCTCGTCACCTGCGTCGCGCGACCCCAAAACCTAGAGGGCCTCGCTCTTAACAGGATCTGCCACTCAGCGCGCAGGATGCCGGCGTCGACCGTCGATAACGGTCGTTCGGCCTGGTCGAGCGTGACCGCGTCGACGGTAAGCGCACGCCGAGCCAACAAGGAATCGCAATTTTTGTCGCTCCGGCCGCGCCCGACTAGACGTCCGCAACTACAGCGTGGCGCGCGATCGTGCTGATCTCGGGCACTCGATATCGGCGTGATCATCTCGCCCGGGGCCGCTGGGGAGTCCGCTGGATCGCCCCGCCAGGATGCTGTGTGTGATGCCCGATGGCGACGCCTCGTTAGAGATGACGAATTTGTAGTCCACTTGGCTCTGGCGCCTTAGGACCAGAGGCCCTGTCGACTCGGCGACCATGCGCCGACACTCGCGTCATGACCAGCGCCACGGACGGCGGGATCACGGTTCTGGACACGCAGAGCTGCTGGGAGCTGCTCGCTGGTGAGGAGGTCGGGCGGCTGGCTGTGTCAGTCCATCGGCATCCAGACATCTTCCCGGTCAACTACGCCGTCCACCAACAGACGATCGTGTTCCGCACCGCGGAAGGAACGAAGCTGTTCGCGTTGTTCGTTGATTCGGCCGTCGCATTCGAGGTGGACGGCTACGACGCCGAATCCGGCACCGCATGGAGCGTCGTGATCAAGGGACACGCAGCGGAGATACCCATGCACGAGCTTCTCGACGATCTCGCGTTCCCGTTGTTCGCATGGACCGCGACGCCGAAGCCTCGCTTTGTGCGGGTTGCGCCCGACGAGATCACCGGTCGCCGATTCCACGTCCTACAGTGCCGTCCAGATGCCGGCGGCTAAGCGGCCATGGTGGGCCGATGCTGTATGCCTCGGCCAGGGCCACGCGGCTGGTGCTTTGCAGCCGTTGCCTGGCTGCGCGGCCCGCCGAGGTGCGTACGACAGATTCTGGAGGGGGTGGGTGCTCGAGCCGGTGTCCTGAATCGCAGCAATGAGGAAGAACAGACCGCTTCCGAGAAGCGTCACGACAATATAGGCGACTACCCAGCTGCCAAGCGCCCTCCGGTAGCGAATGGCCGGACTGGGATCCTCGCTCGGCGTGGCCCTCATGGTTCGGTCGTTGCTTACCCTCAGCCCCAGCGATGCGCGTGGGTATGGATGCGGAGGACGCCTGGAACGGTGCGCGCGAGCACCGTCACGATCTGTTGCTGCGTGTCGTCGTCGAACCGGCCCCGGACGCTCACCACGCCGCCGTCGACGGCAACCGTCCAACGGTCATGTTCACCGGCATAGTCATCCAGGCGCCCGGTCACCTCGGATCTGATCGCGGCGTCATCGCGCAGCAGGGTCCGCAACAGGTCGCGGCGGCTGACGATGCCGACCAGGCGGGCGCCGTCAACGATGGGCACCGCGCGCACGTTGTTGTCCAACATCACCGCGGCCAGGTCCGCGGTGTCAGCGTTCTCACCCAGGCAGACCACAACCTTGGTCATCACCTGCTCCACCCGGCGCGCCGGGTCAGGCTGCTCGCGCGACTCGAGACGTAGATGACTGCGCGGATCGTGCGGCATCCGATCACGCAGCAAGTCGGCCTCGCTGACGATCCCAACCACCCGGTCGTCCTCGTCGAGCACGGGCAGCGAGGTGATGCCGTGTTCGGCCATCAACGCCGCGGCCTGCCGCACCGGCGTGCCCGGCCGCACGGTGACAACCGACCGGGTCATGATCTCATCCGCTCGCATCGGTGTCCCCTCTCTCTCCTGCGCGGTGGTGCGGCTGGACTACTGGCGCACTCCAAGTACGCCCGTCAGATCGACTGGTACACGGGGTAGCGCTTACTACCCTCCCACCACGACGACACTGGCGAGCTGGACATAGGCGATCCACGCGGCGGCGGCGGTGGCGGAACGACCGCACGGCGTCGAAGAACATGACCCGGTCGCTGGCAGGCGGAAGAATGCACCCATCTCTCACCTCTCGTCCAAGAATTGTGGGCTGCGGCCCTTCCGCTACACAGGCGAAGATCTCCTCAACCAAGGGCCGCCGCCAGCCGCGCGGGCCCGATCTGCAGTATCGGGCATGCTGGTCGGGTTCCTACGCTGAGGTGGTGCGACCGCGGCGGCGGACGTCGCTGAGGATATGGACGTGGGCCGCATCGCGGCGTCGGTGATTGCTGCGGCCTGTCGCGGCGTCGAGATGCTGGAGCTCTTGGCGGGCCCAGTCGGTGCAGCAGATGAGCGTGATCATTTCCGACACGGGAGCGCAGAGCTTCGCGGCAGGGCAACGTGCTCGAGGACAGAGGGCCGTTAGGCCCATGCCTTCCCGGATGTGGTGGACGATCCTTGACCTGGACGGTGGGCGACGCGGTGTGACTCCGTGCGCCTCGGCGGGGGTACCCCGCAGGTGGTGAGGAGGTGAGTCTCATGTCGGAGGTCAGCTGGCAGGAGCTGACGGAGTCCGAGTGCCTCGGGCTGCTAGCCGGGCAGCACCTGGGGCGGGTCGTGCTGGTCGACGATCGTGGGCCGATCGCCTTTCCGGTCAACTTCGTCCTGGACCGCCACACCGTGGTGTTTCGTAGCGGCGAGGGGACCAAGCTGGACGCTGCCGGCCGCGGCGCGCCTGTCGCATTCGAGGTCGACGGGGCTGATGAGGCAACGCGCACCGGCTGGAGCGTCCTGGTCCGGGGCGAGGCCAGCGAAATCACCGACCCGGATGAGCTGGCGCGCGTGCGCCAGCTGTCGCTGTACCCGTGGGCGCCCGGTGCCAAGACCCACTACGTCCGGATCCTGCCGTCGGTGCTGACCGGACGGCGGATCGCGGTGCCCCGCGACACGCCGTGGCAGTGGTGGGGATAGTCCCGGGCCAGGGTGAGGATCGGCAATGGGACGCGGACCGGGATGTATCGATGCACCAGACGACACCCGGTTCCAGGAGCGACGTCCAGTCGTGTGCTAGCGCTGGTCCTCCTGCTCGCACCTCCAGAGATTAGGAGTCGGGCTTGCGACGGCGGTGCCGAACTTGAGCCGTTCCTGCTACCGCGAGCGGATCGCGCAGCTTGCGGCCGGTGACAGCCTGGCCTGCCGCCGGAGGCGGTGGCATATCTGGACCGGCTCCGCCAGCTCGAGCTCCCGAAGCGGGCGATCGAACTGGAGCGCGATGCCTGGATGCTGGTGGCGGCCCAGCTCTCCGAGCAGATGCCGACGCTGATGGCGCTGAAGCACGCTCAGACCGATACCCCGGCTGTCACCGCCGATCTACCTCCGACCTCGTCGAGGCGGCCGACTGGGAGGCCGACGATCCGCGGCTACCGGCGTTCGCCGACCGGCTTGTGTCGCTGATCGAGGAGTCGGTCAAGGGCGTCGAGGACTACGACTCCGCACGCGACTTCGCGCTCGACGACGACCTGGTCGAATTTCGCGGGTCGCGGTGAGGCGTCATCGGCGATGCCGGTCAGGGTGACACCGATTCGCGTTGGGGGCGCGTTCGATGTCGATCCAGTGCGGGACGTTGGGCACTCTCGGCGCTGCTCGGAATGGTGTTGTCTGCCGGCATGGCGGGCGAGCGAGTTGCCCGACCGCAGGTCCGTACGCGGCAGGCAGCGCTTCGGGTGATGCAGCTGCGCGCGTGGATTCAGCGGTTGCGATCCGGTGCGCCGGCAACGATCGAGGACGTACGCGGCGCTGCCGATGCCGCCGCGCAGGCCGCGGTCAACGCGGCGCACGCACGGCGGGTCGCGGCAGACGCCTACCGCCGGGCCGCCGAAGCCCACCGGGCGGCGGCCAACGCGCTGCAGACCAATGGTGACCTTGATCGCGCAGAGTGGCACCGCCAACAGGGAGCCAACGATGACCTTGCCGCCGAGGTCGAGCTATTCCGCTGCTGATGCTGTGTCGGTCGAGGTTGGCTCGCGACCCGACATCGTCCGTTACCGAAGGCCGGACGCGTGTCACGCTGACCAGCGAGGTGAAGCCGACTATGCGTGCGGTGCTGGGCCACGGCATTCTGTGCACACCCCCGGCATGTGCCTGGTGATCGTGGACGTGCTGTCATTCTCCACCTCAATCACGGTCGCCATCGAGGCGGGAACACGGGTGTTCTCCTATCCCTGACGTGATCCCAGCGCCGCGGAGTTCGCCACACCGCGCGACGCCGTGCTGACCCTTCGTCGCCACCAGGTCACGGCCGCCACGCCCTGGTGGCTCTCGCCCGCCGTGCTGGACGGCCTGGTCGGCTACGGCGGCTGGGTCACCTCGTTTCCCTTTGAGTCGGCCCGCGGCCTGGATACCTGCCCGGGGTATGTCTTCAACTTGTGCTCAGGTACCCACATGGGGTATGGGTTTAGGTCCTGTCCCAGGCAGGTCATCGGCCCTACCCCGCGCCCGTATAGACGCGCAGCCTGACTAGTACAAGACCTGTCGGGGAGGCCGGCGGGCGCTTTCCGAGGAGGTGCGTGATGGCCGGTACGCAGACGCAGTCGGCCGCGCCCCACCCGTTCAGTTGCTGGCCCAAGACCGCGCTGCGGGTCGGCTTCGGGGTGATCTGGCTGATCGATGCGATCTTGAAGTGGCTACCAGGATTTCGGTCCGGGTACATGGACACGATCATGGGAGAGGCCGACGGGCAACCAGGATGGCTCAAGCCGTGGTTCCGGTTCTGGGTCAACTGGCAGCACCCACACCCGTACGTGTTCGCCAACCTGGTCGCGCTGGCCGAGACTCTGATCGCGGCCGCAGTGATCGTCGGGTTCGCCCGCAAGATCACCTACACCGCGGCGATCGTGTTCAGCCTGCTCATCTGGGGCACCGCGGAAGGCTTCGGCGGGCCGTACACCTCAGGATCGTCCGACATCGGCACCGCGATCATCTACGCGCTAGTGTTCGCCGCCCTGCTCGGCTTCGCCTACTACCAAGGACCCTCGCGACTATCAGTCGACTACTACCTCGAGCAGCGAATCAGCTGGTGGCACTGGATCGCCGAGGTCGGCCGGCGCAACCACCCGAAGGCGCAATCCGCCCTTCGGCCAACCCCCTCGCCGTCACCGACGCCCCAGCACACCTGAACGAACTCAGAACCGCCCTCGCCAGACCGCTAACCGCGGACGAAGGAGACCGTCATGCGAATCCGCCACCTCCTGGCCACCACCACCGCCGCAGGACTGCTCACCGGCGCCGTCCTCGCCCTCGCTCCCGCCGCCGGGGCCACCACCGACACCGCGCCCGCGAACTTCGGTCAACACGTGCGCCAGTGTGCCCAAACAATGGGATTCTCCGGCCAGCACAACCTCGGCATGCACGACGGCGCCGCCGGGTGGGACGGCCTGCCCTGTCAGTAACCCGCGTCTGCGCCGACATGGAAGGACTGCTGTGATGCGTGCTTTGACGTGGCGGCAACTGCTCGCCGCCGGCGCGGCAACGCTAGTGCTCGCCGCCGGCAGCACAGTGGCTATGGCCGCGGCCTCGGGTGTGTTCACCAGCCGCAGCTGCGCCACGCCGCACCTCTCCGGGACAGTGGTGCAGGTCAGCGAAATGGACATGGCGATGATGGGCAGCGGGTCCGGACCGATGCGGCTGTTCGCCGAGCCGGCCACCGTACCCGCCGGTGTGGTCAGCCTGCTCGTGCATAACGTCGGCTCGCGCACTCACGAGCTCGTCGTTCTGCCGCTGACCGCGAATGCACCCATCGGGTCGCGGGCCGTCGGCGCGGACGGTCGTGTCGATGAGACGGGCAGCCTCGGCGAAGCATCCCACAGCTGCGCCGTCGGAGCAGGCGAGGGCATCAAAGCAGGCGCAACCGGTTGGGTCACGCTCACCCTCTCCCCCGGACGCTACGAACTCGTCTGCAATCTGACGAACCACTACGCCAGCGGCATGTTTGCCGAACTCGACGTCATGTGACGCCTTCGATGAAGATTGGATGCGGCGCTACCGGGTGGCGTGCCCTGCAGCATGGTTCGGGTGAGCACCCAGCGGGGCAGCTCAGCGAACTGCTCCAGTTCGTCGAAGGTGAACCCGGCGCGCTCGATCGCCGCGCGGGTGTCTCGGTTGGGATGACATCCCGCGCCGAACCGGGACCACACCGAGTCCCAGCGGTCCTGCCGGCGGGCGAGCTTGCCTTCGCCGCGGACGTGTTCGACCACGACGAGCTGACCGCCGAGTTTGAGCACGCGACGCGCTTCGGCCAGGGCGGCGAGCCGCGCGCTCTGGCCGGCCAGGTGCAAGGCTGCATCCTCTCAGGCTCCACCTTCGCACGACGCTGGCCAGCAAGCAGGGACAAACCGCCTGCCGGCGCAAGGGCCTTAGGTCCCATGATTACGGCCACGCCTGGCGGCCCTCTCCGAACGGCTAGGTACGGCACAGCCCAACGGCCCTATATATGGGCCCGTTGGGCAGTGACGCCACGCCGACGCGCGCCCATACGCTGGCCGCTCACGCTGTCGCGTGCCGAACTCGAGGAGCATGATGACCGGTCCCCACACCAGCTTGGAGCAGCATCTCGACGACCTTCTCGAGGTCGCTTCGTTTCCCCCATCGGCTGACTTCGCCGAGCGGGCCAAGGTCACCGACGCGAGCGTCTACGGCGCGGCCGTCGACGCCCAGGCGTGGTGGTGCAAACAAGCTCGCCAGCGTCTCGACTGGGCGATGCCGTTCGAGACCGGCTTGGACGACAGCCACCCGCCGTTCTTCACCTGGTTCGCCGACGGCAAGCTCAACGCCTCGTACAACTGCCTGGATCGTCACGTCCAGGCCGGCCGCGGCGACAAGGTGGCCTTTTACTGGCATGGCGAAGAGGGTGAGCAGCGCACGATCACTTACGCCGAACTGCTCGCCGAGGTGCAACGACTGGCCAATGCCCTAAGCGACCGCGGAGTCGGGAAGGGCGATGTCGTCGGCATCTTCCTGCCGATGATCCCCGAGGTCGTCGTGGCGATGCTCGCGTGTGCCCGCATCGGCGCTCCGCACATGGTGGTCTTCGGCGGGTTCGCCGCGACGTCGGTGGCCGAGCGCCTGGAGGTGAGCCGGGCGAAGGCGTTGATCACGGTCGACGGCGCGCGCCGCAAGGGCAGGACGAGCCCGATCAAGTCGCAGGTGGACTCCGCCGTCGCCCATCTGACCAACCTGCACACCGTGCTGGTCGTGCGGACGACCGGGGTGCCGTGCGAGATGATCGCAGGCCGTGACGTGTTCTACGACGAGGCGCTCGCCGCCGCTGATCCGGTCTGCCCGGCTGAGCCGCTCGACGCGGAACATCCCTTGTTCCTGCTGTATTCGTCCGGCTCGACCGCCAAGCCGAAGGGCATCGTGCACACCACCGGCGGCTACCTCACTGGCGTGGCGACGACGCATTCGCTGGTGTTCGACCTCGATCCGGACACCGACGTGTTCTGGTGCACGGCGGACGTCGGCTGGATCACCGGGCACTCTTACATCGTGTACGGACCACTGGCGAACGGCGCCACGTCGGTCATGTTCGAAGGGGCCCCGGACTACCCGGACAAGGACATCTGGTGGGATCTGATCGAACGCTACCGCGTAACGATCTTCTACACCGCACCGACCGCGATCCGGGCCTGCATGAAGTGGGGCCCCGACTACCCGGCTAAGCACAACCTCTCGTCCCTGCGCCTGCTCGGCACGGTCGGCGAACCGATCAACCCCAAGGCCTGGCTCTGGTACCACGCCGTCATCGGCGGCGAGCGCTGCCCGATCGTGGACACCTGGTGGCAGACCGAGACCGGCTCGATCATGATCTCCACGCTGCCCGGCCTGACGCCGGCGAAGCCCGGCTCGGCCGGCCTTCCGTTGCCGGGCATATCCGCAGCCTTGCTGGACGTCGACGGCAACGACGCCGGCTCCCACGAAGGGATCCTCGTCCTTACCAAGCCGTGGCCGAGCATGCTGCGCACCCTGCACGGCGACGACGACCGATACGTCGAGACCTACTTCAGCCGATTCGGGCCACGAACCTACGTCGTCGGGGACTCGGCGCGGCGCGACGACGACGGCTACATCTCGATCATCGGCCGCATCGACGACGTCATCAATGTCTCCGGCCACCGGCTCTCGACCGCTGAGGTCGAATCTGCGCTCGTCTCGCACGCGGCGGTGGCCGAGGCGGCCGCGATCGGCGTCCACGACGAGCTGACCGGGCAGGCGATCGTCGCCTTCGTGACACTGCGCGGCGGCGTCGAGGCCGGCCCGGAGCTCGAGGCCACTCTGCGCGAACACGTCGCGGAGCGCATCGGGAAGCTCGCCCGGCCCAACCGGATGCTGTTCACGCCGGATCTGCCCAAGACCCGCTCCGGCAAGATCATGCGGCGACTGTTGCGCGACATGACCGAAGGCCGTGAACTCGGCGATGTCTCCACCCTCGGCGACCCGGCCGTGGTGACCACGCTGAAGACGCGGATCGCGGTCGACGGCGAGGCCCACTGATGGCCCGCCACCGCGTCGCGCTCGTGACTGGGGGAGTGGCCGGCATCGGCGCGGCGATCACCCGCCGCCTGGCCGCAGAGGGCGTGCACATCGCGGCCGGTCACCGGGGGCTCACCGACCGCGGGCAACAGTGGCTCACGGAGATGACCAAGCACTTCCCCGACATCACATTCAGCCTGCACAAGGGCAACGTCGGTGTCGCCGACGAGTGCCGCCGCCTGGTCGCCGAGGTCGTCCAGACCCACAGCCAGCTGGACATCCTCGTGAATAACGCGGGCATCACGATCGACCGCATCGTCGCCAAGATGACGGACTCCGACTGGCAGAGCGTGCTCGACGTCGATCTGTCCGGGGCGTACTACTTGTCGCAACCGGCGCTGGCGCACATGCTCGAGCGGGGAACCGGCCGGATCATCAGCATCTCGTCGGTCATCGGCGAGATGGGCAACATCGGCCAGGCGAACTACGCCGCGGCGAAGGCCGGCTTGTTCGGCCTGACCAAGTCGCTGGCCCGCGAAGCGGCGTTCCAGTTGAAGCGGTCGGGGCGGCTGGATGGCGGCCCGGGCATCACGGTGAACGCGGTGACCCCGGGCTTCATCGCGACCGACATGGTCGCAACCGTGCCGGAGAAGGTGCTCGACGGCGTCCGTGCGCAAATCCCGCTGGCTCGGCTGGGCCGTCCCGAGGAGATCGCGCACGCCGTGGCGTTCCTCGCCGCGGACGGCGCCGCGTACGTTACGGGGCAAGTGCTGGCGGTCAATGGCGGATTGGACATGTGATGGCTCGCGACGTGGTGTTCCTGTCCGGGGTACGCACAGGGATCGGCCGCTACGGCGGCGGCCTCAAAGACGTGCCGCCCTGTGACCTCGCGGCGACGGTGGTGCGTGAGGCCGTCTCGCAGAGCGGCGTCGCGCCCGACGCGTTCGGGCACGCCGTGTTCGGCCACGTGATCCACACCGAGATTCGTGACATGTATCTCGGCCGGGTCGCTGCGGTGAACGGCGGGCTGCCCGTCGAGACTCCGGCGTTCACGGTCAACCGGCTGTGCGGCAGTGGCCTGCAGGCGATCGTGTCGGCGGCGCAGGCCGTCCGGCTCGGCGACGCCGACGTGGCCGTGGCGGGCGGCGCGGAGTCGATGAGCCGCGGCGCCTATTGGGTGCCTGGGCTGCGCTGGGGGCAGCGCATGGGCGACGGCGGCGTCGTCGACGCCATGGTGGGTGCGCTCACCGACCCGTTCGACGCCTGCCACATGGGCATGACCGCGGAGAACGTCGCCACCGACTATCACGTCAGCCGCGACGACCAGGACGCGCTGGCCGTCGAGAGCCACCGGCGCGCGGCGGCTGCCGTCGCGGCCGGCTACTTCGCCGAGCAGATCGTGGCGGTCAGCGTGCCGACCCGCAAGGGCGCCGTCGAGTTCGCGACGGACGAGCACGTCCGCCCCGACGTGAGCGCCGCGGACCTGGCGCGGTTGCGCCCCGCCTTTACCGCGGACGGGACGGTGACGGCGGGCAACGCGTCCGGCATCAACGACGCGGCCGCGGCGGTCGTCGTAGCCGACGGGGACTACGCCGCACACCTCGGCCTGACCCCGATGGGCCGGCTGGTCGGCTACAGCCACGCCGGCGTCGCACCGCGCATCATGGGCATGGGCCCGGTGCCGGCCGTGCGGCACCTGCTCGACAAGACCGGGCTGAAGGTCGACGACATCGAGGTGTTCGAGGTGAACGAGGCGTTCGCCGCGCAGGCGCTCGCGGTGGTGCGCGAACTCGGCCTGCCGCCGGAGCGTACCAATCCCAACGGCAGCGGCGTGTCGCTCGGCCACCCGGTCGGCGCGACCGGGGCGATCCTCACGGTGAAGGCGCTGCACGAGCTGCGCCGCACCGGCGGGCGCTATGCGGTGATCACCATGTGCATCGGCGGCGGGCAGGGCATCGCCGCGGCGATCGAGCGGATCTAGCCCGTGGACATCGTCCTGATGGGACCGCCGGGTGTGGGCAAGGGCACCCAGGCGGCCCTGCTCGCCGAGCGCACTGGACTCACCCATCTGGCCAGTGGCGACCTGTTCCGCATGCACATCCGGGACGAGACCGAACTTGGGCTGATGGCCAAGGCGTTCGTCGACCGCGGCGAATTGGTCCCCGACCGCATCGTCGTCGACATGGTGCTCGACCACACGAGCGACGTCCGCGGCGCGCTGCTCGACGGGTTCCCGCGTACGCTGGCGCAGGCGGGTGAGCTCACCGAGCGCCTCGGGCGGACCGGCCGGAGCATCGGCGCCGTCGTGCTGTTGACCGCCCCGCGGCAGGCACTGCTGCGGCGGATCGTCGGCCGGCAGACCTGCGTCCTGTGCCAGGCGCCGTACAACGTCTTCTACTCACCGACACGCGTCGAGGCGGTCTGCGACCTGTGCGGCGGCGACCTGCATACGCGCAGCGACGACAACATGGAGACCGCGCGGCATCGCCTCGACGTGTACGAGCAGCAGACCCGTCCACTCGCCGACTATTACCGGCAGTCCGGGGTGCTGCTCGAGGTCGACGGCAGCGGTGAGCCCGGTGATGTGGCCGTCCGCGTCTCCCGCGCTCTGGATCCGACCATCGTCCACGACCAGGTGGGAGCGACGTGAGCGACCAGCCCAGCCGCATCGTGCGCGACATCACCGCGCCGCCGCCCGTCCAGCCGGTGATCCGGAGACTCGACGAGCAAGACTTGCCGGCTCTGCTCGCCTTCGGGTCCGCGCTGCCCAAGAACGACTGGGTCTACCTCGACATCGACCTGCAGACCGAGGCCACCATCGTCCGCCTGATCAACGCGGTCGAGGCCCGCAACTGGCGGCAGTTCGTCGCCGTGATGGGCGACGAAATCGTGGGTTACGCGAACGTGCGCCAGCTGCCGGGGTGGAAGCGGCACGTCGGCGACATAGCCCTCGTGGTCCGTGCCGACTACCGTCGCCGCGGGGTCGGGACCGCGTTGGCGTCCGCGGTGATCGAGGCGGGACGCGAGCTCGAGCTGCGCAAGCTCATCGTCGAGGTCATCGAGGAACAGTACGGCAGGCAGCACGTCTTCGTGCGGCTCGGCTTCCGTTGCGAGGGCGTACTCGCCAACCACGCCGTCGACTATCTCGACCGACCGCGCAACCTCATGCTGCTTAGCTACGAGTTGGCGACGCGGGAGTCGTCGTGACCGAGGTCTCGGTCGCGTCACCGATCCGGGTCACGACTACCGACCTACCCGGGCTGGTCGGACACGTCCTGGGCGACAGCGCGTGGCACACGGTGACCCAGGCGGACGCGGACGCGTTCGGCGCGGCGACCCGCGACATGCAGTGGATCCACACCGATCCGGTCCGCGCGGAACAGGGCGCCTACGGACAGACCATCGCGCACGGCTACCTGGCCCTGTCACTGGCGACGGCGCTGATCGCGGAGACCCTCGAGGTCGTCGACGCGACAATGATCGTCAACTACGGCGTCGACCGGGTCCGCTTCCCTGCGCCGCTGCCGATCGGGGCGCAGGTGCGTGCCCAGGTCACGCTGGCCGAGGCGCGCCCACTCGACGGCGCGGTCCAGGTCCAGCTGCACCTGGTGTACGAGGTGCGCGGCGCCCGCAAGCCGTGTTGCGTTGCCGATGTCCTGCTGCGCTACTACGCGCCGGCGGGCACGCCATGATCGACCCAGCGGCGGCCTGGAGCGCGGCCGAACAGGCGGCCGGCGCGCTGGGCCCGGAGGCGGACGTGCTCGGCCGCGTCGACCCCGCCGACTTCGGCCTGTCGCTGGTCACGGTGCTGGGCCGCTCGGCCACGCGTCCGGTCAAGGTGAGTGACGCCGTGCGGGCGTTCGCGACGGCGCTGACGCGCGTGGTGCCGGCGGCGGCGGCTCGGGCGGTCGGCTGGCTGATCGCGCCACCACTGCCGGAGGATCCGAAGGACCGCCGCTTCGCCGACCTGGCCTGGACCGAGAACGCGAGCTTCTTCGCCCTGCGACAGGCGTACCTCGCGGTCGCGAAGCTGGGCGACGATCTGTTGGCGGCCGGCGCCGGCGACGAGATCGCCGACGGAAAGGCCGCGTTGGCGTGGGCGTTCCTCGTTGACGCGATGGCCCCGACGAACTTCCTGCTCACCAACCCGGCGGCGCTGACGCGTGCGGCGCAGACCGGCGGGCGCAGCGTCGCGGCGGGCGCGAGGAACTTCCTCTCCGACATCGTGCACAACGGCGGGCGTCCGCGGCAGGTGGAAGCGACCTCGTTCAAGGTGGGCGGCAACCTCGCCGCCACGGCAGGCAAGGTCGTGTACCGCAACGCGCTGATGGAGCTGATCCAGTACCTGCCGCAGACCAAGCGGGTGCACGCCTCGCCGCTGCTGGCCAGCCCGCCGTGGATCAACAAGTACTACGTCATGGACCTGGCCCCGCAGCGCAGCTTCATCGAGTGGGCGGTGCAGCATCAGCGCACCGTGTTCGCGATTAGCTACCGCAATCCGGACGCGTCCATGCACGACATCACCATGGACGACTACCTGATCCACGGTCCCCGAGCTGCCCTCGACGTGATCACTGAGATCACGGGCGCGCCGGTGGTGGACATCGTCGGGCTGTGCCTTGGCGGGACGATGACCGCTATCACGGCGGCGCACCTGGCCGAGACCGGGGACAAGCGCCTGGGCACGATCACCTTGCTGAACACGTTGCTCGACTACAGCCAGCCGGGTGCGCTCGGGGCGTTCATCGACGAGAAGGTCGTGCGGCGCCTCGAGAAGCGGATGGCCAGGACCGGCTTCCTCGAGGGCGCGCAGATGGCACAGACGTTCGACGTGCTCCGTGCGAACGATCTGATCTTCAACTACGTCGTCTCGGAGTGGCTGCTTGGCGAGCCGCCGCCGGCGTTCGACATCCTTGCTTGGAACGCGGACAACACACGCATGCCGGCCGCCATGCACGCGTTCTATCTCCGTTCGCTTTACGGCCAGAATCAGCTCACCCAGGGTGGGATGACGATCGCCGGCACGAAGCTCCAGCTCGGCGACGTCACCAATGACGCCTACGTCGTCGGCGCGATCAACGACCACATAGTTCCGTGGCGGGCGTCGTACCGGGCGACGCGGTTGCTCGGCGGCGACGTCCGGTACGTGCTCTCCTGCGGAGGCCACATCGCGGGAATCGTCAACCCGCCGAACCCGAAGGCCTGGTACGAGACGGCTAGGGGCAACCCCCCCGAGGCGGACGCCTGGCGGGCCGAGGCGCTGCGCTCCACTGGGTCCTGGTGGGAGGACTGGGCCGAATGGACCGGCGAGCGCGCAGGTGAGCTGGTCGCACCACCGCCGATGGGCAGCGCCGCGCATCCACCGCGGAGTGACGCGCCCGGCGAGTACGTCCACGGCTGAAGTGACGCGCCTCATCCGCTAACTATTCCAAGCGATCGCGTTGTAAACTTAGCGCATCGGGAAAGCCGCGCACCGCCCAAGGAGGCCACGATGACAACCGCAACCAAGACCAAGCCGGCGGACATCCAGGAAGAGGTTCTGGGCACGATCCGCTCCGGCCAAAACGCAGTGATCGACGCGTTCACCGCCTGGGCCGATGCCGTCAAGGCGATCACCCCGGGTGTGCCGGCGCTGTCCGACTATGTCGCCACGTTGCCGAAGGTCGATGAGCTCGTCGGCATCACGTTCGACATCGCGGAGAAGAGCCTCGCCAACCAGCGCCAATTCACCGAGAAGGTGCTCGCCGTCGCGGCCGGACTGCTGCCGGCGAAGTGACGCCCGCGAACCGGTGAGCCCCGGGGCTAGGGCTTCCGGGGCTTACCGCTGTCGCCGACCATGCTGCGGTACACGGCCATGAGCGCCGTCTTCTCCTCGTCGCTGAGCCGCTCGTCGGCCCAGATCGCCGCCTCGACGCCGGGCGCTGCGTCGTCGTCAGGCTCGTCGGTCAGGCCGGCCTGCGCCAGCAGCGTCTCCGCCGGTACGCCGAGCGCATCCGCGATCAGCTTGAGCACCCGCACCGAGGGCTCGTGCAAGCCCCGCTCGATTTGGCTCAGGTACGGGTTGGACAGCGTGGTGAGCTCCGCCAGCTGCCGCAGCGACAGGTTCGCGAGCTGCCGCTGCCTGCGGATATACGCGCCCAGCGCCTCGATCTGCGCCGCCCACGCGTCATCACTCACGCGCCCGACGCTACCGCGTCGTCACGTCTCGATTTGCGCCAAGCCCAGCACCGCGATCCGCCAGTCCTCGTAACTGCGGTCCGTCGTCTCCGGCTCGTCGGGCGCGCCGAGTTCTGCCAGCGGATCCGTCGCGCCGCTTAGCGCATACGTCACGATCTGCTCGTCCGTGCGGCCGCCTGTCACGACACCGATCCACACCCGCGCCGGAACCAGGTCGGCGCGCATCGCGTGGGCGAGCACCCGCAGCATCGCCAGGCGCGCTGCCCGGTCGTCCGGCGCCGCGACCTCGGCGGGGAGATTGCCCGCGACGAGCACCACGGTCGCCGTGGGCGCCAGCAACGGGATCACCCGCTCCGCGACCAGGAACCGCTCGAGCAGACCGTCGGTGAGGAATGCATGGACGCGCCGCACCACCGTCCCACCGCGCGCCGGCACACTCTGCCCGAGCTGGACGTAGTAGTCGAGCGGGGGGGTGCCGGGACGCAACTCGGCGAGTGTCACTGTGTCGACGCCGGTCTCCTGGAACGCCTTACGCAGCGAGGCGACCCGATCCGGGGATCCGGTTATCAGCACGGTCTTGGTCATGCGGCGGCTCGCCATCCTTGATCAGCGTCTCGCCTGGACGACGCGTAGCGCAGGCAGGCCAAACTCGCGTTGCAGGCGGCGTACCTCCGCGTCGGCGATCGACCGCAGCGGTGACCGCTCGGGGAGGACGTGCACCTGCCGCTCCCACATTTCAAGGTCGTCCGCGCCCCAACGCGAGCGCGTCCACGCGATCATCAGGTCCGGGCTGGCCGAGGCGAGAATCACCGACCGCAGCTGGTTCTCCAGGCGCTGGCGGCGTCGCACGACGCCCGGCGCGTCCGACTGCGGCAGCAACGGTCCTCGGTAGCAGCGGATCGCCTCGCCGAGGCGCCCAGCGACGACATGCGCCTCGACGGTCAACCAGTCACACTCGGCGGACACCCGAAGCCGGTACGGGCGCGAATCGAGTACATCCTCGCCGAGCAGCGCGCGCAGCCGGGTCAGCTCGGCGCGCACGGTCGAGAGGTTGGCGTCGTCGCCGTAGATCTCGATGGCGAGCTGTTCACCTGTGAGCCCGTCGGGACAGCCGACGAGCACGGTGAGGATCTCGCTATGCCGGGGTCTCAGGCAGATCGAGCGGACGCCGTCGTCGATCCGACAGTCCGGCCGGCCGAGTCCGTCGATCACGAGGCGCCGTTGCTGCCCCGGGTGTGCCGGCACGATCAAGCGGTGCACGCGACCGACGGCGTTAAGCCGGCCGAGTTCCGCCTCGGCCATACGCGCCGCCGCCCGCACCATGGCCATGGTCTGCGGGCTCGCGATGTCCTCGCCGCCGGTGAGGTCGACGACGCCGAGCACGGCATGGGTCTCGGGGTCGTGGATCGGCGCGGCGACGCACGACCAGCGCTGCACTGCTCGCGCGAAGTGCTCGGCGCCGCGGATCTGCACGGGGCTGTCGAGGCGCAGTGCCGTCCCGGGCGCGTTGGTGCCGGCGTGCGCCTCGTCCCACGCCGCACCCTCGACGAAGTTCATCTGCTCGGCCCGCATCAGGATCCGCGGAGGTCCGCAGACCCAGAGCAGCTGCCCGGCCGCGTCGCCGACCGCCATCACGCTGTCGCACGCCTCGGCCGCCTGCCCGAGCACGTCGTACAGCAGCGGAAAGACCCGTGTCAGTGGGTGAGCGTCGCGGTAGTCGGCAAGCGACGCGATCTCCAGCGTGATCGGCGCGAGGTCGGTGTCAGCGTTCACGCCGGCGGCGGCCGAGCGGACCCAGGACTCGACGACCAGGTCGCGCACGTGGTC
>JBKOVG010000211.1:0-19515 GCA_046723845.1 Candidatus Methylomirabilota bacterium | reverse complement strand
CCGCTCGCCCGAATCGCCGCTCTTCGAGCGGCGCACGGGACGAGGGGGGCCCACTCCGCCGCCGGCGCGGGAGGAGCCCCCGACGCCACCCACCCGTTTCTCCGTGAGGCCGAGAAGAGAGTTCTGGCTCGATGCTGGATTTAGAGCGCGTTGGGGAAGTCGCGGAGGGCGGAGAGGATGGACAGCGGCGCGGCCTGGCCGAGGCCGCAGAGGGAGGCGAGGCGTATCACCTCGGCGAGCTCGGCGACCCGGGCGGCGTCAGTGCCCTCGGGAGCGTCGAGCATGTCGCGCAGGCGGGCCGTGCCCTCGCGGCAGGGCGTGCACTTGCCGCAGGACTCGCGCGTGTTGAAGTCGAGAAGGGTGCGGATCACGTCGCGGACGGAGACGGTCTCGTCGAGGGCCACGAGTCCGCCCGTGCCCGGGTTGACGCGGCCGCCGGGCAGGAGCGGCTCGTCGAGATCGCGCGGGGGCACGAGGATGCCCGATGGCCCGCCCAGGACCATGCTCGTGAGGGTGTGGCCGGGGCGCATGCCGCCTCCGAGGCGCTCGACCAGATGACGAAGCGTGGTCCCCATCTCCACCTCGACCAGGCCCGGGCGCGCCAGCAGACCAGAGAGGCCGAAGCACTTCGTCCCGTGCCCTTTGCCGAGCGCGCTCCACCATTCCGCGCCTCGACCCACGATGAGCGTCACCGCGAAGAGCGTCTCGACGTTGTTGATCACCGTAGGCTTGCCGAAGAGGCCCGCTTCCGTCGGGAAGGGCGGCTTGGGGCGGGGCATGGCGCGCCGGCCCTCGAGCGACTCCATCAGCGCGGTTTCCTCGCCCAGCACGAAGCCGCCCGCGCCGCGCCGGATCTCCACCTCGACCGAGAAATCACTGCCGAGTACGCGCGAGCCGATGAGGCCCCACGCCCGCGCCTCCTCTACTGCGTGGGCGACGCGCTCCGCCGCCAGGTGCGCCTCGCCGTGCACGTAGAGATAGACGTGGCCGGCGCCGGCCGCGTAGGCGGCCAGCAGCGCGCCTTCGAGCAGCCGATGCGGATCGCCCTCCATGAGATGGCGGTCCTTGAAGATGCCGGGCTCCCCCTCCTCGCCGTTCACGATGAGGTACTTCGGCGAGCGCGGGGCGCTCCGGGCTCCTTCCCACTTGAGGGCGGCGGCGAAGTAGGCCCCGCCGCGGCCGCGGAGTCCCGCCGCCTTCACTGTCTCTATCACCGCCACGGGCCGGCCCGCCTCGAGGGCCGCGGCCAGCGCGGCATAGGAGCCCCGCCTGATCGCATCCCCAATGTCACCAGGCTCCACGAGGCCGCACCGCCCGGTGAGCTCCCGGCGTTGATGCGTCAGCACGTCCGCGATGCCTGGATGCGGCTCGAGCCGCCTCGTGACCACGGCGTCGAGCAGCGCGGGCAGACGGTCGGCCGTGGCGTGGGGCAGATGGCGGAGCTCACCCTCGGCCGTCGCCACCGTGATCATGGGAGCGGCCCAGCACATGCCGTTGCAGCCGACGGTGACCACGGCGGCCTCGAGCCTCCGCCGCGCCACCTCGCTCCCGAGCGCCTCCCGCGTCGCCTTCGCGCCCACGGCCAGGCTGCACGAGCCGACATTGACCATGAAGGTCAGACCCGGCCGCGCGCCCATCCCGGCGCGACGTGAGACCGCCGCGAAGGAGCCGGTCTGCACCGATGCTGCGGCCGATGCCGTCGCCGGACGAGGCGCCGCCGACGGGGCCGGCGTGGAGAGCAGGCGGCGCACGTCCTCGCGCGCGACGCGGCCGTGGCCGGCGCCGTCCACCTCCACCACCGGAGCCACCGAGCAGTTGAAGGCACAGTCGAAAGGCTCGAGCGTCACGTCCTTGGCGGCCAGGGCACGCAACGACGCCAGCAGCTCGACGCCGCCGCGAACCCGGCACGACACGCCGGTGCACACGCGAATCAGCCGCGCGCGCGGCTCCGTGAGCCTGAACTCCGGGTAGTGCGTAGCCACGCCGTAGGCCTCGGAGGCGGGCACGCGGAGGTGCGCAGCGACCTCGGCCAGCGCGGCAGCGGGGATCCAGCGTAGCTCGTGCTGGACGGCGTGAAGCGCGGGCAGGAGCCAGGTGCGCTCCTTGGGGAAGGCGTGGAGCACGCTGCGCCAGTCGCTCATGTCAGGCGATCAATGCGCCGCGGGCACCGGGTCGACGAGGTGCGCTTCGGCGAAGCCCTTCTTGCGGAGGAGGCACGAGTCGCAGAGCCCGCAGGCGCGGCCGTCCGCTTCCGGGGCGTAGCAGGACCACGTGAGGGCGAGGTTCACGCCGAGCTCGTGGGCGCGGGCGACGATCTGCCCTTTGCTGAGGGCGATGAGGGGGGTGTGGACGCGGAAGCGGTTGCGGCCCTCCACGCCGGCCTGGGTGGCGAGGTTGGCGAGGCGCTCGAAGGCCTCGACGAACTCCGGACGGCAGTCGGGATAGCCGGAGTAATCGAGGGCGTTGACGCCGATGAAGATGTCCTGCGCCTGCCGCACCTCCGCCCATCCCAGGGCATGGGCGAGGAAGATGGTGTTCCGCGCGGGGACGTAGGTGATGGGGATGCCCGCGCCGATGGCCTCCTCGCTCCGCCCCTTGGGGACGGCGATGTCCGCGGTGAGCGCCGAGCCGCCGATGGCGCGGAGGTCGAGACGCAGGGTCAGGTGCGGGCGGGCGCCGAGGGCCGCCGCCACCTGCTTTGCCGCGTCGAGCTCCCGCACGTGGCGCTGGCCGTAGTCGAACGACAGCGCAGCGCACTCGTAGCCCTCGGCGCGGGCGATGGCGAGGGTGGTCGTGGAATCGAGACCGCCCGAGAGCAGCACGACGGCGCGCGGCGCCACTACACGCCCCGCCGGGCGCCCCACAGCATGATGTGGAGGCGGGGAGAGAAGCGGAAGCCGTGGCGCGTGCACATGTCAACGACCCAGGGCCCGCCCTCGATCAGCTCCTCGCGCCGGATCGCCTCCGGCTGGAGGAGGATGCGGCTCCTCGGCAAAGCGAAGCGCTCGGCCAGGCTCAGCACTTCGGCCACGTCGCGCTCGTCGGTGACCACGAACTTCCACCAGGTCTCCCGCGACAGGAAGTCACGGATCACGGGAGGGCGGATCCGCGTGGCGTCCGCCACCCTCGAGGCCGCGAGCTTGAGCGACACGTTCCACTGGATCGAGGACGCGAGGCCGGCGGGAGGAGCGAGGGTGCCCGACGTCTCGACCTCGAGGGCGAAGCCGGAGCCGGCGAGGGCGTCGAGGAGCGGAGCGAACAGCGGCGACTCGAGCGGCTCGCCTCCCGTGACCACGACCCGACGGCAGGGATAGGCCGAGGCCTCCCGCACGAGGGCGTCGAGATCGATGGCGCGTCCTGCCTCGGCGTCCCACGAATACTTCGTGTCGCACCAGACGCAGCCGACGCTGCAGCCCTGCAGTCTCACGAAGACGGCAGGGAGGCCCGCGGTGACGCCCTCGCCCTGGATCGAGTAGAAGACCTCGGCGACGCGCCCGGCGACGGACGGGCTACGCATCTGGAAAGGTCCGATTCGGATCGATGCGTCGCGTCGCAGATGGGGTCGTGAAGAGCAGCATGGCGAGCGAAATCGTAGCATGGGTGACACGGACCGGCGATTCACCAGTCCCGGCGCGTGTCGAGCGCGCCGGGACTCGGTCAGAGCCTGTCCGTGGACGTGGCTAGGCGTGCCGCCAGCCGCCGTGCCAACCCCAGTGATGCGGGTAGGGGGCGACGACCACGGGCGGCGGCGCCACATAGACTCCCGCCAGGGGCGGGAGCGGAGCGTACGCGTAGGGATCTGCGTAGACGGCACAGCCACCCAGGAAGAGGGCGGCGAGCACGAGTCCGATCATCTTGACCATGGCTTCCACACCTCCTTTGTCTCTCCAAGCCTTCCGTGAGTGAGACGGAGCGGACCACCGCCGCGTTTCGTCCCCGGATGAGAGGAGGATGAGAGCTGGATGAGAAGCGAGGTGGCGGGTCAGCGCTCGTGGAAGCGCCAGCGGCGGAAGACATAGGCAGGATCGGCGGCGACCCGGCCTTCCGCGATCAGCCGGGCGCCTGTCGTGGGATCGAGCCGCTTCACCCCTTCGTGCGCCGAGGGATCGATGACGACGTCGCTGGTGGTGACGAAGATCTCGTCAACGAGACCCGCCGCCCTCAGCGCCTCCAGGATGGTCTCTCCCCCCTCGCAGTCGAGGTACCGTACGCCGATGTCACGGAAGAGCACCTCGTGGGCATGCCGGAGCTCTCTCGCGCCGAGATCGTCCTCACCCGCCACGAGCAGCCGCACACCCTTGCCCTCGCAGCCGAGCCCGCGGAGATGGCGGGCGCCGCGAGCGGTCGTCACCACGATCACTTCTACCCCCGGCGTGTTGAACATGCGGACGTCGATGTCGAGCGCCCCGCTGCGCGTGTAGACGACCTGACGGGGCACCCGTGGCAGCCCGTGCTCCACGCGGCAACGCTCCAGGCGCGCGCCCAGGTCGCTCGCGGGATCGCTCAAGGTGCCGACGAGCTCCGGCTGATCGCGGAGGGTCTGCGCCCCCATCGAGACGACGTCGGCGTTGGCGCGGAGGTAGCGCATGAGCTGCACGTCGGCGCGGCGCCCGGCCCGCTTCGGATCACCGCCCGCCAGCGCGCGGATCGGATCGTCATGGGGTCCGCGACGCTTCCAGGCGACGATGCCGTTGCGGGAGGCGATGAAGTTGGCATAGGTCCAGGGCCGGTCCGGCCAGGGCGGCGGAAAACCCACGGGCTCCAGGCGCTCAGGATCGGGGGAGACCTCGCCGTACGGATAGCGGCGCTCGAGGTTGAGCGTCCACTCGATCCTGCTCGGCGCTCCCTCCGGCACGCGGGAATCGGCAGGCTACGCGATGCCGGTGTGAATGGTGACGGTTCCGAACCCGAGCCGGCGGTACTTCACGCTGCGCAGGCCGACCTCCTCCATGAGCGCGGCGAGGGCGGGCGGAGTGACGAAGCGATCCACCGACTGCGGCAGATAGGTGTACGCCTCGCGGTCGCCGCCCACGATGGCCCCGACCCAGGGGACGACGTGATGGAAGTAGGTGCGGAAGAGCGGCGCCCAGCCCGGGAGATCGGCCTGGGTGATCTCGAGCGCGACCACGCGACCGCCCGGCCGCGACACGCGGCACATCTCGCTCAGTCCCTGGCGGAGATCGGCGAGGTTGCGCAGGAGGAAGGCCGAGGTGACGAAGGCGAAGGTGCGCGGCTCGAAGGGCAGGGCCAGCGCGTCCGCTTCCACGAGGCGGACGCGGGTCGCCGTCTCCTCCGTGCGGCACTTGAGCCCCGCGATCCTCAGCATGCCGTGGGCGAAGTCGGCGCCCACTACCGTGCGGTGCCGGTGGATCTCGCTCAGTTCGAGGGCGAGGTCGCCCGTGCCGGTGGCGAGGTCGAGGCCGGGGCCGTCCGGCGAGGGAATGGTCTCCCGCGCCGCCGCCCGCCGCCACGCGTGGTGCATGCCGAAGGTCATGAGCCCGTTCATGAGGTCGTATCGCCCGGCGATGCGCGAGAACATCTCGCTCACGAAGCGCGCCTTGCCCGGTCCCTCGCCGAGCCCCACGCTCACAGCACGCGCCCGCCGAGGACCGCCGCGAAGAGGATCACGGAGATGTAGCCGTTCACGTTGAAGAAGGCGACGTCGAGCCGGGAGAGATCGTCGGGCGAGACGAGCGAGTGCTCGTAGACGAAGAGCGCGGCCACCGCCACCACGCCGAGCCAGTAGAGCCACCCGAGGCCGGTCATGAGGCCCAGGGCGACGAAGGCGGCCACGGTGAGCAGGTGGCAGATCCGCGCGCACCGGAGCGCGGCCGCGATACCGAAGCGGGCGGGGAAGGAGTGCAGACGCGTCCGGCGGTCGAAGTCGACGTCCTGGCACGCGTAGATCAGATCGAAGCCCGCGATCCACACGGTGAGGGCGAACCAGAGCACGAAGGCCGGGGGCTCGAAGGCGCCGCGCACGGCGATCCAGCCTCCCGCGGCCGCGATGCCGTCGGTGAAGCCGAGGATCCAGTGCGAGACCCACGTGAAGCGCTTGGTGTAGGAGTAGCCGATGAGGAAGAGCGCCGCCCAGGGCGCGAGCTTGAAGCAGAGCGGGTTGAGCATCCACGCCGCCACCGCGAGGAGTACGGCCGAGACGACGGCCGCCGTCAGCATGTGCCCGGGACGCAGCAGTCCTGTGGGGAGATGGCGTCCCGCCGTGCGCGGGTTGGCCGCGTCGATCAGCCGGTCGGCGAGGCGGTTGACGCTCATGGCCAGGGTGCGCGCGGCGGCCATGGCGACGGTGACCCACACCACCACGCGCGCTCCCGGCCAGCCGCGCGCGGCCAGGACCATGGCCATGTAGGCGAAGGGCAGGGCGAAGACGGTGTGCTCGAACTTGATGGCGTCGAGGAAGTGGCGGAGCGTGCGCGACACTACAAGCCGTACTCGCGCCAGCGCCGGGTGACGAGGGCGCGGATCTCCTCGCTCATCACGATCTCCTCCGGCCAGGGCTGGCCGATGGCGTCGTCGGCGGTCTTCTCGGTGGCGTCGATGCCCAGCTTGCCCCCGAAACGATGGCGGAGGGCGGCGTGGTCGAGATCGTCGGTGGGCCCTTCCACGAGGACGAGGTCCCGCTTGGGGTCGACGTTGCCCGTGGCCCGCCACGCGACCTCGGAGAGGTTCTGCACGTCCACGTGCTCGGAGACCACGAGGATGTTCTTGGCCAGCATCATGAGGCCGAGGCCCCACAGGGCGTACATGACCTTGCGCGCCTGGCCGGGATAGCGCTTGCGGATCGAGACGATCACGAGGTTGTGGAAGACGCCCTCGGCGGGCATGTTCATGTCCACCACCTCGGGGAGCATGAGCCGGATGATGGGAAGGAAGATGCGCTCGGTCGCCTTGCCGAGCCAGTAGTCTTCCTGGGGCGGCCGTCCCACGATGGTCGTCGGATAGATCGGCTGCTTGCGCCGGGTGATGGCCTTGAGGTGGAAGACGGGGTACTCGCGCGCCAGCGAGTAGTAGCCGGTGTGATCGCCGAAGGGCCCCTCGACCCGACGCTCCGCTGGATCCACGGTGCCCTCGAGGACGATCTCCGCGTCGGCAGGCACCTCCACGTCGACCGTCTTCGCGGTGACCATGGGCACGCCGGCGCCGCGCAGCCAGCCTGCGAACACCATCTCGTCGATGCCCGGAGGCAGAGGCGCAGAGGCGGCATAGATGGAGGCGGGATCGCCGCCCAACGCGATGGCCACGTCCATGGGGCGCCCCCGCTCCTGCGCCACGCGCTCGTGCTCGGCCGAGCCCTTGTGGATCTGCCAGTGCATGCCGAGGGTGCGGTCGTCGAACACCTGCAGCCGGTACATGCCCACGTTGCGCGAGCCGGTGACGGGATCGCGGGTGATGACCATGGGCAATGTGATGAAGCGGCCGGCGTCGCCGGGCCAGCACTGGAGCACGGGCAGGGTGGCGAGGCTCGGATGCTCCGTCTCCACCACCTCCTGGCACGGAGCGGAGCGCGCACGCTTGGGGCCGGCCTTGGCCACGTCGAAGAGATCGCCCAGCTTGCGCAGCTTGTCGAGGAAGGAGCCGGGCATGCGCAGATCGAGGAGCTTGGCCACGCGGGCGCCGAGATCATCGAGCCGCTCCACGCCAAGGGCGGCGGCCATCCGCGCGGAGGAGCCGAAGGCGTTGATGAGGACGGGCGTGTCGAAGCCGTCCACGTGCTCGAAGAGGAGGGCGCGGTTGGCCTCGGCGGGGCCCTTGGAGACCCGGTCGGTGATCTCCGCGATCTCGAGGTCGCGCGAGACGCGGGCTGGCACGCGGGTGAGCTGCCCGTGCTTGTCCAGGTGCGCGACGAAGGCGCGGAGATCGTCGAAAGCCACCGCTCTACTCGTGATACCAGAGCTTCACGAGCCAGCCCGCGATGAAGGGAAAGGCGAGGCTGGGGACGATGCGCACGAGGACGAATCGCCAGCCCATGAGAGGCGCCTCCCACGCGATGATGCGCTGCACGCCGAAGAGCGACCACGAGGTCATGTAGGCGACGAGAGGACCCAGGGCCATGCCGGAGTTCGCGAGGACGACGAGGAGGGGCACGCTCACCATGGGCCCGCCCGGGGTGAGCGTGCCCGCGACGGCGGCCATGGCGATGGCGCCGAATCCCGACTGATCGCCGAAGAAGCGCGCCACCGTCTCCTGCGGGATCAGCACCTGAAGCATGCCGGCCAGGATCAGCGCGGGCGCGAGGCGGGGCAGGACGAACCAGAGCATGCTGAGCCCGTTCTTGGCGCCCAGGATCGGGAGCGAGGGATCTTTCCAGTAGGCGGCGCCGGCGGTGATGACGGCCAAAGCAATCAGAACAAAGGCAGAAAGGTCGAACGAGAAGCCTCGCGGCATGCAGGGATTATACAGCTATACTAATTGAGAACTTCGGTACTCGAGCGCATGCGACTCAGCATTCGAACCAAACTCGCCCTCCTCGTGCTGGCCGTGTTGCTGCCGCTGCTCGCGGCCGCCGCCGTCAGGTTCTGGGGCGACATGTCCGAGGGCCGGCGCGTCGGCAACCAGGGCCAGCTCGACACCGCCAACCTCATCGCGGGGCGACTCGACGAGATCCTCACCGGGCAGATCGAGAGCCTCCTGGCCCTGGCCAGCCCGCGCAGCCTCGAGAGCGTGCAGGACGCCGATCTGGAGACGCTCGCGGGGCGCGTGCACGAGCGGCATCCGTTCATGCGCCGCTTCGTCGCCGTCAGCGCCGACGGACGCGTGGTCGCCACCAGCGGCTACCGCGACGGTGAGCCGAAGTTCCTTACGCCTGACACCATCGCGGCGGTGCTGGCCCGGGGCGAGCCCGTGGTCACCGCGCCCCAGACGAGCCCGAGCGACAGCCGGCAGATCGTGGCCATGGTGGTGCCCGTGCAGGATCGCCAGGGCAAGCTCGTGGGGGCCTTCGGCGCCGAGCTCGACCTGGAGACGCTCTCGCGCTATCTGAACGCGCTGCCGCTGGGGCGTGAGCAGACGGTGGCCGTGGTGTCCATGAGCGGAAACGTGCTCGCGCACTCGCTCAGCCCGCACGACTTCTTCAACCGTCCGCTGGGCGGAGTGCCCGAGGCCGATGCGCTTGTCCGCCGTGGGGCTGGCAGCGCGGAATGGGCCGCGGAGGACGGCGTGGCGCACCTGGCGGGCGCGGCGAGCATGACGCGCGCGCTGTGGATCGTGGTGGCGGCCATGCCGAGCGGGGCCGCCGCCGCCCCCGCGGCGAATCGACTGACGCGCGATCTCCTCGCGCTGGGCGCGGCAACCGTGCTCGCCCTCCTCGTGGCCTCGCTGATCGGCAACCGGATGCACCGCTCGGTGAGGGCGCTCATGCAGGGCGCCCGCAACCTCGAGGACGATCACGCCCCGCCCATCTCCGTGTCGACGAGGGACGAGCTGGCGGAGCTGGCCGATCAGTTCAATCGCACGGTGGGCGAGCGACGGCAAACCCACGCCGCCCTCGACGAGCGCCAGCGTCGGCTGCGCGCGCTCGCCGACGTCAACGTGGCCCTCTCCCAGCAGCTTGAGCTCAAGCCGCTCCTGGGGCAGATCACCCAGGCCCTGGCCCGGCTCACGGGCGCGGGCAGCGTGGTGTTCTGGGAAGCGGACGAGGCGCGGGGGTTGCTGGTGCGCCGGGCGTGGACGTCGATGCCCTCGGTGGCGCTCGACGAGATGCCGATGTCGGTGGGCCTCGACGCGGGCGGGGTGGGCCTCGTCGCGCGCAGCCGTCAGCCGCTCTTCATCCAGGACGTGACGCCGGACGATCGCCTCCGGGGCCGCGAGTGGGCGATCGCCCACGGCTTGCTCTCCTTCGCGGGCGTGCCCGTCGTCGCCGGCGATCACCTGCTCGGCGTGCTCACGCTGAGCCTACGGAAGGAAGACCTGCCCGCCGTGGACGATCGGGAGCTCCTCACCTCCTTCGCCTCCCAGGCCGCGGTGGCCGTGCGCAACGCGCGTCTCTTCTCGGAGGCGATGCGGCGGCGCCGGGAAGCCGAGGAGCTCGCCCAGGTCGCGCGCATGCTCACGGAGAGCCTCGACATCCACGAGGTCGCTGATCGCGTGGTGCGCAGCGTGCTGCCCATCTTCGGGGTGGACGCGGCCGGCCTCCGGCTCATGCGCCCCGACGGCCGGCTGGAGGCCATTGCGTGGGCCGGCTCGGCCATCGGGTTCTTCCAGCCCGGGCACATGCTGACGCCGGGCGACGGGCTGGTCGCCCGCGCCGTCACCGAGGGGCGCGCGGTGTACACGCGCGACGTCTTCGACGACCAGAAGGTCACCCTGACCGACGATCTGCGCACGCGACTCGTGGAATCGGGCACCCGCGCCCTCCTCGCCGCGCCGCTCCGCGCCAAGGGCGAGCTGATCGGCGTTCTCGCCGTGGCGTCGCGCAACGTCCACGACTTCAGCGAGGACGACGCCAATCTGCTCCAGGCCTTCGCCGACCAGGCCGCGCTGGCCATGCAGAACGCGCGGCTCTATGGCGACGCCACGCGCCGCCAGCGCGAGTCGGAGGAGATCGCGCGCGTGGCCCAGACCCTCACGGGCAGCCTCGACGAGGACGACATCGCCCAGCGCATCGTGGCGAGCGTGCTCCCCGTGCTCCGCGCCCTGTCCCTGGGCTTGCGCCTCCTCCAGCCCGACGGCTCCCTCCGCGTCATTGCCCAGACGCAGGCGAGCGGGATCATTGGCATCCCGGGTCACGTGGTGCCGCCTGGCTACGGCATCTCCGGGCGCGTGGTGGCAGAGGGACGCCCCGTGGTGAGCGCGGACGTGCTGAACGATCCGCACATCCTGCTCACCGCGGAGATGCGCCGGAGTGTGGAGGAGACGAAAGTCGGCGCCTACCTCTCCGTTCCCCTCCGCCTGCGCGACCAGGTCATCGGTGCCCTGTCCGTGGGAGACATCACGGGCCGCCAGTTCACCGAGGTGGAGACGGCCCTCCTCCAGACCTTCGCCGACCAGGCCGCGCTCGCCCTCGATCACACGCGGCTCTACGCGCAGACGCGACAGCGCCTGCGCCATGTGGAGTCGATCCGCGAGGTGGTGGAGCAGGTGCTCGTGCCCCTGAGCCTCGAGGAGCGGCTCAACCTGATCGCGCGCAAGGCCGCCGAGCTCTTCGACGCCGACCGCGCCCTGGTCGGCCTGCGCGAAGGATCGGATCAGATCGTCGTGCGCGCCGGCCATCACCTGGTGGCGGGCGAGCTCGGATACACCGTGGAGCTGGGTGAGGGCGCGCTGGGCATCGCTGCCTCGACCAAGGAAGGCGTGCTCGTCAACGACTACGCGACCTGGCCTGGGCGCGTGCGGCGTGTACTCAACACCGAGCGTGTGGAGCCGGTGCGGGCCACCATCGCCTATCCGCTCCTCATCCGCGGCGAGGCCATCGGTGCGCTCTCCGTCGCCTACATGGGCGACCAGGATCGCCGCTTCGTCCCCGAGGACCTCGATCGCCTCGCCACTCTCGCCGCCCCCGCCGCGCTCGCCATCGAGCACAGTCGTCTCTTTGACGAGCTCGCCGCGCGCGTGCGCCAGCTCCAGGAGACGCAGGCACAGCTGGTGCAAGCGGGCAGGCTCTCCGCCGTCGGCCAGCTCGTGTCCGGGGTGGCCCACGAGCTGAACAATCCGCTCTCCGTGGTCATCGGGTACGGCCAGCTCCTCAAGGGCAAAGCCTTGCCCCCGGAGCTGCGCGGCCCCATCGACCTGATCGTGGCCCAGGGCGAGCGGATGGCCAAGATCGTCCAGGGCCTGCTCCTCTTCTCGCGCCAGCGCAAACCCGAGCGCGCGCCGGTGGACTTGCCCGCGGTCATCGAGCAGACGGTGGCGCTCCGCACGACGCGCCTGCGCCTTTCGGGCATCCGCGTGATCACCGAGTACGCGCCCGACCTGCCGCCCGCCGAAGGTGACGTGCATCAGCTCCAGCAGGTGATCCTCAATCTCCTCCTGAATGCCGAGCACGCCATCCTCGCCGCGGGCCGCGGCGACACCATCCGCGTGCGCGCCTGCGCGCGCGCGGAGGGCGGCCGCCGCTGGGTCGTGGTCGAGTTCGAGGACAACGGCCCCGGCATCCCCGCCGAGGTGATGCCGCGGATCTTCGAGCCCTTCTTCACCACGAAGAAGGTGGGTGAGGGCACGGGGCTCGGGCTGTCCGTCTCCTACGGCATCGTGCAGCAGCATGGAGGGCGTCTCGTCGGCGAGAGCGTGCCCGGGCGGACGGTCTTCACCATCGAGCTCCCCACCACGGCGGCGGAGCCGGCGGAGAGCGGCCCCGCCGCAGTGCCCGCCGGCGTCGACGGCTTCGGCCGGCGCGCGCTCGTGGTGGACGACGAGCCGGGCATGGTGGAGCTGGTGACCACGCTGCTGCGAGATTCGGGCTGGCAGGTCGAGATAGCGGCCACCGGGCGCTCCGCGCTGGAGCGGGTGCGCTCCACGCGCTTCGACGTCGTCCTCTCGGACATCCGCATGCCCGATGGCAGCGGCGAGGACTTCTATCGCGCCGCCGTCATCGATCAGCCCGGACTGGCCACGCGCTTCGTGTTCATGACGGGTGACACCGCCAATCCCTCGCCGTGGCAGTTCGTGGACGAGGTGGAGGCGCCCGTGCTCGAGAAGCCCTTCACCGCGGACAACCTCTTCGCCGCGCTGGAGCGCGTCACCGTCTTGACTTCCCGCGCGCCCATCGAGTAAATCGGAAGCGTCATGATCAAGGCCGATCTCGTCGCCGCCATGGCCAAGGCCGCGGGCGGCAGCAAGGTGTCCGCGGAGCGCGCCCTCGATGCCTTCTTCGTGAGCGTGTTCGATGCGCTCAAGAAGGGGCGGCGGGTGACCATCGGCGGCTTCGGCACCTTCATGGTGAGCAAGCGCATCGCCCGCGACGGGCGCAATCCGCGGACGGGCAAGGTCATCCGGATTCCCGCCACGCGCGTCCCTCGCTTCAAGCCCAGCCGCTCCCTCAAGTCCGCCGTCCTCTAGTCTCGCCCGGGAGGAGCGCACGCATGCGATGGCTGGCGGGAGGGCTACTCCTGGCGGCGGCGCTCGCGGGCGGGTGTGCGGGATGGTCGCAGACGCCCTACAACCCGCGGCAGGCCTGCGACATCGTAGGCGGGGTCCTCACCGCCGACGGGAGATGTCTGGCCGGCAACATGTAGCCGGCCGCGGGCCGGCGCGGGCTAGCCCTCGCGGAAGCGCATGAGGCGGAAGGCCTCGGCGGCCTTCAGCTTGCGCCGGGCGCCCTGCTCGTGCGCCCACCCCGTGATCATCTCCGTGGGATCCCACGGTCCCATCTGCGTCTTGTGCTCCTTGAGGGCGGCGATCTTCAGGTCGAGCACGTCCGCGATGTCGATGAAGGTGTCGGACTGCGCCGAGCCATGGATGTAGACCCGGCGGACCTTGTGGGGCTCGAGCCCCTCGCCGAGGAGCTCGGGGAAGATCAGCCGCGTCTCCGCGGACGGGAACACGGCGTCGAGGGCCACGTCGGAGGCCGCGCGATGATCGGGGTGGTTCATGTACATGTTGCCGTAGTAGCGCATGGTCGGATCGCCGCACACCACGGCGTCGGGCTTGTGACGCCTGATGAGTCGCGTCAGCTCACGGCGGAGCTCGAGGGAGGGCTCGAGCATCCCATCCTCGTAGCCGAGGAACAGCACTTCGGAGATGCCGAGCACGCGACAGGCACGCCGCTGCTCCTCCTCGCGGATCGGCACGAGCGCCTCGCGCGTCATGTCGGCGGGCGTGTGGTCGTTGGAGCCCGCGCCTCCGCTGGTGATGCACACCGTGACGATCTCGCTCCCCCCGCGCGCCCACTTCGCCAGGGTGCCCCCCACGGTGAATTCCTGGTCGTCGGGATGCGCGTGAATGCTCATCACGCGCGGAGGAGGCGACGGCTCCTTCCGGGCAGATCGGGGGGAGCGGGCCCGCTCCGGCACGCCCGGAGTCGGCATCGCCTCCTCGGGGGTGGAGTCGGTCATCCTGTAGGCCGGCTCAGGAGGTGGCACCTGCGCCGCTGAGCTGGGTGATCTTGGCCTGGACCTGGGCCCGGGGTACTGCGCCGATCACCTGGTCCGCGACCTTGCCATCCTTGACGAAGAGGATGGTCGGGATGGACCGGATACCGTAGCGCGCGGCCAGACCCGGCTGCTCGTCCACGTTGACCTTGGCCAGCGTCACACTACCCTTCGAGGTCTTGACCAGCTCCTCGAGCACCGGCGCGATGGCCCGGCAGGGGCCACACCAGGACGCCCAGAAATCGACCATCCAGATCCCTTCAGCGGCGGCCAGCGCCTCGTCGAACGTCTGCTCGGTGAGGTGGACGACGCCCTTGTCGTATCCGTGTTCGTTGCGGCTTGAGCTCATGGAAGTTCCTCCTGCCGTTGGGATGTGCCCTGCCGCGAAAAGGATGCGTGGCCCCCACCGAGGTGGGAACGAAGGACCTGATTCCAGATGGAGGCTGGGGTGAGCGGCAGACGGGTGATACCGGGGTCCGGCTCGCCGAGCGCATCACAGATGGCGTTGGCGATGGCGCCGCCCAGTCCCGGATTGCCGCATTCGCCCAGGCCGCGCAGCCCGAGGGGATTCGTGGTCGCCGGCACTTCCTGGTAGAAGCTGTCCACGGGCGGCACGTCGGTCGCGTAGGGCAGAGCGTAGTCCATGAAGGTACCGGACAGCGCCTGGCCGCCCGCGTCGTACTCGAGCGTCTCGTGGAGCGTGTTGCCGATGCCGAAGGCAACGCCACCCACGAGCTGGGCGTCGACCAGCGCAGGATTGACGGCTCGGCCCACGTCGGCGCCGATGGTGACGTGGCGGAGCCGCACCAGCCCGGTCTCGGCATCCAGGTCCGCGATGACCCCGACGGCGCAGCCCGCGTAGGTGATCTTCGGCACGTTGAACGAGGCGCCCGCGGCGAGCCGCCGCTCCGCCGCGAGATCGACGAGGGTGACGCGGCGGCCGCGCGCCTCGAGCGCGCCCGAGGCGTACGAGATCTCCGCCTCGGGCAGGCCCCAGCTCGTGGCCACCCTCGATCGCGCTTCCTGGACGAGACGGGCCGCGGCGAGAGCGGTGGCATTCCCGGCCGTCACCGTGCCCCGCGAGCCGTAGGTCCCGACGCCGCTCTCCACGTGCGCGGTGTCGGCGTGGCGCACCTCGAAAGAGGAGGCGGGCAGCCCCAGCGACTCGCCCGCGATCTGCGCGAGCACGGTCTCGAGCCCCGGCCCCATCGACGAGGCGCCCGTGTCCACCGTGAAGCGCCCATCGGGACGCGCCTCGATGTGGGCGGTCTCGAAGGGGCCGAGCCCGGTCTTCTCCACGTAGACGGCGAGACCGATGCCGCGCCGCGGGCCGGGACGTCCGCGGCGGGCCGCCTGCTCGCGCCGCGCGCCCGCGTAGTCCATGCGGCGGAGCAGCTCGTCGAAGAGAGCGGGGAAGTCGCCCGAGTCGTAGACGGTGCTCGCTCCGAAGGACTTGGTCCCGCAGTCGTAGGGCATCTCGTCGGGACGCACGAGGTTGCGCCGCCGGATCTCCGCCGGATCCAGGCCGAGCCGCGCCGCGCCCAGGTCCATGAGCCGCTCCCGCGCGAAGTTGCACTCGGGTCGACCCGGCGAGCGCAGGGTGCCCGCCGGCGTCTTGTTGGTCACCACCGACCAGAGGTCGCAGTCGTAGCTGGGCACGCGGTAGGGACCGGGGAAGAGCGCAGCGCCGAACTCCGCGGGCACGAGAGCGGCCGTGCGGACGTAGGCGCCGATGTCGGCGTGGATCAGGGCGCGCAGGCCGAGGATGCGTCCCTCGCCGTCGAAGCCCATCTCCACCTGGTACTCGACCTGGCGCGCGTGATTGGTCGCGAGCAGGCTCTCGCGGCGGCTCTCGATCCACTGCACGGGGCGGCCCAGCTTCAGGGCGGCGAGCGGCACCAGGATATCTTCCGGGTAGAGCTCGCCGCGCACGCCGAAGCCGCCGCCCACGTCCACCTCGGTGAGGCGGAGCGCGCCCAGGGGAATGCCGAAGATGGGAGCAAGGATGCCGCGGTTGATGTGGATGCACTTGGTCGAGCCGATCAGATGGAGCTCGCCGCCCGCGGGATCGGGAGGCACGGCGACCAGCCCGCGCGTCTCGAGAGCGGCCGCGGTCTGCCGCGGATAGACGAAGCGCTCGCGGATCACCACGGAAGCCTTCTGGAGCGCGGCGGAGGTGTCGCCGCTGCGCATGGTGATCAGGGCGACGTTGTTCGACTCCGTAGCCGGGAAGAGAAGAGGAGCGCCCGGAGCGAGGGCCTGGGCGGTGATGGCGCAGGCGGGCAGCGGCTGATAGACGACGTCGACGAGGGCGAGCGCGTCCTCGGCGACGTAGCGGTCGTCGGCGACCACGAGAGCCACCGGCTCGCCCACGTAGCGCACCACCTCGCGGGCGATGGCGGGCTGGAGATAGCGCTCGGTGCCGGGCGGGGCACCCACGCGGTTGGGTATGACGGCGGTGGTAGGCACGTCGGCCGCGGTGAGCACGGCGCGCACCCCGGAGAGCTCGAGGGCGCGCTTGGCATCGATGGAGAGCACGCGGGCGTGCGCGTGCGGAGAGCGGAGGACGGCAGCGTGGAGCATGCCGGGCACGCGCACGTCCGCCACGAAGCAGCCCGCTCCCGTCACGAGGCGGTCGCCGCCGAGACGCGGATGAGACTCGCCGATCACGGCATCACGCTCGGGAGGTCTTCTCGAGCTCCCGCGTCACCCAGGGCACGGCGTCCGCGGTCTTCACGTGATGCACACGGCTCGCCATCGTATCCGTCCTCCTCGGGCGCAGGCGTCGTGAGCAGGTGACGTGGGCAGCGAAGAGCATTGACGGCGGCCCGGGCGGTAGGGTACTGCTTCATCGGGGAGGAATCAACATGCGCGAGCGCATCTTTGGCATCGTTCCGCCGATGACCACGCCGTTTTCGCCCGACGATACGATCGACGAGCCTGCGCTGCGGGCGGAGACACGATATCTCATCGAGACGGCCCGCGTGCACGGCCTGGCCGTGGGCGGGAGCACTGGAGAAGGGCATGCGCTCAGCACCGACGAGGTGCGGCGCGTCACCGCCGTCGTGACCGAGGAGGCCCAGGGGCGCGTGCCGGTCATCGCGGGCATCATCACCGACAGCACGGCCTCCGCGGTGGAGCGCGGCCTCGCCGTCAAGGACCTGGGCGTGGCGGCGCTGCAGGTGACACCGGTTCACTACCTCTTCCGTCCAGACGACGACGCGATGCTCAAGCACTTCGACACGCTCGCCACCCGGACGGGGCTGCCCATCATGATCTACAACGTCGTGCCGTGGACCTATCTCTCGCCCCAGCTCCTCGACCGCATCATCCGCGCGGTGCCGGGAGTGATCGGCGTGAAGCAGAGCGCCGGGGACATGAAGCTGCTGGCCGATCTGCTCCTCCTCGCGGGCAGCCATGCACGGATCATGAGCGCGGTCGATGCGCTCCTCTACCCGTCGTTCGCCCTGGGCGCTCACGGCGCCATCGCAGCCATCCTCACCGCGGCCCCGAGGCTCTGCGTGGAGCTCTGGGACACCGTGCAGGCGGGCGATCACAAGCACGCGCTGGCGCTCCACGAAAAGCTCCTGCCGATCTGGAACGCCATTTCCCAGGACAACCTACCGGCCAACGTGAAGTATTGCCAGGAGGTTCAGGGCCGCGCGGCCGGCTTGCCGCGCGCGCCCATGCCGCTGACCTCGGCCGCTCAGGCGCCTCGGATTCGCGAGGCGCTCAAGAACGCCGGGCTCGTCTCCTAGCCGCCATGAAAGCATCCATGTTGAGGTCGCCCGGGCCCGCCGAGAATCTCAAACTCGAGGACGCGCCGGACCCGGTGGCAGGTCCCGGTGAGGCCGTGGTGAGGCTTAAGGCGGCCGCGCTCAACCATCGCGATGTGTGGATTCGAAGCGGCACCGGCGCTTATGCCGGCGGATTCAAGCAGCGCGTGATCCTGGGCTCGGACGGCGCCGGCGAGGTCCTTTCTGTGGGAAGCGGCGGAGTGGTCTCGCTCGTCGGGCAGGCGGTCGTGATCAATCCCAGCCTGGACTGGGGCGAGGCTGACCTCGCGCAGGGTCCGAACTTCCGCATCCTGGGGCTGCCGGACGACGGCACGTATGCCCAGATGGTTCGCGTGCCGGCAGCGAATATCCACAAGAAGCCGGCCGGGTTGTCCTTCGAGGAGGCGGCGGCCATTCCGCTGGCCGCGCTCACGGCCTACCGGGCCGTAGTCAGTCGTGCGCGCGTCCAGAAGGGCGAGACCGTGCTCGTGACGGGCATCGGCGGCGGCGTTTCCACCTTTGCGCTCCAGATCGCCGCGCATCTGGGCGCGCGTGTGCTCGTGACCTCGGGCAGCGACGTCAAGCTCGCGCGAGCCCGCGAGCTGGGAGTCGCCGGAGGCGCCAACTACCGGACGCAGGACTGGGCGCGCGAGATCGTGGCTCTGTCCGGCGGCGGACCCGACGTGGTCATCGACAGCGTGGGTGGCGAGACGTTCGCCAAGTGCGTGGAGATCCTCAAGACCGGCGGGCGCATCGCGAGCTTCGGCGCCACCACGGGCGCCGTGAAGGATTTCGTGCTCCGCAATCTCTTCTGGAAGCAGGCGACGCTGCTTGGCACCACGATGGGCAGCCCGCGAGAGTTCGCGGCCATGCTCGAGCTCTTCGGTCAGGGCGGGCTCCGCCCCGTGGTCGACACGACGTTCCCGCTCGCGGACGCTGCGGCGGCCCACCGCCGCATGGAGGAAGCCGGTCAGTTCGGGAAGATCGTGCTCAGCACCGCCTGATCATTCTCAAGACAGTTCCGGTAGACCCACGCCACCGCTCGCTGCACCTGCTCCGCCATCGGCGTGAGGCGGCCATTGGCTTCGACCACGTTGATGAAGTCAGGAACCACAGAATGAGCGCCGCCGTGCACGAACAGCTCGGCGGGGAAGGCAAAATCCTTGGCAAGACCCCCGCGCCACGCTCCGCCATGGACGAAGATGTTGATTGGGGCGTTCGGACGCGTGGTCGGGTAGACATCCAGCGCTTCGATAGGAGTTGGTCCGTAGGTGAAGCGTCGCGGCGCACCCAGTCGGGCACGCACGGCCTCGCTGTTGGTCGCCTAGCGCTTGACGATCTGCGGGAGATTCGGCGCGTACTTGATCTGATCGTAGGCGGCATCCAGCTCGGCCTGGTCCATGTCGAGCCATACGGCGGGCCCCTTCGCCCGCGGCGCCGGTGATGCGGGCGCCGGCTGCTGGGCCAACGCCGACCCGCCGCGAGCACCACGCTGGCCACCCCGGCGCCCAGGAGCGTGCGGCGGCTGAAAGCATCGTGAGCTGAGGTGCTGCCCATCGTCATGAGCTCCTCGTACGACGGAGTCGGGCGTCCGTACGCTGTTCCGCTATCCATTGAGCGCCCTCCTCATTTCTGCTCGATGCGGCCGACCTTGCGGACCCCTTCGGCCAGCCGCTGCGCATCGGCGTCGAAGAACC
>JBKOVG010000406.1:0-5508 GCA_046723845.1 Candidatus Methylomirabilota bacterium | reverse complement strand
GCTAACGAGCGTGACTGCTCCCGATCCATGTGCCTCCAGCCTAGGGGGCCGGGCGGGCGACTGGCTCCAGGCGCCTCGTCCGTTCCAGACGATCCTGGCACCGAACACATGTCGTCACTGCCGGTATGGCGCGAAGCCGCGCTGGTGCAATCGGCTCATCGCATTCCACACAAAGCCCGTATTTGCCGCCCTGCAGACGATCGAGAGCCTCCGCCAGCCTGTTCGCGCGCTCGACCAGCATGCTCTGGATTGCGAAGCTCATCTCCCGATCTTCGTTGGGACTGATCACATCCACTTCATCCTCCAGTGGAGCATTGTCGTCGATGGCGCCAGGGAACTCCTCGATGACAACGGCCCCGCCGAGCTGGCGGAGTCGGTCGATCGCGTGATTCAGCTCCAATTCCAACCGCTGTCTCATCTCTTCCACGGCCTTTCCCCCTTGGCTGACAGACAGCGACCCGACAACACCAACCAATCCGTCTGCCTAAACCGTAGCTGGACAGACGGGAGTCGGCGAGACCGACTTTCGTTAATTTAGATAGACGCTGGTTGTGGTTGGCTAGCGCGGAAGGGGGAGAAGACCGAGCCGTCCTGCAACTCTTACTGGCTGCGCGACGGACTCGCCTCCTACACGGCGTCGAGGAGCTGCTGGTCACGGGACGGTGTTGCGAGACACTCCACCGGCCCGGCCTTCAGGGCCTGCACCGTGATCGGGATGTCGGCAGTGATCTATTGACGATCGAGATGGCCAGATCGCTACCGGGATTCTCACGCGGCTAACGCGGACTCACTATCCCCCTAGCGCCTCCCGCACCAAGCGAACGAGCGCGTCATGGTCCACCGGTTTTCGGAGGACGGCAAGCGCCCCCGCCGCGGAGGCGCACTGTCCCAATTGCTCATCGCCGTGGGCCGTAACGAACACGATCGGGATCTCGAGACCCCGCGCTGCCAATTGCTCTTGCACCTCAAGACCGCTCATTTCCGGCATCGCGAGGTCGAGAATCACGCAACCGACTGAGTCCATTCGGTTCCACTGCAGAAACTCCGCCCCCGATGCGAAGGCCTCGACATGAAACGCGGACGTCCTCAGAAACCGTTCGAGCGCGTCACGGAAGCCCTCATCGTCGTCGACGACGGCGATGACAGGAACGTTACGCCTGCCGGCCTCACAGCCGAGACCCTCGTTGCACAATAACTGGTTGGTTGTCGGAAGGAGTTCTTGCATCATTGCCTCCTCCTGAGCGAAGTTTGACGGCGTCGTACGCGGCGATGGATTGCTTCCCATTCGTCCCAAGTTGGCGAGTGTCGGATGCGACTCTGTTTTCACTCCTCCGATGTTGGAGCAGTTCTTCTCGCGGTGCCGTCCGCCAGAAAGGGGCTGACGGTCGGACCCCTGGATGGCCGGGACCGATCGCAGCCGCGCGAGGTATGGGGATCTAGCTGAGGGGAGGGGCGCGAGACTCGTGGGAAGCGAGGAGCGGGGTGGCGCTTATCGGTTGGTCAGGAAGAGCTTCGGTAGGGGCCGAAGTGAATACCGGAGACAGGTCAGCGGCCGGTAATACGGGAACTTCGAGCGTGCCGGAGGTCAGGAAGCTCACGACGTCGTCAAAATCGCCGTCGTCGTACACACCCTTGATCCAGCTCGGATCGATGGGAATCGCCGACGCCATCGGCAGGAGGATGACCATCAAGGTCACCAGGAGCCAGACCAATCGAACCGTACCCCTCATCCTCGTGGCTATCCTTACTTCCCGGTCCTGGGTAGTGTCAACTTCCACGCCACGGTCGCTCTCCACTTGGCGACCCGGTGTGATTCTGACCCATGTTTGGTCCCAGTCAGGCCTTCGCCGGCAGTCCTGCATCGTTCGCCGCGCTTCATGGCCCAAACGATAGAGGCCCACACGGAGGGCGGCTAGACCGACGTTCGTTGGTTTAACTCGACCTTGGTAGGGGGGCTGCCTGCCGAAAGGGGGAAGAAGGACCAGCCGGGGACTTCGCTCGCACCCTATGCATGAGCTATGCCCTGTGTGTTCGCCTACTGATCCTCGTCGACCTGGCCCTCAGTCTCCGCGCGCCTGCGGAGATCTTTCCGGTCATCGACATTCCGGAGATCCGAGGCCGGACGCGCGTTCCTCTCAGATCGGGTGTGCCACGTGTCATGCGTCCGGTGCGGCCACGGGCAGCGTGAAGTGGAAAGTGGCACCCGGACCGATATTGCGCGAGGCCCATATGCGTCCCCCGTGAGCTTCGATTATCGAACGGCAGATCGAAAGCCCCATGCCCATGCCGCCGGGCTTGGTGGTGTAGAACGCGTCGAAGAGACGGTCAAGATTCTCTACGTCTAGTCCTGGCCCCGAATCCTTTACGCTGACGAGCACGCCCGACGCCGCTTGCCCGGTGCTGATAAGTAACCCGCCCGACGCCTGGCCGGCACCGCTCATTGCTTCGATAGCGTTCAGGATCAAGTTGATAATCACTTGCTCCAGCTGGACTCGGTCTCCCTGAAGATGCGGCAGCCCCTCGGCGAGTTGCGTCTGCACCAAGACGCCCTGCTTCACCGCTTCTCCATGGGTCAGCGCAATGGCCTCATGGATTGCTTCCCTGATCTTCAGACGATCCTTCCGTGGGGGCGCCTTCTTGATCAGCGCACGGATCCGGTCGATGACGTCGGTGGCTCGATTGCCTTCCTTGACGATACGAGCGAGCGCCTCCCGCACCTCCTCAAGATCTGGCGGCTGGGAGGCCAGCCAGCGCAATGCCGTTTGAGCATTGGTGCTTGCCGCCGCGATCGGTTGCATGATTTCGTGGTAAATCGACGCCGTGAGCTGCCCCATCGTCGCGACACGATTGACGTGTGCGCATTCGGCCTGCGCCGCGCGCAGCTTACGCTCGCTCGCTTGAAGGCTTTCTTGCGCGCGCCTTTGCTCGGTCAAATCAGCCACGAAAGCGACACCTTCGTTGCCATTGCCTTCAAAGAGCGCGCCACCGAGCAGTATGGGCACTCGGCTGCCGTCTTTCCGGAAGAACTCCTTCTCGAACGGTTGGAAGATCCCGGAGACCTTTAATTCTGCTACTGCTCGTTCGTCGCACCCACGCCATTCTGCCGGCGTCAGGTCCGTCCAGCGCAGGCCACCGGAGGCCACATCTTCACGGGTGTATTGCACCATCTGGAGAAATGCTTCATTGGCTTCGGTGATTGCGCCTTCGAGGTTCCACATGACAATCCCGACAACGTTGGCCTCGACCAGGCGCTTGATTTTCGCCTCCAGCCCCCTTGCCAATTCACGGATGGCCACCTCCGCCTTTTCGCGTTCGCGGACTTGGACTTTCAGGTCGTCTACGTTTAGAAAGGCTTGATAGGCTGCGGAAGCCAATGTCGCTAGCGACCCCATGACCCGATCATCTTCTGCGTCGAATTTGCGGCGATCATTGTGCATGATCGCCCAGATTGTTCCGACTGCTTTGCCGGCAATGTAAAACGGCACCAGCAGGCATTCTTCCGCTGCCGGACTGACGGGCAGCAGATAGGGGTAACGCCGCTCGAAATGTGTGAACAAGAGCGTGCAATTTTGATCAAGCACGTCTCCGCACGGGCCGAAATTGCGCGGGGTCCCGCCTCCGACGTGAGGATTCCACATGCCGGCGATAGCCGGCCAATAGAACCTTTGGCCGTAAGCGTCCGGCCTTTTGCCATCCCTCGTAAGCAGGCTAAGGCCAGCAGAGTCACACTGGGTGGTATCCAGGATCGCTTCAGCTAGCGTCTGAAAGATGCTGCTCGGCGAATCGGCTAGAGCGCTCACCAACGCCACGAGCGCGCGGTTCTCCCTTTCATAATCGGGCTGCCGCGACGGGCGACGCTGCAGCTCCTCGGTGCAGAGGATCGATTCCAGGGGCGCCCCGGGTTCTGGAATTGAATCTTCGGCTAGAATGTCACTCATTGGTGTGCAAGAGTCACTCATGTTTCTACCCTCCGCGACAGCTGGCTCCACTCGCCCTAGGGACACGGGTTGCGTATCTTTTGATTCCAAGTCCAGACCGAGCCAGAGGCGACGCGGTCTGCTTTCGGCGTGACATTCGGCGCCGCTTGCCGCCTACCGATATGGGCGTGGTGATTCTGAGTCGTAGGCCCGCCAGACCATAGGCGGGCCGGCCTTGGGCTGACTAGATCGACCTTCGGTACGCAAGATTAGACCTTGGTTGAGGGAGACTAGCGCCGAGGGAGAAGAAGGCCGAGCCTTTCCGCGATCCCCACTAACTGCGCGACGGACGGCGCTTCCATCTTGTGCATGACCTGTGCGCGATGAGCTTTCACCGTCGCCTCGCTGGTGTGGAGATCCGCCGCGATCTGTTTGTTAAGCAAACCCGTCACAACCCGTGTCATGACCTCCCGCTCGCGAGGCGTCAGCGATTCGTACCGCCGTCGCAGCTCGGCCACCTGTCTCTGTTGATGTCGTGCAGCGCGGTCACGATCAATCGCCTGCTGAACGGCGTCGATGAATTCCTGGTCACGAAACGGTTTCGTGAGAAAGTCCACGGCTCCGGCCTTCAGGGCCTGCACCGTCATTGGAACGTCACTATGAGCGGTGACAAACACGATTTGGGTCGGTGGATCGCTGTGGGCAAGCTCGCGCTGAAGATCAAGGCCGCTCAATCCCGGTAGTCGCACGTCGAGGACAAGGCAGCTGGGCGTGTCGGGACGCTTGGTGCCCAGAAATTCCTGGGCTGTCTTGAACGCCTGCGCCCTGAGGCCCACCGTGCCGAGAAGCTTCGTGAGCGCCTCGCACATCGACGGATCATCGTCGACGATGAACACGACCGAGTCATCGCCGCTCATGGCTTCTGACCTTTCCGTGCGGGCGGGACACTTGCGGGTGGTCAAGCACCATGCCTAGTCCGACTCAACAAGTGCTTCAGCTTCGCGCGGACAGTTGCTTAGGGGCTGGATTGTATGCCTTTGGATACCCACCTGCAACGGCGGCACAACATTGAACAAAGATACGCAAGCTCTCTGCTGCAGAGCCGCCGTGACAGGCTCATCCCAGAGGCCCATCTTGTGGCAACCCTCTACGGGGTTTGCGGCAGCGCTGGGGCACGAGCTTGGAGCGGCAGCGTCGTGGCGGATGGTATTCTGCCCATCGCCAGGTATTTTATTCGAGAGAGCGTGGGAAAAATTTCCCAGCCTCCCGGGATCCCACCCAAAAGCCGCAAAAAGTCGACGCTCTGCGGCTCCGCGCTACCGCCGAGCAGGGGAGACTGTAATCTACCTGCTCGTGATCCGCCAGGGGTCCCGCGCGGCCCTGGCCCGCCTCAAGGCACTGGGCGTCCGGGCCAAGATGCTCACCGGCCACGCCACGGCACTGGCCCGCTGGGTGGCCAGGGAGCTGGCCCTGGACGAGTTCTTTGCGGAGGTCCTGCCGACTAGATTTCGCGCAGGACAGCGCCGCCTGGGCTAAGCCGGTGCGAAGGCGGCGCCAAAGACGGAGTTCAGCCCTTCGGCCATCGTGGGGT
>JBKOVG010000300.1:0-13349 GCA_046723845.1 Candidatus Methylomirabilota bacterium | reverse complement strand
CGCCCACCACGAAGTCGCGGCCGGTCTGCCGGCGGATCTCCGTCAGGACTTCCATGCCGAAGCGGAGCCGGTTGTCCAGGCTCCCGCCGTACTCGTCGTCGCGGGTGTTGAACAGCGGCGACCAGAACTGGTCGATGAGGTGGTTGTGCGCCATCGAGATCTCGATTCCGTCGAGACCACCCTCCCGGCAGCGGCGGGCCGCCTCGCTGAAGGCACGCACGAGGCCGGCAATCTGTTCCCCTTCCAGCTCGTGGGGGACGTCACGATGAACGCGCTCAGGGATCTGCGAGGGGGCCAGGAGGACATTCGTCTCCTCGCCATCAGCCTGCGCACGGCGACCCAGGTGCGTGAGCTGGGTGAACGCGAGACATCCGTGATTGTGCATGGCGTCGGCTACGGCGCGGTACGCCGGGATGATGGAGTCGTCGTGGTTGGCGATCTGCTTCCAGGCCGCCGCCGGCGACGAGGGGTGAACGCTCGAGGAGCCGCCGAAGATCGTGAGCGCGCAGCCGCCGCGCGCCTTGGCTTCGTGGTATCGCCGCAGCCGGTCGCCGGGTTGGCCCCCTTCGGCCATGGCCTCCGCGTGGGCCGAAGAGTAGATGCGATTCTTGAGCGTGAGACGGCCGACCCGGATCGGCGAGAACAGCGAACGAAGCTCGGCGGCCATTCTCCTTCCCTCCCATGACACTCGCGAGCAACCGGCCGCAACAAGGGCTTTTCCTGCTTGGCCCCCTACGAGGGCTTGAAGGTCAAGCCGGCCCGGTCGCCGTCCGGCTCAAAGCGGTTGGCCGTCCAGATCCTCTGCCCGCTCCACCTTGATGCGGACGCCGAAGCCTATCTTCTCCGGGTCGCGATCCTTTTCGGGTTGGACGAGTCGCGCCCAGATCTCTTCGTACACCGGCCCCGACTTGTGAATCTCCGCGGAGCCGTAGAAGCGCGCGATACCGCCCTTGGGGAGGAGCCCGCTCTCGCGCAGGGCCGGCTTTCGCAGAAACACGGTCACCTTGGTCCCGTTCGCGAGATTGGCATTCGTTGAGCCCTTGCCGCGTTCCCAGAGCGCCAGATGCTGGTCGTCGAGGACCATGGTGCTGCCCCGCGGGGTCACCTGCGCGAACCCGTTCGGCAGCACGGTCGCCACCAGACAGACGTGGGCGGGAAAGGCCGTGTTGATGTGTTCGTGGAGCGCCTTCGGGATCGTGGCCATTCACGCTCCCTTTCGGGCCGCGGCGCCGTTGAGGTTGACGTACACTTCTTCCCCCTCGCGTCGGAGCGGATAGCCGGTCAACCCCGCCGCGGCATCGCCCATCGGAGCGCCGGTCCGGAGGTCGAACTGCCACATGTGCTCCAGGCAAGTCAGGACGCAGCCGTCGTGAATCCCCTCGGCCAAGGACACTGCCTCGTGGGGACAGAGCGCCTGGAACGCAAACATCTCCTCACCGGCGTGGACCACCACGATCTCCGTGCCCTCGACGGTGAACTGCTTGATCCCGTTCGCGGCTACCTCGTCGACGCGACACACGCGTTTCCACGTCGAGCTCGGGCGCGCGGCGCCCCCGTCGACGTCTCGCGTCGGCAGGTCCTTCTTCTCGACGTCGATCTTGTTCGCCCCGGGTACGCCGGGGTCGTAGCGGAGCCGCTCGACCGGACGACCGCCCAGGATGTGCGAGGTGAGGATCTCGTCCAGATCCGACTCCTGAACACCCGCGTACCAGATGTTCTCCGGATAGACGACGATCATGGGACCATGCCCACATTGCGAGAAGCAGCCTGTTTTGTTGATGCGGACGTCCATCTGCTTCCCGGCCTTCTGAACCCCCGACCTCAGGACCTTCACGTACTTCTCGGTGTCCCCCTGGGTCGGGCACGTCTCCCCGCTCGTACACACGAACACGTGGCACTCGTACTGGCCCATCATCGCTCCTTTGCTCAGCTGAACTTGTCGTAGCGGATGTCGGCGGGAGGGAGCCGGCCCTCGCGCAGCAGGAGGCGAAGGCTGGCGTCCACCATCGGCGGCGGGCCGGCGACATAGGCGCGGACGTCGGCGAACCGGCCTTTCATGCGCTCACCGGCCACCGCGTGGACGAGGCCGCCCGCGAACGCGAACCCTGGATAGGCGGCGGCCAGGGCCGGCGGAACCTCTTCGTCGGAGAGCGCCACCGTCGTGGCCAGCCGCGTGGGATGGCGGGCCCGGAACGCCTCGAGCTCGTCGAGAAAGAAGGCGTCACGCGCGGTGCGGACACCGAAGAAGACGTGACCATCCCAGCCCGCGAAGTGATCGGCGTCGCAGGCGCGGGCGAGGATCGACATCATCCCCGCGATGCCACTGCCCCCCGCGATGCAGAGGAGGTGCTTGCGGAGGTCAGGGCGAAACGTCGCGTGACCCACCGGCACGAAGACGCCGAGCCGCGCCCCCACCACGTCGTGGCCGAAGAGCCACTCACTCACGCCGCCGCCCGGCTTCTTCTTCACCACGAACGAGAGCCGCCCGGCCTGGCGGTCGAAGTTGACCATGGAATAGGCGCGCGCCCCGCGGATTCCCGGCACCGTGAGGAGCGCGAACTGGCCGGCCTCGAAATCGATGGGCTCGTCGAGGTCCAGGTCGAAGGCGACGACGTCGTGGGTGAGGCGGCGGGGCGCGCGCACGACACCACCCAGGGCGCGCGGCGAGGGCGCGTCCGGCTCGGGGGCCTTGAGCGCGACCGCGACCTCGAGCCGGCACGCGTCGCGAGCCACGCTCTGACACATGAGAAGCTCGGCCTCGCTTTTGAGATACTGGCCGCCCGGGGCCTCCGGCCACTCGCTCTCGACCAGCCCGTCCAGAAGTTTGGCCTTGCAGGTACCGCAGGTGCCGGTCGCGCACTCGTAGGGGAGCTCGACGCCGTTGCGGAGGCCGGCGTGCAGGATCTTCTCCCCCCGCTCACACCCGAACTCACGAGTGCCGTTCCGAGCGCTGACGTGGACGTTCACGAGGAGCAGGGTTTCCGCACGGATTCTTCCGTGGCTTACGCCCGAGTCCCGGCCGCTGGTGATGACTGACGGAGAGCTTCGTCCCAAGGCCCGGGGAAGCGGCCTTTCTCGCCCTGGCCCGAGAACGGCCGGTCCCGGTGCCACTGATGGCGCGGCAGCTCGTAGTACACCTCGAGGCCGTTTCCGTCGGGATCGGCGAAGTAGATACCGATCGAGACGGTGTGGTCGGCGACGCGGAACAGTACCCCCTTGTCCTTCAGCCGCTGATGCATCTCCTTCAGGTCGTCGAGGCTGGCCATCTTCCAGGCGAAGTGGTTCAGACCGACCTGCCCCTTCTGCGGCCCGGGGGCGTCTTCGCCGACCTCGAACAGGGCGACGTCATGGGCATGGTCGGGGTCGGCGGCCAGGAACACCGCGCGCACCCGTCCGGTCTCGGGTGACGTCATGGTGTCCTGGGTGTGCAACCCCAGGACATCGGCGTACCACCGGTGCGAACGCTCCGCGTTACGAACGTAAATATTGACGTGGTCGAGCGACAGCGGCCGGTACCCCATGTCTCTCCTCGTGCTGGCGGGGCCAGCAGGTCGATCTCCTCCGTCAACGAACGGTAGGTCTCACCCTCGACCGCTCCTTCCGCGGCCCCTCGTTCTCAAGACGCTCGCGGTACGCGGCGAGGTGGGCGCCTTGCCGTGAGCGTCGAGGGCGGCGTCATCCTCGTGCTGTTCGTAGAAGACACAAACGTCATCGGTCGCGCCCCTCGCAGCCGCGGCGTCTCTCGTACGAGCCCGTTCATCGGCACGAGGATTGTCGGGCAGCACCAGGGGAGCCGTCAAGCACCTCCCCACCCGGCAGAGGGCGATTACGCCGCATCATCGAAGGGCGTCGGGAGTGCACGGCGGGGACGGGGCGTGACGGCAGCGCGAGCGGCCTGGGCGGGGCCGAGGCGGGAGCCCGGGCGAGATCCGGAAGGATCTACTCGATGACCCACGGGACGTTACCGGCGCGGGCCATCGTGAGTTCAGGGAGCGGAGGCCGCGGAGCCGCCGCCCCGAAAATCGGGTTGACACGAAAAACGCTTTGCTATAATCCCGGCCGACAACCACCATCAGCAACGACTCCCGTCGCGGAATTTTTCCGGCGGGAGCAGTCCGGAGGGGCTCCCGATGACGTGGCTTGGTACTCGGCCGTGGAACGAGGACGAGGGCATCGCGTTGTTCGCGCAGGACGACGACGAGCTCGACGAGGACGCGGACGAGGATCTCGACGATCTCGACGACGACGAGGAGGACGACGACGACGATGAGGACGAAGACGACGACGAGGACGAGGACGACGACCTCGACGACGACGAGCTAGACGATGAGGACGATGACGACCTCGATGACGACGAGGAGGACGACGAGGATCTCGACGACGAAGACGACGAGTGACGGTAGGGCCTGAACCGCAGTCCTCTCCAAGGAGGGTTCGATGGCACTGATGAGCGAATCAGGCTTCCTGTTCCTGCTGCGGTGGATCCACTTCCTGTCGGGCATCACCTGGATCGGCCTCCTCTACTACTTCAACTTCGTCCAGACCCCCTTCTTCGCCGAGACGGAGGCGCCCGTCCGCAGCGGCGCCCAGCAGAAGCTCCTCCCGCGCGCCATGTGGTGGTTTCGCTGGGGCGCCATGATCACGTTCCTGTCAGGCTGGATCTACCTCTTGCACTGGTGGCTGGGCAAGCGCGGTCTTGCGGATCCTCAGACCTGGGTCATCCTCCTGGGCGGCATCATCGGCAGCGTCATGTGGTTCAACGTCTGGTTCGTGATTCACCCCAAGCAGAAGATCGTCATCCAGAACGCGGTGGACACGGCGGCGGGGCGCCCCGCGAATCCCGCGGCAGCGCCTTCGGGCGCGCGAGCGGGACTCGCCTCGCGCACGAACACCCTGCTCTCCATGCCCATGCTCTTCATGATGGGGGCGGCGAGCCACCTGCCCATGCCCATGCCCGGATCGGGGGCGGCCTTCTGGCTGATCGCCCTCGTCATCCTGCTCCTCGTCGAGCTGAACGCCCTCATGGTGGCGCCCGGCAAGCCGACGACCAAGGCGCTCGCCACCGTCAAGGGCACGCTGTGGGCCGGCCTCATCCTCACCGTGATCTACTACCTGCTCTTCGAGGTGATGAAGCGGGGCAGCTGAACGAGGAGAAGCTGGCAGGATCGTCCAGGGCCGGACGGGGCAGACGCCCCGTCCGGCCTTCGTCTGTCAGCCGCGGAGATCGAGGAGGGTCGTTCAGGATCAGACGGGGCGGCGCCTTGTCCCCGGCCTTCGTCCGTCAGCCGCGGAGATCGAGGAGGGTCGTTCAGGATCAGACGGGGCGGACGCCTTGTCCCCGGCCTTCGTCTGTCAGCCGCGGAGATCGAGGAGGAGCTGGGCCTTCGTTTCCGGCGACAGCTCGACGCGCCTGCGCTCGGCAGGGTGGTCGATCACGAGGGACACGGGCGAGCCCGCGAAGGCCCGGGCAGCCTCCGGAGAGAAGGCGAAGCGGACGAAGTGCACCGCGGAGAGCTTGCCCTTCTCCTCGTCGGAGTGGCCGGCCTCGAACTCCCCCGGCACTGCGAACTCCTTGCCCACCTGCATCCACACCGTCGGCCCGACGTCGATGCCCATGAAGCGGTCGAGGACGGGCTGGATCTCCTCCTTCTCGGTGATCTCGATGAAGAGGCTGGCGCTGAGCTCGTTCGGGGCGGGGAGGAGCGCGGTGTAGACGTCGATCTCGTCCTGGATCTTGGCGTCGTCGGTGATGCGCTCGACTCGGCACATTTCCTGGATCTGGAAGAGAACGGTGTCGCGATTCTCGAACACGAACGAGAGATGCCGACCCACCGTGACGCGGCGGGTCCGCTTCAGCTCGATGATTCGGGCCCGCATCTCCGCCCGCACCTTCTCGTACTCGAAGAAGTTGAGCACGTCGCGGAGCTCGATCTTCTGGTGGGTCATGCCCCCTCGTCGTCCAGTCCGTACGCCTCGGCGAGGATGCGGATGGGGTGCCGCGCCTTCCGCCCCGTTCCCTGCTTGATCTGCAGGGCGGCGAGGGGGCAGTCCGTGGCCACGTGCGTCGCCCCCGCCGCGCGTACGTCCTTGAAGAGCGGCTCCGCCAGCTTCATCGACAGCTCGAAGTATTCCTTCTTCATGCCCCAGGTGCCGTCCACCGCCGAGCACCGTTCGATGGTCTCCACGGTCGCCCCCGTCAGCCTCAGCAGATCGGCGGACTTGGTGCCCATGTTCTGCGCCTTGAGGTGACAGGGCAGGTGATAGGCGACCTTGGCGGGCGGGCTCGGAAAGCTCGTGTCGAGCTTGCCTGCCGCCTGGAGGCCCGACAGGTACTCGAACAGATCGCGGGTGTGACGGGCCACGAGCGTGGCGTCCTCGGAGCCGTCCAGCCAGGGATATTCCTGCTTGAGCATGTAGGAGCAGGTGGGGCCCGGCACCACGATCTCGCGGCCCTGGCGCACGGCCTCGGCGAGCGCCCTCACGTTGTCGCTGATGAGGGCCTTCGCCTCCTTCACCGCGCCGCCGTCGAGGTAAGGCATGCCGCAGCACCGCTGGGCGGGCAGGGAGACCTCGACGCGGTTCCGCTCCAGCACCGCCACCGCGGCCTTGCCCGTGGCGGGATCGTTGAAGTCGACGGTGCAGGTGGCGAAGAAGGCGACCCGGCCCTGGGGCTCGAAGACCGCCGGCTTGCGTCGGTCGAACCACGCAGAGAACGTCTCGCGATGGAAGGGCGGAAGCTGCCGGTCCTTGTGGATGCCTACCGTCGCCTGCATGAGCGCGCGATGGGGCGACAGCGCGTTCGCCCAGTTGGAGAGCGGCGCGGTGAGGCTGCCGATCCGACCCACTAGCGCGGTGTTGCCGAGGAAGCGGTCCTGGAGGGTGACGCCCCTGACCCGCGCCTCCGCGGAGCGCGAGCGCAGCATCAGCCGGGGAAAATCCACCTGCCAGCGGTGGGGCGGCGTGTACGGGCAATGGTTGTAGCAGAGCTTGCACTGATAGCAGAGGTCCACGACCCCCTTCACGTCCTTGGCGGGCAGCTTCTCCACGTCGCCGTCCACTGCCTCCGTGTCCAGGCGGTCGAACATCACCTTGAACGACGGACAGAGAGGGAGACAGCGCCGGCACCCGCTGCAGATGTCGTAGACGCGCCGCAGCTCTGCGTCGATGGCATCGAGCTTCCAGAACTCAGGCTCTCGGATATCGAGGGTCATGCAGACCTCGAGCGAGGGCGGAGGCCGCGGCGGCGCGCCGCCTCCACCCCCGCGCAGGGGGGACTAGAACGCCTCGGAGGGATCCTTGCCCGCGATCTGCTTCAGGCCCTTGGCGAAGCGGCCGGCGTGCGACTTCTCCGCCTTGGCGAGCGTCTCGAACCACTCCGCGACCTCCGCGAAGCCCTCGTCGCGCGCCGTCTTGGCCATGCCGGGGTACATCTGGGTGTACTCGTAGGTCTCGCCGGCCACCGCGGACTTCAGGTTGGCCTCCGTCTTCCCGAACGGCTCGCCCGTGGCAGGGTCGCCGACCTCCTTCAGGAAGTCCATGTGGCCGAAGGCGTGGCCCGTCTCCGCGTCCGCGGTGTCCTTGAAGAGGCCGGCCATGTCGGGGAAGCCCTCGATGTCCGCCACGCGGGCGAAGTAGAGGTAGCGGCGGTTGGCCTGGGATTCGCCGGCGAACGCCTCCTTGAGGTTCTCGTGGCTCTTGGTGCCCTTGAGGCTCTTGCCTGCCATGATCACTCCTCCTGTGCAGCTGCGAGGCACTGCGGCATGCGGGTCAGCTCAGGGTGCACGGCGCGCGCGCGAGGGCCGACTCCGGCTCGACCGGCACCGTGGGCAGCGGCCGAAGAACTCGATGCGGTGATGCGTGATAGCGAGCCCGGTGCGGGCGGCCACCCGGCCCCGGAGAGCGGCGGCGTGGGGCTCGGCGAGGGGACCGTCCACGTCGAGGATGCAGCCGCAGCGCAGGCAGGTGAAGTGGTGGTGGGCGGCCAGGTTGGCGTCGAAGCGCGCGTGCGGCCCCGGGATCTCCGCGGCCAGCCCCTCCGCCACGAGGAGCCGCAGGTTCCGGTACACCGTGCCCAGGCTCACCCGGGGCAGCCGGCGCCGCACCACCCGATGCACCCACTCCGCGGTGGGATGCGACTCCGTGCCGCGGAGCACCTCGAGGATGACCCGGCGGGGGCCGGTGAGGCGGAGGCCCCGCGCGCGAAGGGCTGTCTCGCTGTTCTTGAGAATGGTTCTCATTTGCAAAGAGACCATACCCGCGCCCTTCCCGTCTGTCAAGGGCCGACGCGGTCCGCGGTTGCTCCGCCCTTGCCGCCTCGGGTAGACTTTCCATCTCAGGAGGACGTACCGGATGGCGCAGCCCCTGTGGCTCCGCATCGAGGGAGCCCGGCAGAACAATCTGAAGAACGTGTCGCTCGCCATTCCCCACGACCGCGTCACCGTGGTCACGGGGGTGTCCGGCTCCGGCAAGTCCTCCCTCGCCTTCGACACCGTCTTCGCCGAGGGGCAGTGGCGCTACATCGAGTCGCTCTCCGCCTACGCGCGCATGTTCCTCGAGCGTCTCGACCGGCCCGACGTGGACCGCATCGAGCACATCCGGCCCGCCATCGCCCTCGAGCAGAAGAATCCCGTGCGCACCGCGCGCTCCACGGTGGGCACGGCCACCGAGCTCCACGACTACCTGCGCCTCCTCTTCGCCAAGGTGGGCCGCGTGCACTGCCCGCGCTGCGGGAGCGAGGCGCGCAGCGACTCTGCGGAGCGGGTGGCCGACGAGCTGATCCGGGAGCACCCGGCAGGGCGGGCCCTCGTGTGCTTCCCCCTCGCCGCCGCCCCTTGCTCCGATCCGCGGGCGTTCCTGGCCGCCCTCGTGCAACGCGGCTTCGCCCGCATCAAGGTGGGCGAGACGCTCCTCGACCTCGCCGACGTCCAGTCCCCCACCGCGAGCCTCCCGCCCCTCGACGGGCAGCCCCTCCAGGTGGTGCTGGACCGCGTCGTCCTCTCGTCCGACGGGCGCCGGCGGATTACGGAGTCCCTGGAGACGGCCCTCGTCGAGGGCGAGGGACGGGCCACGGTAGAGGTGGTGGGGCAGCGCGTGGTGAGCGTCAGCCGGGAGTTCCGCTGCCCGAGCTGCGATGTCAGCCTGGCGCGGCCGCAGCCCGTGCTCTTCTCCTTCAATCACCCGCTCGGGGCGTGCCCGGAGTGCAAGGGCTTCGGCAACATCCTCCGCTACGACGAATCGCTGGTAGTACCCGACCCGACGCGGAGCATCGGCGACGGCGCGGTAGAGCCGTGGTCGCATCCCTCGGGGCGGTGGTACCAGAAGCAGCTCATGAAGGCGGCGAAGAAGCGGGGCGTGGACGTGACGCGTCCCTACGGCGAGCTGGACGCGAAGGACCGCGAGTGGATCTATCAGGGGGGCGACGGGCTCACGGGCATCCAGGGCTTCTTCGAGGAGGTCGAGTCCTACCGCTACAAGCTCCACGTGCGAGTGTTCCTCTCGCGCTACCGCAGCCAGTGGCCGTGCCCGCGCTGCGGCGGGGCCCGCCTCAAGCCGGAGGCCCTCACCGTCAAGGTTGGGGGCGCCACCATCGCCGACTGGAACGCCAAGACGGTGGAAGACCTCCAGGCCTTCCTGGCCGGCATCGCCTTCTCGCCCTGGGAAGAGGCGGTAGGGCGCGAGGCGCTCAAGCTGCTCCGCGCCAAGCTCTCCTTTCTTCAGCGTGTCGGCCTCGGTTATCTCACCCTGGGGCGCCAGACGCGGACCCTGTCCGGCGGCGAGGCCCAGCGCATCAATCTCGCCAATCAGCTGGGGGCGCAGCTCGTGGGAACGCTCTACGTGCTGGACGAGCCGTCCATCGGTCTCCATGCCCGCGACACGGAGCGGCTGGCCGAGCTGTGCCGCGAGCTGGCGGAGGTGGGCAACACCGTGGTCATCGTGGAGCACGATCGCTCCTTCATCGAGTCCGCCGACTATCTCGTGGAGATGGGGCCGGGCTCGGGCGAGCGCGGAGGTAGCGTGGTCTTCGCGGGCACCCAGGAGGAGTTCGCGCGCGATACGCGCTCGCTTACCGCGGCCTATCTCACCGGCCGCGAGGACATCCCGCTGCCCCTGTCCCGCCGCGAGGGCCGGCGCGCCGTCGTGATCCGGGGAGCGCGCGAGCACAACCTCAAGAACCTGACCGTGCGCATCCCCCTGCACACGCTCACCTGCGTCACCGGCGTCTCCGGCTCGGGCAAGTCCACCCTCGTGCACGACACGCTGTACCGTGCGCTGGCCCGGCACTTCAAGGTCGAGCTGGCCCGCCCCGGCGAGCACGGGGAGATCCGCGGCATGGAGTTCCTGAAGGGCGTGCACCTGATCGATCAGGAGCCCATCGGCCGCACCCCGCGGTCGAATCCCGTCACGTATGTGAAGGCCTTCGACGAGATCCGCAAGCTCTTCGCCGGGGTGCCGCGCGCCAAGGCGCTCGGCCTGGGCGCGGGTGCGTTTTCCTTCAACGTGCCAGGCGGGCGCTGCGAGGCATGCCAGGGCGACGGCCTGCAGAAGCTCGAGATGTACTTCTTCGAGGACGTGTACGTCACCTGCCAGGAATGCGAGGGGCGCCGCTATCGTCCCGACGTGCTCCAGGTCACCTACAAGAACCGCAACATCAGCAAGGTGCTGCGGCTCACGGTGGACGAGGCGGTGGAGGTCTTCGCGAGCCACCCTGTGCTTGCCCGTCGCCTCAAGGTGCTGCAGGACGTGGGGCTCGGCTACCTCCGCCTCGGCCAGCCCGCCACCACCCTGTCGGGCGGCGAGGCGCAGCGGCTCAAGATCGCCGCCGAGCTCGCCGCGCGCCCGGCCTCCGACATGCTCTACATCCTCGACGAGCCGACCACGGGCCTCCATCTCGACGACGTCAAGCGACTCCTCAGCGTGCTCAACCGGCTCGTGGACGCGGGCAACACCGTGCTCGTGGTCGAGCATCACCTCGACGTAGTGAAGACGGCGGACTGGGTCATCGACCTCGGGCCCGAGGGCGGCGCGGCGGGCGGCGAGATCGTGGCCGAGGGCACGCCCGAGCACGTCGCGCAGACCGACGGCTCCTACACCGGCAAGTTCCTTCGCGAGCTCCTGCCCCGACTCCACGGAAAGAACGGCGCCGGGCGCCCCTGAGTGACTTCCGCTCCCTTCTACGGCTGGGTGGTCGTGGGAGCGGCCTTCTCCGTCCTCTTCATGTCCTACGGCGCCCAGTTCTCCTTCGGCGTGTTCTTCTCCGCCCTCCTCGAGGAATTCGGCTGGAGCCGGGCTGCGCTGTCCGGTGCCTTCTCCCTCTCGTCTTCACTCCGCTCGTGCATCTCGTGCCCCTGGCGCGGGGGCTCGGCATCGAGCCCATGCTCGCGGCCACCCTGGTGAGCGCGCTCGGCATGGCCGCCATAGCCGGGGGCGTCGCTCTCGGGACGCTCTCCGATCGCGTCGGGCGGCGGCCGGCCCTCGCCCTGAGCCTGGGGCTACAGGTGGCGGCCTTCCTTGGATTCGCCGCGGCGGGCTCGCTGCCCGGCCTCTATCTCGCCGCCATCTTCTTCGGCTTTTCCTACGGCGCCGTGGGAGCGCTGTTCCCCGCGGTGGTCGCCGACTTCTTCGGCCGCGGTCACGCGGGCGGCCTCGTCGGCCTCATCTTCGCCATGTCGGGTTCCATGTCAGCCTGGGGCCCGCTCGGCGCCGGCTTCATTTATGATCGCACCGGCAGTTACGGGCCGGCCTGGATGGCCAGCGCCGCCCTCAACGTGGTGGCCCTGGGTTTGCTCCACTGGGCGAGGCCGCCCAGGCGTCGCGAACATCTTTCTCTCGAGGAGGCATGATGGCGGGGCTCAAGGACAAGTACTGCATCGTGGGCGTGGGGGAGACGGAGTACAGCAAGCGGTCCAACCGGAGCACGCGGGCCATGGCCGTGGAGGCGATCAAGAAGGCCATGGCCGACGCCGGGCTCAAGGCCCCGGACGTGGACGGCATGATGTCCTATCAGGGCGGTGACTCCACTCCCGCCAACTGGGTCTCCGGCGATCTCGGCCTCCGGCTCAACTTCTACATGGACGTGTTCGGCGGCGGCTCCTCCACCGAGGCGCTCATCGGCCTCGCCATGGGCGCGATCGAGGCGGGCATGTGCAAGACGGTCGCCCTCTTCCGCTCCATGAACGGCTACTCCGATTTCCGCATCGGGGGCACGGGCGCCCGCGCCGCCCAGCCCGTGCGCGGACTCGACCTGGCGCAGGTGCCCTTCGGCATGCGCAGCGCGGGCCAGAACTTCGCCCCCACCTTCATGCGCCACATGTACGAGTACGGCACCACCTCGGAGCAGGTGGCGGCGGTGCGGGTCGCCCACAGCAAGCACGCCTCGCAGAATCCCAAGGCGCTGCTCAAGGAGCGCGTCACCGTGCAGGACGTGATCGGCTCACGCTGGATCTGCAAGCCGCTCCATCTCCTCGACTGCTGCGTGGAGACGGACAACGCCACCTGCATCATCGTCACCTCGGCGGAGCGGGCGCGCGACCTGCGGGAGAAGCCCGCGTACGTCATGGGGGTCGCGGGGCGCGTGAACAAGCCGCGCACGGACTTCCACTGGGCGGTGGGCCCCATCTCGCGCGTGGCCGGCTATTACGCCAAGGACATCGTGTTCGGTCAGGCCGGGATTACCCCGGAGGACGTGGACATCACCGGCTCCTACGACGCCTTCACCTTCACCACCATGCTCCAGCTCGAGGAGTACGGTTTCTGCAAGAAGGGCGAGGGCGGGGCCTACGTGTCGAGCGGCATCATCGAGCTCGGGGGCAAGCGGCCCAACAACACCTCGGGCAGCCATCTCTGCGAGGGCTACACTCACGGCATGAGCATGGTCATCGAGAACGTGCGCCAGCTCCGCGGACGCGTGGACGACTACTGCCCCGGCGCGGCCGAGGGCAAGCACAGCTACGACTACTCCCCGGGCAAGTGCCGGCAGGTCAAGGACGCCAAGATCACCATGAATCTCGGCTGGGCGATGCCGCCGACCGGCTCCGCCCTCATCATGCACAACTAGCTTCCCCTTCTCCCTCTCCCCCCCCGGGGGAGAGGGCAGGGTGAGGGGCGCGGAGAACCCAATGCCCAGCGTCGAATACCGCGGCATGAACCTGGTGGTCCCCGAGAACGACTCGGAGTGGCGCGAGCACTTCAAGCTCGCTCGGACCAATCACCGCCTGATGCTGCGCGCCTGCAAGGGATGCGGGCTCATGCGCTACCCGCCGAGCCACGGCTGCCCGTGGTGCCTGTCGCTCGAGTGGGAGTGGAAGCCGGTGAGCGGGCGCGGGCACATCTACTCCTACGAGGTGGTGCAT
>JBKOVG010000094.1:0-12884 GCA_046723845.1 Candidatus Methylomirabilota bacterium | reverse complement strand
CTCCGGGGACGCGTCATGAGCCTCTACACCCTCGTGTGGGGCGGCGTGTTTCCCATCGGCGCCTTCCTCGTGGGCTCGGTCTCGGAGCGCTGGGGCGTGGGCACCTCGCTCCTCGTGAATGGCACCGCGGGACTGCTCGGGGTCATCCTGCTCGTCGGGTGGTGGACGTCACGCGACGCGATCGGCCGCCGCCGGGAGGCCTAGTGCCGGTCCAACTTGACTTCGCCATACTTCGTTCTCGGTCGGCCGCAACCCTCAACGTACACCCACGTACGCCTCGGGCTGCGGACTCCCTCGGGCCTCGTCTGGCTCGCAATTTGGCCCGGCACTCTGCGGGACCACGTGACGTGTCGCCAATACTCGTTGGAGGCGCACTAGCCCCGGCCTCTTCACGGATCCCGCACGTGTGACCGGGGCGGGTGGCGCCGACAGGCCCCGCCCCGCCTCGCGCTCGGCATGTTCATGAAGAGGCCTGGCTCACGCATCAAGGGCCGATACGCTTGATCACCATGGCGGACGGCGAGCCCGGGAAGGGCCAGCCGGGGATCCACGCGGAGAAGCGGCCCGCCGTGCCGCCCGTCACTACGATGCGGATGTTCGACGGCTCCCGGAACTTGGGCATCGGGCTCCCCGCCACGGTGGCGCGCGTCTCCTCCCAGAGGAACTGGCGCACCTCTCGCTTCGACCAGCCGTCGCCCGCGATGGTACGAGCGTGCTCGGGCCCGATCACGAGCACGGTGTCGGAGAGGCCCGCGTGCGCGTCGCTGGCGATGACCGCACCGCTGCGCGCGATGGTGGCCAGCACCTCGCGTGCCGAACGCCCCTGGGTGTTCGCCACCACCTGGAGGGTCTCCGCGGCCACCGCGGCCACCGTGCTCTCCTCCGCCGCGAACCCGTGCTCGACGTGGAGGGGCTCCCAGGGGCTCGCCTCCTCGTTCTCCCCGATGCAGTAGGAGTACCGGCCGGGCTGGGAGAAGGTGGACATGCTGATCGCGCCGGGGGCGGCGCCGCCGATGTTCTGCCACACGAGGCGCACGGCCCGGCCGATGGTCGCGTTGGCGCGCCAGCCGGGGCCGAAAACGCCCGCGCCGCAATTGACGTCGAGCGCTGCGCGCACCGGCCCGTTGAGCACGAGGAGCAGAGCGACCGCGTCCGTGGTGCCCGACACGCCTACGAGGGCGAAGGCGGGATCGCAGATCGCCTCCACGCCCGAGACCACCGCGGGCACGTAGTCGGGCCGGCAGCCCGCCATGACGGCGTTGACGGCGATCTTCTCCACGGTGGCCCGGCCCAGCCGAGGCGCTACCAGCCCGATCAGCTCGTCGCGGGGCCGTCCGCTCGCCTCCACCGCGGCGGCCACCCGCACGGCGGTGGGCGGCACCACGGGCAGGCCGTCGGTGACGCCGCGTGCGTGGAGCGCCTCGAAGGGATCGTCGGGCGGCCTGGCGCGCACGCTCACGCGGACTCCGGCGGCTCGGGATTGGGACCGCGGCTCCGGCGGATGCGCACCTGCACGTCCTTGACGAGGCCGCGCTCGATCTCGATGCGCACTTCCTGGGCGAGGACGGCCCACGCCTCCACGGTGGCGACCCATCGCATGCGCTGACGCGTCTCCGGCTCGGCGCGCCACCCACGGTAGACGAGCACGCTGCGGTCGGGCTCGCCGGTGCGCTCCTCCTCCTCGACCTCGGTGCCACACATCCGCAGCACGTCCTCGCGCGTGGTGCGACCGGGCACGATGCGCTCGAGCACCTCGCGCCCGAGGAGCACGCCGCGCTCGCGGGGCAGGATCTTCGCGCCCGGCACGCCAAGGTGCAGGCGCGCGCGCAGCCGCCCGATGAGAGCGACGGCGGAGCGCCCGAGCACGGGGCCGAGGGCGGGACCGGCGGCGAGGAGAAGGAGGGGGATGACCACGATCATTACGCCCTGGAGCTTCGAGAAGTAGCCGAATTGCACACCCAGATGCTGGGGCACCACACCTTCGCCTGCGCCCATGAAGAGCGAGACTACCTCCGTGCTCTCCAGGGACTGGCTGAGCCTCCGCATGCTCGTGGGCGGATAGACCTGCTCGATGCGCAGGTGTTCCGCCTCGGTGAAGTGCACAGCCAGCTCCGCAGGCGCGTCGGCGAGCCGGATGGCGCGGTCACGGTGCTCGGCGTACATGGGAAAGATGGGCCGATCGCGTACCTCGTTGTAGGAGAGCGTGAACTGGTGCCGCTCGCCCGTGAACAGCGTCTCGAACCAGCGCACCTGCCCCGGCTTGATCGCCCCGCTCACCCGCATGCGCAGGCTCGTCATGAACGTCGCATTGGCCATCTGCGGCGTCCACGGAATGCGGATCCACACCCCCGGCGGGCTCAGGCCGAGGGCGGAGCTGTCCTGCACGAAGGTGACGTACGGCGCCTCGCCCATCGGCTTGGGCGCCGCCTCTACGCCTTCGCCATAGATGTTCTGCGTGTAAAGGGGCAGGCGTCCACTGCCTACCACGCTGAAGCCGCGCGCTTCCACGTACTTCTCGAGGGCCGTGTCGCCCTTGCCGCCGCCGAGCGGGCTCGTCACCTCTCCCGGCCACAGAAGGAAGATGTCCTGCTCGGTGCCGCGGCTCTTGCCCGTGTCGACGTCGAGGGACCAGCGAACCTCCACGTCCACGGGGCCGAGCGACGGCGTCACGGTGGCGTGGATGGTGAGCGGGCCGACGGCGAAGGTGGGATCGGCCACGGAGGCGATGAAGATCTGCGCGGACGCGGAAGCGGGCGCGGCCATGAGGGAGAGCGCGGCGAGAAACGGGACGCTGCGCGCCAGGGCCATCGGCAGATGATAGCAGACCTGTGCTAGGCTCTCGGCCATGCGCGCCACCTCGCACCTCGCCGAGTTCGTCACGAAGAGCCGCTGGGAGGATTGCCCCGCCGAGGCGGTAGAGGCCGCCCGCCGCGCCATACTCGACTGCCTAGGCGTGATGCTCGCAGGCTCCGTGGAGCCCGCCGCGCGCATCGTGACGGAGGTGGCGCGCGCCGAGGGCGGCTCACCCCTCGCCACCGTGGTGGGCACCCGGCTGCGCACGGGCGCGGTGTGGGCGGCACTCGCCAACGGCACCGCCGCTCACGCGCTCGACTTCGACGACACCAACTTCGCCATGATGGGCCATCCCTCGGCCCCCGTGCTCGCCGCTGCGCTCGCCGCGGGCGAGCTGGCCCTCGCCGACGGCCGGGCTCTCGTCCACGCCTTCCTCCTGGGCTTCGAGGTCGAGACGACCATGGCCGCGGTGATGAACCCGCCACACTACGAGAAGGGCTTCCACGCCACGGGCACGCTGGGCACCATGGGCGCGGCCGCGGCCGCCGCGCGCCTCCTCGGCCTCGACGCGGGGCAGACGCGCGCCGCCCTCTCCCTCGCCGCCTCCCAGGCCGCGGGGCTCAAGGAGAACTTCGGCACCATGACCAAGCCATTCCACGCGGGACACGGCGCGCGGAGCGGGGTGCTCTCCGCGCTCCTCGCCCGCGACGGCTTCACCGCCTCCGAGCAGGCGATCGAGGGACCGCAGGGCTACTTCGCCGTGCTGGGCGCGGGCAAGCGCGAGGAGGGGGAGCTCGAGTCGCTGGGCGCGCCCTGGAAGATCCTCACCTCGGGCGTGGCGGTGAAGCCCTATCCCTCCTGCGCCTGCACCCACTCCATCATCGACAGCGCGCTCGAGCTCCGGCGCACGCACAAGATCGCCCCCGAGCAGATCGCCGAGGTGACGGTGGGCGTGCACGCCGCGGTGCCGCGCATTCTCATCCATTCCAATCCACGGAGCGGGCTCGAGGCGAAGTTCTCCGGCGAGTTCTCCGCCGCCGCCGCGCTGTGCGAGGGGCGGGTGGGCATGGCGACTTTCCGCGACGACAAGACGGACGATCCCGGCATTGTGAAGCTCATGAAGCGCGTGCGCCTCGTGGTGGATCCGGAGATCCCCGGCGACATGGAGCGCCACATGTGGACGCGGATCACCGTGCGCTTCCACGACGGCCGCGAGGTCGCCATCGCCCCGCGCCCCGTGCCCGGGCATCCCGAGCTGCCCCTGTCGAAGGATCAGCTCCGGGAGAAGTTCATGGACTGCGCGCGCCTCGTGCTCTCCGAGGACCGTGCCGACACCGTGCGGCAGATGATCGAGGCGCTCGACGCCTGCCCCGATCTGCGCAGTCTCACCGCCATCCTCAGCTAGCCGGCGTTCCTCCCGCCATCCGCTCGTAGATCGCGTCGGACGTGGTCAGCCACGTGCGGCCCTTCGCCCGCATGTGCTGGAGGTACTCGCGCACGTAGCGGGCGCGCAGGGGCTGCCCCGAGATAAGGAGTGGATCCCGATGGCCATGGCGCGCCCGTGGGGCTCGCCGTCGCGCCAGAGCTGGTCGAAGTGGTCGATGACGGCGCGGGCCAGCTCGGGCCCGGGCAGGCGCGCCGTCAGCACCAGTCGTTGGTCTCGAGGTTGTACGGCACGTGAGGTACACGAAGTGCTCGATGGCCAGCATGGGCCAGACGGCGACACGGGCGCCGTCGGGCCAGCTGAGCGGAGGACGATCGACGATGGCGGAATAGGGAGGCGGGACCATGCGACGGCGCGAGGCCTCCGTGCCCCGCGGTGGCGCGCCGGGCTCATGATTCGGGACTCCGGAGCTCGCCCTCCAAGACGGGCACCACACTGCCGCCGACGCGGATGGAGTCGACGCGCTCGCCGGTCATGGCGAGCCGGATGTGCACGAAGCTCTGCCGCTTCATCCGGGTCCCCTGCTCGCTCACGATCCTCACCTCGTCGGTCGCCGTCACGAGCCCGTGGAGCACGAGGTATGCGCCGAGGGGCCCGCTGGCGGAGCCCGTGGCGGGATCCTCGGGAACGCCGGAGGTGTGCGGGGCGAACATGCGCGAGTAGACGCGGCCCGCCCCGGGATCCCGATCGGGGGCGAAGACGAAGACGCCCATGCGCGGCCGCTCGCCCATGGCGGCGAGGAGACGTGGCACATCGAGCTGCGCCCGGTCCACCGTCTCGCGATCGCGAAGCGGCACGAAGAGGAAGGTGCTGCCGGTGGAGCCCGGCCGCACGGGAGCCCCGTCGAGCAGGTCGCCACCGCTGAGGCCGATCGCCTCGGCCACGGCGGGCCGGTTCTCGAGCGGCGCGTCGAACTTTGCCGCCGCCTGCATCATCCAGATGAAGTCGGGCCGCGCGGGATCGCCCTCGAGCTCCACCGGCACGGGCCCGATCTTCTCCTCCAGGACGAAGCGCGAAACGCCTCGCGGCGCCCGGCCCTGGGTGGCCAGCACCCACGCCGTACCGATGGTGGGATGCCCGGCGAACGGCACCTCGCGCGCCGGCGTGAAGATGCGCAGCGCCGCCGCGCCCTCCGGCGTCGCGGGCGGCGAGAGGAACACCGTCTCGGAGAGATTCATCTCGCGCGCGATCTGCTGCATGCGCTCATCGTCGAGCCCGCGCCCATCCAGGAACACCGCGAGCGGATTGCCCCCGAACACACGCTCGGTGAACACATCCACCTGCACGAATCGATACGCCCGCGCCGAGATGGCGCTCATCCTACACCTCACGCTCTCCACCACGCGCCCTCACCCTGCCCTCTCCCCCTCCGGGGCGAGGGGAAACCTCGCCGAGCGAACCAAGGCGGCCGAGAGGGGCAGGCTGAGGGGCGTTACAGCGCCTAGCGGTCAAGCCACGAAACCCTCTCCCCAAGGGGGTGGGGGCACGGCGAGGGGCGCCGTTACAACACGAAGCGGATTGATCTAACCGTTTCGGCCACGGTCAACATGCCTTCGGCATGCCGCACGGATCCATCGATCGCAGAACACGTACTGTCCTAACCTGATTCACCCACGGTCAACATGCCAAAGGCATGTTGAGGCTCTAATGATGGCAGGCCACGCACTCGAGCGGCGCGTTGCGCAGCTTTTTGTCGTCCGCCCCCACGGGCCGCGGCGCCGCGCCCCACGCGTCGGGGGTGGGCTGCACCGCCACCAGACCCTTCTCGTTCACCGTCCGGTGACACTCCACGCACCAGCCCATGGTGAGCTTGGGCCCCGGCACGGGCATCGCCGCCAGATTCATCAGGTCGTTGCCGATGTTCTGTCCCGTCTTCGCGTGCACCTGCTCCATGGCCTCGATGCGCCCGTGGCACGTCTGGCAGACGAGCCCCGCCTGGATGTGATTCTTGTGCGGGAACTGCGCGTACTCGGGGAGCCGGAACACGCGGATCCACGGGATGGGCTGCTGCTTCTCCCAGTAGCCGTGGAGCTTCTGCACCTGCTCGTTGCCCTGCGCCGCCACCACCTTGTGGCAGCCCATGCACTTCTCGACCGACGGGACGCCCGCATCGGGGCTGCGGCGCGCATTGGCGTGGCAGTACTGGCAGGCGATCTGGTAGGAGCCGGTGTGGATCACGTGGCTGAAGAAGATCGGCTGCACCGGGCCTTCGCGCTTCTTGGCGATGGGCAGCACGTTGGCGGGATCAAAGGCGGGCTCGGCCAGGGTCCGGATGTAGTCGATCACTTCGTCGATCTGCCAGTCGGAGAGTTGCGGCTTGAAGGGTGGCATCAGTGAAGACAGTCCCACGGACTGCGGACCGTCAGAAATCACCCGATGCAAGAACTCGTGGGGTAGCGGGTTCATCACCGCCCCGATCGTGAGGTCCTGGGGCTTGATGGGGAGGTTGGCGCCGCCGGGGCCATCGCCCTTGCCGCCCTCGCCATGGCAGGAGACACAATAGTGCGTGTAGATCTCCTGGCCGCGCTTGAGCCGGGCCTCGTCGACCTTCGGGGCATGCCCGGTGGCGGGATGAGCGGCGGGCGCATGCAGGCCCGACGACGACTCCTTGGGAGCGACGGGTACCGCGGCCGACGCGACCTGCGTCCTGTTGGCGGAGCTCTTGGCTGCCCAGCTCGGCAGCCCGACCAGCAATGCTACGAGAATCACCGCGACCACGAGATAGGCGGCCACGATTGGCCGCAGGAATCCATTCATCGAGTCTTTGGCCCCCCTTGAACCCGGTAAACAATACAGAAATCAGCCTCCCAGGTAAAGACGTTTGACGTCGGGGTCAGCCAGCAACGCCGCTCCGGACCCCTCGAAGCGGTTGCATCCCAACTCGAGGACATACCCCCGGTCGGCCACGGCGAGGGCCCTGGCCGCGTTCTGCTCGACGACCAGGAGGGTGTAGCCGGCCCCCTTCATCTGGACGAGCGTGTCGAAGATGAGCGAGACGAATTTGGGCGAGAGCCCAAGCGACGGCTCGTCCAGGAGGATCAGCTTGGGCCTCGTCATGAGGGCGCGGCCGATGGCCACCATCTGCTGCTCGCCGCCGGAGAGCGTGCCGGCCTTTTGGGTGCGGCGCTCGGCCAGGATCGGGAAGAGGGCGTACACCCGCTCCAAGGCCTCGCGCACGCGGTCGCCGTCGCGCTCGATGTAGGCGCCCATCTCGAGGTTCTCGAGCACCGTCATCTGCGGGAAGACGATGCGTCCCTGCGGCACGTAGGCGAGGCCGCGCGGCAGGACCTGGTCGGGGCGGAGCCCCGTGATCTCCTGGCCGTCGAAGGTGACGCGGCCGCTCGTGGCATGGACGAAGCCTACGATGGTCTTGAAGGCCGTCGACTTGCCCGCGCCGTTGGGGCCGATGACGGTGACCATCTCACCCACGCGCACCTCGAGGGTGACGTCGTGGAGAATGGGGAGCTTGCCGTAGCCCGCGGTCAGCCCTTCCGCGCGGAGGAGCGCCGCCGTCACGGCCGCCGCTCGCAGATATAGAGGATGTGCGGATAGGGCAGGAAGTCGACCATCAGATGCCGGTGCACGGTGAAGCCCACCTCGCCGAGCAGTTGAGTCAGCGCCTCGGCGTCCCAGTACCGCACCGGCGTGCCCGGGTCCATCACCTTGTCGAGGGCATGGGTGAACCAGCGCTTGTAGGCGGGGCGGCGGTCGACGTCCTTGATGAGAAGCCGGCCGCCGGCGGGCAGGATCTTCGCCACCTGCTCGAGCAACGGGCGCACCGCCTCCTCGGGAATGTGATGGACGATGTCGAGCATGTAGGCGGCGTCGAAGGCCTCGACGCCGCGGAAGTCCATCACGTCGCCCGCCTCGTAGCGCACGTTGGCGAGCCCGAGCTTGCGGGCGGCGGCGCGGGCCATGTCGATGCGGCGGGCGTTGCGGTCGAAGCCCTCGAGACGCAGCCCGGGGCGGATGCTCGCGTAATAGAGGGAAAAGAGGCCGAAGCCGCAGCCGAGATCGAGGACGCGCCCCCGCTCCGGCAGGTACTGGCCGATCTCGTCGAGAAAGCGCTGGCGGAGGATCCAGAAGCGCCCCCAGCAGTAGCCGCGGACGATCCAGTCGTCGTAGGCGCGGATGACGCTAAGAATAGGCTCGGCGCGCATAGATCCGGTAGCCGTCGCCATTGACGGCGAGGGTGTAGTCGCGGGCGAGCAGCCTCGTCACGGCGGGGAATTCCTCGAGGCGATCGTAGCCGGGGCGCCGCCAGGTGTCCTCGAAGACCACGATGGCCGTGGGCCGGCCGCGTTCCAGGGAGCGCACGAACTCGTCCCGCAGCGCCTGGATGCGCGGATCCGTCTCGTCGTGGAAGAAGTGGAAGTCGTAGAGAAAGCGCGTGGGCTGGCGCAGGTGCAACCGCAGGAGGGCGTGCACGCCGCCGCCCGTGACGTCCATCACCTGTACGGGACCCTCGCCGGCCAGCGGCCGGAGCTGCCGCACTAGCGCGGCGACCCGGCGCTCCTTGTCGGCGATCCACGGCGCGTCGGCCGCGTCCACGCCCTTGACCCCGAGCAGCGCCACGGTGAGCACGAGGACGCCGAGGGCAAGCCCGTGCGCGAGCCGGGGCGCTCGCCATCCGGCCGGCGCGGCGGTGCTCGAGGGCGCGGCGAGCGGAATCGAGGCGAGAGCGCAGGCGAAGAGGCCGAAGGGATAGAGGTGATACTCCCACCCCTTGCCCTGCACCACGTAGTGGGCGGCGCCGTAGACGAGACCGAAGAGGGCGAGCCAGCGGCGAACGCCGTAGGGCTCGGGCAGCGCTCTCGCGAAGCCGAGGAGCCCGAGGGCGAGCAGGCAGCTCCAGATCTGCCACCCGAGCACGTGCCAGCGGAGGCCTTCCCACACCCCGACGCGCCCCACGTGGCTGTACAGCGGCAGCACGTAACCCGCGAGGATAGCCGCGAAGGGCCCGGCGCCGCCTCGCCACGCGAGCCAGCCGAGCACGAGGATGGGCACGGCGAGACCTGCGGCGCACCAGACCACGAGCGCGCGGAGGGCACGGGCCCGCCAGGCTCCGAGCGCCACCACCACTGCGCAGACCGTCCAGAACAGCGTCGCCTGCGGCTTGACCATCACGCCCGCCCCCGCGGCGAGGCCGCCCCACAGCGCGGGAGCCACGAGGCCACCGCTCTCCCACACGCGCGCGGCGCCCCACGCGGCGAGGATGAGGAAGAGCGTGAGGAGATAGTCGCGCTGCCCGGCGCGCCACGCGCCGCCCGAGAGGTGATAGAGCACGAAGAGGAGCGCCGCGGCGAGGCCGCTTTCCGTGTCGCCCAGGCGCCGCGAGAAGCCGAAGAGGGCGGCGGCGGTGAGGACGAGCCAGCCGAGATCGAAGAGCCGCCACGCGCGGTCGCCCTCGCCCAGCACGCTGATCACGCCCAGGTGCAGGAGATAGACCCCCGGCACGTTCATGTCGAACACGTCGCGGTAGGGCACCGCGCCCTGGGTCATGAGCCAGGCGACGTAGTGCATGAGAGGCGCGTCGTGCACGAGCGTCCAACCCCAGGAGCACGCGCCGAGATAGAGGACGAGGACGGCGCTAGCGGCCAAAATAGGCTTCAATCACCCGCTCGTCGGTCCGGATGATGCCCGGCGGCCCCTCGGCCAGCTTCTCCCCGTGGTCGAGGACGAACACCGTCTCGCAGAGCCCCATCACCATCTTCATGTCGTGCTCCACGAGGAGGATGGTCTTGCCGCGGTCGCGCAGGGTGCGCACGGCGTCGAGGAGATCGTTCAGCAGCGTGCGATTCACCCCCGCCGCCGTCTCGTCGAGGAGGATGAGCTCGGGGTCGGTCATGAGCACGCGCACGAACTCGACGAGCTTCTGCTGGCCGTAGGAGAGATTGCCCGCGAACTCGCCGGCGAGGCGCTCGAGCTTCACGGAGGCGAGCAGCGCCTGGGCCTGCGCCCGGGCCGCCGCGTAGTCGTTGGTGGTGACCACGAGGAGATTCTCCAGCGCGGTCAGCTCGGGGAAGACGCGGATGACCTGGAAGGTACGCCCAATCCCCTCGTGGAAGACCCGGTGCGGCTTGAGCCCGTCGAGGCGCCGGCCCTTGAAGCGGATCTGCCCGCTGTCGATGCGCTCCACCCCCGTGATGCAGTTGAAGAGGGTGGTCTTGCCCGAGCCGTTCGGGCCGATGAGGCCGTAGATGTGCCCCGCCTCCAGGGAGAGCGACACCCCGTTGACGGCGGTGACCCCGCCAAAGCGCTTCACCACGCCATCCACCACGAGGATGGGTTCCATCAGATGGTCCGCGGCAGGTTGTACTTCTGCTGGAGCACGCCGAGGATCCCGCGCGGCATGAGGAGGACCACGGTGACGATGATGGCGCCGAAGAGGAGCTGGTGGAGATAGATGAAGCGGGCCCAGATCATCTCCTGAAGGGTGAAGAGGAGCACGGCGCCCAGCACGGGCCCCCAGATCGTCCCCTTCCCGCCGAAGAGGACCATGACGATCATGGTGATGGTCATGATGAGCGGGAAGACGGAGATGGGCTCGATGTAGCTCTGATCCCGCGCGGCGAGGCCGCCCACGATGCCGGGCGCCATCGCGGAGAGGAGGAAGGCGTAGAGCTTGTAGCGGAAGGTGTCGATGCCCATGGCTTCCGCCGCCACCTCGTCCTCGCGGATGGTCATGAGTCGGAGGCCGAAGCGCGAGGTGACGATGACGTAGGTCAGCGCGGTCACCGCCACGGCGGTGAGGCCCATGGCGTAGTAGATGGGTACGCTCGCGTAGAGGGCGGGCAGGGACAAGCCGCTCCCCCCGCCCGTCAGCCGCTCGAAGTACGACACGGCCACCCGCAGCACCTCGTTGAGCCCGAGCATGGCGATGGCGAAATACGGGCCCTTGAGGCGCAGGCAGGGAAACCCGATCACGAGGGCGAGCACGACCGCGCCCAGCCCGCCCGCGAGCGACGCGAGGAGCCACGGCCAGCCGAGCTTGGCGATGAGGATGCCCGCGGTGTAGGCGCCCATGCCGAAGAAGGCGATGTGGCCGAAGGAGACGTAGCCCGTGAGCCCGGAGATGAGATTCCACGACTGGGCCAGTGCGATCCACATGAAGAGCTGGAGCATGAAGCGCACGCCGTAGCCCGTGCCCTTGATGGGATAGAGGGCGAGGATCACCAGGGCGACCACGAGGAGCAGAGGGAAGAGGCGCCTCACGAGGCGCGGCCCTCGAGGAGACCAGTGGGCCTCACGAGGAGGACGAGCACGAGCAGAGGGAAGAGGCGCCTCACGAGGCGCGGCCCTCGAGGAGACCAGTGGGCCTCACGAGGAGGACGAGCACGAACAGAGGGAAGAGGCGCCTCACGAGGCGCGGCCCTTGAGGAGACCAGTGGGCCTCACGAGGAGGACGAGCACGAGCAGGACGTAGGCCACCGCCTCGTTGACCTGCGTGGTCAGGAAGAGCGAGGAGATCTGCTCGATCAGGCCCAGGAGCAGGCCGCCCAGCAGCGCGCCGGGATAGTTCCCCGCCCCTCCCAGCACGATGACGAGAAAGGACTTGAACGTGTAGACCTGCCCCATCTCGGGCTGGATGGCGACCATGACGGCCACCAGGGTGCCGCCCGCCGCCGCCAGGGCCGAGCCGATCCCGAAGGCGAGCATGTGGATGCGCCCTACGTCGATCCCGCACACCTGCGCCACCTCGCGGCTCTGGGACACGGCGCGCACAGCCTTGCCGAGCCGCGTGACCTTGAGGAAGAGGAAAGCGCCCGCGGTGATGACAACGGCGAAGGTGCAGGCGACCACCCGCGACTTCGAAAAGGCGAAGGGCCCCAGCACGAAGGAGCCCGTGAGGAATTCGACGGAGCGGAGGTCGGCGGTGAAGGCGAGCTGGGCGAGGTTCACGAGGGCGATGGAGATGCCAAAGGTGAGGAGGAGCGTGGAGAGCTCGGGGGCGTCGACGACCCGGCGGACGAAGAGGCGCTGCAGCGCCATGCCCACCACGAACAGGAGCGGCATGGAGACGGCGAGGGAGAAATAGGGGTTGAGCCCGACCAAATGGAAGAGCCAGAAGGTCGTGTAGGCGCCCAGCATGAGGAGCGGCCCGTGCGAGACGTTCAGCACGCGCATGACGCCGAAGATGAGCCCCAGGCCGAGGGCCACCATCGAGTACAGCGCGCCCGCCAGCAGGCCAGAGATGACGACCTGGCCCAGCATGGCGGGCGTGATGACGAACAAAGCGTCAGGCTACCGCTGATTCCACGGCGGCGTGGGGAAGCGCGACTTGCCGTTAGCGAGGTCGTCCGGCCACACCACGATGCGCTTGCCGTCCTGCCACTGGATCATGACCATCTTGTGCGCGATCTGGAAGCCGTCTTGGTCCACCGCGTAGTCCCCGAAGGCCGTGCGCATCTTGAGCTTGAGGAGCTCCGCGCGCACGAGGTCGGCGTCGAGGCTCTTGCCGCGCTTCACCGCCTCCGCATAGATGAGGCAGCCCGCGTAGCCCGCCGCCGCGTGGTAGGACGGCTCGTGCTTGAACTTCTTGGTGTAGGCGCTGAGGAACTCCTTCTGGCCCGGGTAGGGCAGCGACTCGTCCCATTGAGTGGAGCCGTACACGTACTCCCCGTTCGTCTTGAGCAGGGTGTAGAAC
>JBKOVG010000249.1:0-10060 GCA_046723845.1 Candidatus Methylomirabilota bacterium | reverse complement strand
ACCACTCGTCGTGCAGGTGGTAGTGCGTGTCGTTGGGCTGGCCCGGGGGGTGACAGATGATGAAGGACTGGATGTCGTCCGTCATCACCAGCGCTTCTGACCAGGGCGGCGCGCCCTTCTTCGCCTTGAGGTCGCTCAAGCGGGCCTGGAGCTTGCCGATCTCCATCAAGGGCATGCGGTCGGCCATGCGGGTCTCCTCGGGCTCAGGCGCGGCGGGGGCGCGTGATGCGATCGGTCTTGCCGGGCTCGTAGCGGCCCGTACGGACCAGGCTCAGGAGCACGCGCCAGGCACCGCGCGTGGCGAGTAGCCAGTAGGTCTGGCAACGGAAGGTGCCGAAGAACTTCTCGCGGAGGCTCTTGCGGCGCAGATCCACGGGACGCGGCAGATAGGGCCGCAGCTCTTCCACCAGGCTCTGGGTGGCGATACCGCCCACCCACACGGTGAGCATCAGCGAGAGGGTGGGCGCGCCCGTGGCGGCGTAGAAGAGCCACGGGTGGCGATCACGATACATGTAGGCGAGCCACCATCCGAGATAGCCCATGGCCGGATAGACGAGGGCGGCCACCGGCCACTCCACCACCTTGTTGCTCACGTGGCGCACAAGCTGGGCGAGGTTGAAGGCCGTGCGCCGCTCCGTGAAGATCTTCCGGAGGAAGGGGATGTCGTCCAGCACACCCAGGTACCATCGCGCGTTCTGGCGCACCATCTTCTCCGGCGTCTCCGGCAGATCCGTCAGCTCCACCATGGGCAGGGCGCGGATGAGGATGCCGCGGGCGCCCAGGGCATAGCCGAGGGTGGAATCCTCCGTCGCCCCCGAGGTCGGGAAGCCGCCCACGGCCTGCATCACGTCGAGCCGCACGAACTGATTGTGGCCGAGGCAGATCTGCGAGCGCCGGAAGCACAGCTCGAAGGCCGGGCGGAGGGCGCGTCCCAGCCGGGGAAAGCGTGCGGCGAAGGCACCGAAGAGGCGCACGCGCTTCACCTCGTTGATGAGGCGGGCCATCGACACGCGGATGAAGATCGACGACTGCTGGATCGCGCAGATCTTGCCGCGGATGTCGAGCCGGTCGTAGTTGCCCAGCGACAGAGTGATGCCCTGGTAGGCGAGGCTGCCGTCGCCCGCCAGCTCGCGCTCGGCAATCCAGCGGTAGGTGTCGGGATCGGGGATGGAGTCCGCGTCGCTCACCCCCACGAACACGCGGGTGGGATCGTACGCGTCGCCCAGCACCTCGCGGAGCGCCTCCGTACGCAGCGCCCAGTTGAGCTGTTGCGCCTTGCGCCCCTGCCCCGGCATGAGGAAGTGCGTGAGCCGCTTCTGCTGATAGGGCGGCAGCGTCTCCTGGAGCCGGCGCACCAGCTCACCCGTGCTCACGCCCATGGCGGGATGCGGGGAGCGCTCCTCCTCTGCCTTTGTCACCACCACCACGTGGAGACCGGGGTGCGGATAGCGCGAGGCGCACAACGCGCGCACCGTGCCCTCGATGTCGGGCTCCTGAAAAGCGGGCACCAGGTGGAGGAACACGGGCGCCTGCGGCTCGCGCTCGATGGTCTCCTCCGTGGGCAGGGCGTCCCGCCGCGCGTAGGACTGGCGGACGAAGCGCACGGTGGTGAGCATACCGCGCCAGTCGAGGCCCAGCTTGAACGAGGCGCGGATGTTCAGGAAGAGCGCCACCACGAACAGCACGGGCAGGATCGTCTCGAGCGTCGGCACTAGCGGCTTCCCGAGGCCGGCGGCAGCTTGTACACCCGCTCCCCGGGCTTGACCAGCCCGAGCTTCTCCCGGGCGATCTGCTCGATGTACTCGGGATCGGTGCGGAGGCGATCCACCTCCGCGGTGAGCCGCGCGGTGTCGGCGCGCAGGGCGCCCACCTCGCGCTCGAGGCTCTCCACTTCTTTTTTGAGCGCCCACACGCGGGTGAGGCTCTGGCCGCCGTAGGCGGCGAGGGAAATGGCCAGCACGGCGAGGACGACCGTGCGGAGGAGGCGCAGCGAGCGCAGGCTCAACGCTCGCGGCTCCCGAAGGCGGCGCGGCCCGGCCACACCGCGGACGGCCCCAGCTCCTCCTCGATACGCAGGAGCTGGTTGTACTTGGCCGTGCGCTCGCCGCGGGAGAGCGAGCCCGTCTTGATCTGGCCCGCGTTCACGGCCACCGCGAGGTCGGCGATGAAGGTGTCCTCCGTCTCGCCCGAGCGGTGCGAGATCACCGTGCCCCAACCCGCGCGCTTGGCCAGCTCCACCGCTTCGAGCGTTTCCGTGAGCGTGCCGATCTGGTTCACCTTCACGAGCACGGCGTTGGCGAGGCCGCGGCGGATGCCTTCCTGGAGGATGGCGGGATTGGTGACGAAGAGGTCGTCGCCCACGAGCTGGAGCCGGGCGCCCAGCTTGCGCGTGAGGGTGCGCCAGCCGTCGTGATCGTCCTCGCCGAGGCCGTCCTCGATGGAGCAGATGGGATAGCGGCCGAGGAGCGTCTCGTACCACGCGGCCATCTCGTCGCTGGTGCGGGTGACGCGGTCGGCCTTGAGCGTGTAGCGCCCGCGCTTGCCGAACTCGCTCGCCGCGGGGTCGAGGGCCACGAACACCTCGTCGCCCGCGCGATAGCCCGCGCGCTCGATGGCGCGCATGATGAAGTCCAGCGCCGCCTCGTTGCCGGGCAGGACGGGGGCGAAGCCACCCTCGTCGCCCACGCCGGTGGAGAGGCCCTTGTCCTTGAGGAGCTTCTTCAGCATGTGGAAGATCTCGACACCCGCGCGCAGGGCCTCGCCGAAGGAGCCCATGCCCGCGGGCATGATCATGAACTCCTGGATGTCGAGGCCGTTGTCGGCGTGCGCTCCGCCGTTGAGCACGTTCATCATGGGCACGGGCATGATGCGCGCGCCCGGGCCGCCCAGGTACTGATAGAGGGGCAGGCCGCACTCGTCGGCGCCGGAGCGCGCCACGGCGAGCGACACGCCGAGCAGCGCGTTGGCGCCGAGACCGGACTTGTTGGGCGTGCCGTCCAGCTCGAGGAGCGCGCGGTCCACTGCCGCCTGCTCCGTCGCCTCGAGCCCTTCGATCTCGGGCGCGATGGTCTCCGTGACGTTGCGCACGGCCTGGCGCACGCCCTTGCCGCCGTAGCGCGCGTCGTCGTCGTCGCGCAGCTCCACCGCCTCGCGCGTGCCCGTGGAGGCGCCGGAGGGCACCATGGCGCGGCCGAAGGCACCGGAGTCGAGCCATACCTCCACCTCGACCGTGGGATTGCCTCGGGAGTCGAGAATCTCGCGCGCGTTGACCGTACGGATCTCGGACACGTCAGCCCTTTCGCTCGATGATGAAGGTTCCCAGCCCGCGCAGGGGCAACGCGCGATCGCCGAAGGGCGCAAGGGCAGCGTGGGCGTCGGCCACCAGGGTCTGGGCGCGACGGCGCGAGGCCTCGATGCCGTGCACGGCGGGATAGGTCGCCTTCTGCTGCGCCTGGTCCTTGCCCGCCGTCTTGCCCAGCTCCTCCGACGTTGCGGTGATGTCGAGAATGTCGTCCATGATCTGGAAGGCCAGCCCGAGGCCATCGCCCACGCCGCCGAGCGCCTTCAGCTCGGCGGCGCTGGCCCCGGCCAGGATGGCCCCCGAGCGGATGGAGGCGCGGATGAGGGCGGCCGTCTTGTGCGTGTGGATGTAGTCCACGATGGCCGCGCTCGCCGCCCGGCCCTCGCACTCGATGTCGGTGACCTGGCCGCCCACCATGCCCGCGCTACCCGCGGCGTCGGCCACCTCCACCAGCACGTCGCGCAGCCGCCCCACCTCGCCGCCCGCCGGCGAGCTGTTGGCGAGGAGCCGGAAGGCCAGGGTGAGGAGGGCGTCGCCCGCCAGGATGGCGATGGCCTCGCCGAACACCTTGTGGCTCGTCGGCACGCCGCGGCGGAAGTCATCGTTGTCCATGGCGGGCAGATCGTCGTGGATCAGCGAGTACGTGTGGATCATCTCCACCGCGCACGCCGCGGGCATCACCGCCTCCAGCGTGCCGCCCACCGCCTCCGCACCTGCGGCCACGAGGACGGGGCGGAGGCGCTTGCCTCCCGCGAAGACGCTGTAGCGCATGGCCTTGTGGAGGGACGCAGGCGGCGCGGACTCGCGGGGAAGGAAACGGTCGAGGGCCCGGTCGACGGCCTGGGCGCGATCGGCCATGTAGGCGGCGAGGTCGAAGCTCAACCCTGCGCGTCCTTGTCCCACTCGAAAGGCTGAGTCTTGAGCAGTCCTGCCTCGTCCTTGGTGAGGAGCTCGATGCGCTTCTCGGCTTCTTCCAGATACTTGGCGCAGCGACGCGCGAGGGCCACGCCTTCCTCGAAAACCTTCAGCGAGGTTTCCAGCGGCAGCTCGCCCGTCTCGAGCTGATCCACGATCTGCTCGAGCCGGCCGAGGGCATCCTCAAACTTGATGTCGCTCATCCCGTTCCCGAACCTCGGTGACGCGGGCGCCCAGGGCGCCCCGGTGAAGGAGAATCTCGAGCGGATCGCCCACCACGACCTGGGCGGCGCTCCGCACCACCTCGCCCGAGGCCAGCCGCGTCACCCCATAGCCGCGCGAGAGCACGGCGAGCGGCGAGAGGCTCTCCAGGCGCCCCACCGTCTCCGCGAAGCGTGCGCGCGACGTCTTGACCTGATGCGCCGCCGAGGAGGCGAGGCGACCGCGGAGCTGCGAGAGCAACGCGCTCGCGCTGGCCACCGCGGCCAGCGGGTCGCGGGAGCGGAGCGCACTCGTGGCCAGGGCCAGACGATGGCTCGCGTGCCGCTGGTTGGCGCGAAGCCCCAGGCGGAGCCGGCCGCGCAGCTCCTCGAGGCGGCGATAGAGCTCACGGAGGGCGCGGGCCGGCTCGGTAAGCACGCGACGGCGGAGGAGCGAGCGTACGCGCTCGCCCTGCATGCTCACGTGGGCGCCGATGGCCTGCTTCAGGCGGCCGTCGAGATCGTCGAGACGCCGATGCAGGTCGCGCAGGCTTCGCGAGGGATCGGTGAGCACGCGCCGGCGGAGGAGGTAGTCCACGCGCTCGCGGCGTGCCTCCACGTCGGCCGTCATCGCCTGCTTGAGCCGCGCGTAGAGGTCCACCAAGGTCGCGATCACGGCCAGCTTCTCGCGCACCACCAGCTCGGCGGCCCCCGAGGGCGTGGGCGCACGGAGGTCCGCCACGAAGTCGGCGATGGTGAAGTCGGTCTCGTGCCCCACCGCGGAGATGACGGGCACGCGGCAGGCGGCCAGGGCGCGGGCGACCCGCTCGTCGTTGAAGGCCCACAGGTCCTCGATGGAGCCGCCCCCGCGCCCCACGATGATCACGTCCAGCTCCGCGATGGTCTGGAGGTGCGCGAGGGCCTGCACGATCTCTCCCGGCGCCTCGTCCCCCTGCACGCGCACGGGTGTGATGAGGATCTGCAGGTCGCCGAAGCGGCGGCCGATGATGTTGAGCACGTCGCGGATGGCCGCGCCGGTGGGCGAGGTGACGATGCCGATCACCCGCGGATAGGCGGGGAGCGGGCGCTTGCGCCCATCGTCGAAGAGCCCCTCCGCCTCGAGCTTGCGCTTGAGCTGATCGAAGGCGAGCTGCAGCGCGCCCAGCCCCTTGGGCTCCATCATCTCCACCACGAGCTGGTACTGCCCGCGCGCCGCGTAGAGATCGAGGCCGCCGAAGGTCATCACTTGCATCCCGTCCTCGAGCTCGAAACGCACGCGGCGGCCACGGCCACGGAAGAGCACGGCGGAGATCTGCGCACCCTCGTCCTTCAGGGTGAAGTACGCGTGGCCGGAGCCCGGCATGCGCAGGTTGGAGATCTCCCCCTCGACCCAGAACATGGGGAAGCTCTCCTCGAGCGTCGCCTTGATCGACGCGGTCAGCTCGGAAACGGTATAAACCTTCCGCTCCATCACCCTCCCTCCATCCCTCTCCCCTCTGGGGAGAGGGTAGGGTGAGGGGCCATCAATGCTTCGACGATCCGATGCAGCACTCCCGCGGTGTTCCCCAGGACCTCATTGTTCCAGAACCGCAGCACGCGGTAGCCCTGCCTTTCGAGGAACTGGCTACGATTTGAGTCCGCACCCTGATTCGACGCATGGTGCCCGCCGTCGAGCTGGATGATCAGGTGGGCGTCCGGGCAGCAGAAGTCCGCGATGTACGGACCGATCGGGTGTTGGCGACGAAACTTGAAGCCGTCAAGGCGTCGATCACGAAGGAGCGCCCACAACCTGCGCTCGGCGGCGGTCTGAGAGCGCCGCCGACTCCTCGCGTACGGCCTCGGATCCTCGCACACTACCCCCCTCACCCTGCCCTCTCCCCCGCTGGGGGAGAGGGATGCAAGGGCAGTCATGCAGCACCGAGCTGGCGGGCGGCGCCGCGCAGCGTGTTCTTCATGAGCATGGCGATGGTCATGGGACCGACGCCGCCAGGCACGGGCGTGATGGCGCGTGCACGCTTGGCCGCGGACTCGAAGTCGACGTCGCCCGCGAGCTTGCCCGTGTCGAGGCGATTCACGCCCACGTCGATGACCACCGCGCCGTCCTTGATCATGTCGCCCGTAATGAAGCGCGGCCGGCCCGCGGCCACGCAGAGAATGTCGGCGCGGCGGCAATGCGCTCCGAGGTCACGCGTGCGCGTGTGGCACATGGTCACGGTGGCGTTGCGCGCGAGGAGCAGCTGGGCGAGCGGCTTGCCCACGAGCCGCGAGCGGCCCACCACCACCGCCTCCATGCCCTCGATGGCGATGCCGTAGTGGTCGAGGATCTCGAGGCAGCCCGCCGGCGTGCACGGCACCGCGGATGGCTTGCCTCCGAGAAGATGGCCCAGGCTCACGGGATGGAGGCCATCCGCGTCCTTGGCGGGCGCGATGGCGGCCACCGCCTGGTCCTCGTCCATACCCTTGGGCAGCGGAAGCTGGAGCAGGATGCCGTGGATGCTCGGATCCGCGTTGATCGTGCCGATGGTCTCCAGCAGCTCGGCCTGGGAGCAGCCGCCGGGGAAGAGGAAGTCGCGCGCCGCGATGCCCACGTCGTCGGCCGCGCGCTTCTTGTTGCGCACGTAGATCTGCGAGGCGGGGTCGTCGCCGACCAGGATTACCGCGAGGGTAGGCTGGACCTTGGTTCTTTCGTGAAGGGCGGCCACACTGGCCTTGACCTCGGCCAGGACCTTCGCCGCGACTTCCTTGCCTGAGAGTATCTGCACCGTGCTCAGTCGGGCAGAGGGACGCGCACCCGCTCGATGGACAGCCCTCGCCCCGTCTCGGGGTCTATGCGGATCACCGCGCCGTGCAGCGCCACCGGGCCCTTGGCGGGCTCGAAGCGATTCGGCATCTGGGAGATGAAACGCTGGACGGCGGCGTCCTTGTCCACGCCGATAACGGAGTCCGTGGGGCCCGTCATGCCGAGGTCGGTGATGTAGGCCGTGCCGTGGGGCAGCACGCGCTCGTCCGCCGTCTGCACGTGACGATGCGTGCCCACCACCGCGCTCACCCGGCCGTCGAGGTACCAGCCCATGGCCTGCGATTCGCTGGTCGCCTCGCAGTGCATGTCGACCACCACGATGGGTGTCTCCGCCTTGAGGCGCGCGATCTCCTCGTCGGCCTTCTTGAACGGGCAATCGAGCGAGGGCAGGAAGACGCGGCCCATCAGGTTGAGCACGCCGACCTTGTGCGGCCCCGCCTTGACCACGATCGAGCCCGCCCCCGGCGTGCCCTCGGGGTAGTTGGCGGGCCGGAGGAGGAGATTCTCCTTCACGATGTACTCGATGATCTCCTTCTTGTCCCAGATGTGATTGCCCGAGGTCATGACGTCCACGCCCTGCTCGAGGAAGGCGCGCGCGATGAGGGGGGTGACGCCGAAGCCCGCCGCGGAGTTCTCCACGTTCACCACGGCGAGGTCCGCCTCGTACTGCTTGCGCAGCCGCGGCAGGAGCATCTGCACGGCCTTGCGGCCGGGCTCTCCGAAGACGTCGCCCACGCAGAGGACGGTGAGCGCTTTGGTCATATCGACCGGTCCTGGGGGGGAGCGGCGCCGCTCCTCCCCCGGCCCCCCCCACCGCATGCCTCGTATAGTGGGCGGCGACGCATGAGGGTAGCGATGGTCACTTGGCCACTTCGACCGCACGCGTCTCGCGGATCACGATGACCTTGATGTGCCCGGGATACTGCATCTCCGCCTCGATGCGCTTGGAGATGTCCTTGGCGAGCTGATGGGCGTCGAGGTCGGAGATCTGCTCCGCCTTGGTCATGATGCGGAGCTCGCGGCCGGCCTGGATCGCGTAGCACATCTCCACGCCCTTGTAGGACATGGCGATCTCCTCGAGCTTGGCCAGCCGCTTGATGTAGCTCTCCAGCACGTCGCGACGGGCGCCCGGGCGCGCCGCGGAGATGCCGTCGGCGGCCTCGGTGAGCACCGCCTCGATGGTCTCGGGCTCCACGTTCTCGTGGCCGCACAGGGCGGCGTTGATCACTTGCGCCGACTCGCCCCACTTCGTCAGCACCTGGAGGGAGAGCTCGGGGTGGCTGCCTTCCTGCTCGTGGGTCAGGGCCTTGCCGATGTCGTGGAGCAATCCCATGCGCTTGGCCAGCTTGACGTCGGCCTTGATCTCCGCCGCCATCATGCCGGCGAGCCACGCCACTTCCTTGGAGTGCTGCAGGCAGTTCTGCCCGTAGGACGTCCGGTACTTCATGCGCCCGACGAGCTTGACGAGCTCGGGGTGCAGGCCATGCACGCCCACCTCGAAGCAGGCCTTCTCGCCCTCTTCCTTGAGGTGCTCGTCCATGTCCTTCTTGACCTTCTCCACGACCTCCTCGATGCGCGCGGGATGGATGCGCCCGTCAGCGATCAGCTTCTGGAGGGCCAGCCGGGCGATCTCGCGCCGGTAGGGGTCGTAGGCGGAGATCAGCACCGCCTCCGGGGTGTCGTCCACGATCAGGTCGACGCCCGTGTGCAGCTCGAGGGCACGGATGTTACGGCCTTCGCGGCCGATGATCCGCCCCTTCATGTCGTCGGAGGGCAGGTCCACGATGGAGACGGCCGTCTCCACCGTGTAATCGGGGGCGAGGCGCTGGATGGTGGAGGCAAGCACCTCCCTGGCCTTCACCTGCGCGGTCTCCTTGGCTTCTTCCTCGAGGCGCATGGCGAGGAGCTGGGCTTCGCGGCGGCTGTCCACCTCGACCTGGGCCATGAGCTGGCGCTTCGCCTCCTCCGCGGTAAGGCCGGCGATGCCCTCGAGCTTGCGGCGCTGCTCGTCGAGGGCGGAGTTGAGCCGGGCCTCGACGGCGACCATACTCTTCTCCCGGTCGTTCAGGGAGCGGTCCCGCCCCTGCAGCTCCTGCTCGCGGCGGTCGAGCTGGTCGAGGCGGCGGGCCAGCTGCTCCTCCTGCTGGAGGACGCGGCGCTCCACCCCCTGTATCTCGTTTTGACGCGCGCGCGTCTCCTGCTCGAGCTCACTGCGCATCTTGAGGGCCATCTCCTTGGCCTCGAGCTCGGCGGTGCGGATACGGGCCTCACCCTCGCGCAGTTTGGCCTCGGCGTCGGAGCGCGCCTGGTCCACGGCCCGGCGACCCTCGTCGAGGATGCTCTTGGCGCGCGTCTCGGCATCGCCAAGCGTGCGGGCGACAGCGAGCTTGTGACCCAGGTAGCCGATGAAGAGGGAGAGGAGAGCGACGACAGCTAAAAGAACCAGGACGATCCTCGCGTCCATCGCTATCTCCAAACCGGGGCGTGACCCCGGACCGATCGGAAGTTTCAGATACTGCAAACGGGCGAAAACCGCTGAAAGTATAGGCTCTTCGAGGCGATAAAGTCAACGAGGAGGGCACCCCGCCGCTGCCGTGTGCCGACGGTGTTTCGAACCTGGCAAGCCAGGTGGGCGCCAAAATGGAGGGCTTCAGGCTTCCCCTCCAAAGAGGGGCATGCGCACCACCCTCGTGAGCGGCGTCCTCTTGTGTATCGAGGTTGAAACTTTCCCCCGACATCACAAACAGCGCAGGGCCCCTCCTGTCTACATCCGGCGGGGCCGCCAGTCAAGTTTAGGCCTGACGCGGTGCGATGGCCTCCAGCACGCTGATCATGGCCCCGATG
>JBKOVG010000076.1:0-29749 GCA_046723845.1 Candidatus Methylomirabilota bacterium | reverse complement strand
GCCGTGGGCGGCTCCGCGCCCGAAGCCGCGCCGCCGCCGTCGTGGTCGGCGGCACGGGCCGAGCGCGCCCGCGAGCTGGGCGCGCGCGGCCCCGCCTTCCTCGAGCTCGTGACCCGAGTCGAGGCCGAGTTCCCGCCGTCGCTCCAGCCGACGCTGGGCGAGGCGGTGGCGCGGCTCATCGACTATCAAGGCGTGGCCTATGCCGAGAGCTTTCTGGAGCGCGTCCGTCGCGTGCGGGCTGCCGATCCGGAAAGCGTGGCGACCGAGCGCTTCGCGAGACGGCTCGCGGTGTGGATGAGCTACGAGGACGCGATCCGGGTCGCCGACCTCAAAACGCGCGCCCGCCGCTTCGAGCGGATCCGCCGCGAGCACGGAGCCACCGAGGATCAAGTGCTGCGCGTCACCGACTATCTCAAGCCCGACCTCGACGAGATCTACGGCATCCTCCCCCTCGCCATCGGCGCGCCCATCGCGCGCTGGTGCGAGGCGCGCTGGCCCGAGGGACGTCCGACTCTCGGCCAGCACGTGCGCACCACCTCGGTTCTGGGCTACGCACGAGTCTGGGCCCTCGGCCGCCTCCGTTTCCTCCGTCCCACCTCGCTCAGGGCGCAGCGCGAGTTCGCGCTCATCGACCGCTGGCAGGCCGCGGTGCTCGACGCCCTCGCCTTCGATGCGGCCCTCGCCGCAGAGGTGGCGGACATGGCCTCGGTCGTGCGCGGCTATGGCGAAGTCCGCCGTCGCCTCTCCGCCGCCTTCGTCCGTGTCCTCGACGACATCCTCGCTCCCGCCGTGGCCCGCGATCGCGAGCAGGGTGCCGGCTATACGCGCTCCCGCGACGTCGTGCGGGGCGCGAGGCAGCAGCTCCTCGCCGACGAGAAGGGCCTGGAGCAGGCTCTCCGGGAGGCCGCGCACGCATGAGCGACAACGTCACCGTCAAGCGGGACGGTCCGATCGTCACCCTCACCCTCAATCGACCTGACCGGCGCAACTCGCTCAGCGATCCCATGCTCATCGACCTGGGAGCCGCCCTCGCCGAGCTGCGCGACGATGCCTCGTCGCGCGTGGTGATCCTCACCGGGGCGCCCCCCGTGTTCTCGGCGGGCGCGGATGCGCCGCACGCGCGGGCCAAGACCGACGAGGAGCGGCGCCGGCTCTTCAAGGAGAGCAAGAGCCAGTTCCGGCGGCTCTTCGAGCGGGTGACCAGCGCGGTGGAGGGACTGGAGCAGGCGACCATCGCCATGATCAACGGCCACGCCGTGGGCGGCGGCTGGGGTCTCGCGCTCGCCTTCGACTTCCGCTTTGCTTCCACTGACGCCCAGCTCTGGATTCCCGAGGTCGACCTCGGCGTCCCGCTGGGCGTCGCGTCCACCACGCGCTTTATCCGCCTGGTGGGGCCGGCGAAGGCCAAGGAGATCATCATGGGCTGCCACCGCTACTCCGCCGGCGAGGCTCACGCCATGGGCCTGGTGACGCGCGTGGTGCCGGGGGACGAGCTCGAGGGGGCGGTGCGGGATTACGCGGAGCATCTTCTCAAAAAGCCCTTCCGTGCGCTGGCCGATGTCAAGGCGCGCATCAATGCCATCTCCGCCAACGCCACTCCCGTCATCAACGCGATGACCGAGGGCTTCCTCGATCGCGGCTAGCGCTGCTCGATCAGCGAGCACGCATCGCAGACTTCTTGGCACGACGTCGCATGCCGACTGTGTCATGGGCGATCGACCACGCGGAGGCTGGTGGTCTCATGGCCTACGGAACGAGCACCGCTGACCGGTTTCGGCGCGCGGCCACCTACGTGGACAAGATCCTCAAGGGCGCCAAGCCGGACGACCTCCCCGTCGAGCCGCCGACGAAGTTCGAGCTCATCATTAATCTCCGCACGAATCTCCGCACGGCCAAGCCTCTCGGCCTCGGCATCCCGCCCGCGATCATGGCCAGGGCGGACCAGGTGATCGAGTAGGCAGCGGGGCTCGCCTCCTCAGCGGATGGGCGCGTCGCGCGGCCGAAGCTCGTGGTAGATGTTCTGCCCGCGCGTCTCGCGAAGCAGGAGGCTCGTGCCGGCGGCGACGAGGGCGAAGGCCGCGCACACCTTGAACGCACCGGCGTAGGCCGACACCGGGTACACGCGCGCTCCCTCGACCATGGCCCCTGTCCATCCCGCATCGAGCACGCCCCCCACGTACTTCTGGGTCAGGGCCGCGCCCACGAAGCCCGCCATGTTCGTCACGGCCACCGCCGTGCCCGCGAGGTGGGGTGGGTTGACCTCGCGGCCGATCGGCCAGGTGAGCACGAAGGCCCCGCCCACCGCACCCATGCCGAAGAGGAGCACGGCCAGGCCGCCCAGCGTCGGCGTTCCCGCGGTTGCCGCGAAGGCGAGCCAGAGGATCAGCGAGCCCCCGGAGAGAGCGGCGTAGGGAAGCTTGCGGCGTCGCAACACCCGGTCGGAGAGATAGCCGGTGAGGGGCGCTGATACGAGCAGCGCCCACGCCACCGCCGACGCATAGGCGGCCGCCCTGGTGTTGCTGAGACCATAGACGTCGCGGAGGAACGGCACCGTCCACAGCATGAGGTTGCTGATGGCGGAGTAGGAGAAGAAGAAGGTGAGAAACGGCGGCCAGGTATGCCAGTTCCCCAGCACCTTCACCAACCCGTGCAGCACCGGGCCGAGGCTCGAGACGCGCGCGCCGGGCGCGGCGCCGACGGGATGATCGCGCACGAAGAGGAAGCAGGCCGCCGCGCCCGCGAAGGTGAGGACGGCGATGAGGATGAAGGCGCGGCGCCAGCCCGCAGCCGCCACGAGGGCGGCGAGCGGCAGCGTGCCCCCGAGCGCGCCCAGCACTCCAACGGTGGCCGTCACCGCCGAGAGCGTGCCGAAGTGGGAGAGGGGGAACCAGTCGGCGGCGATCTTGAGACAGCCGATGAAGGTCACCGTCGCCCCCATGCCCACGAGGAAGCGTCCGGTCATCAGCACGAACTGGGAGTCGGCGATTCCCATGACGAGCGTGCCGAGGCCCATCACGACGCTCCCTGCCGCGACCACGCGTCGGACGCCGAAGCCGTCGATGAGGACGCCGGCGGGGATCATGAAGCCCGCGTAGGCCCAAAAGTACATGGCGGACATGAGGCCCACGATCGCTCCCGTGGCGTTGAAGGCCTGCATGATCTCCTTCACGATCACACCGGGGGCGACACGATGCAGGAAGCCGAAGAAGAAGAGGAACGCGGGAATGCCCCACATGAGCCAGCGGCGAGGAGCGGGCCGTCCGTCCACGCGCTACCTGGTCCAGAAGCCCGCGGGGTCGCAGGCACGCACGACGTCGAGCTCCTGGGCGGTGGGCGTCGGGGTCTCGCGGCAATCGCCGGCCACCCTCAGGTCCCAGCCCGTGGCCGCCCGCACCGACTCCACGCTCTGCCCGGGATGATACGAGGCAAGCAGCATCTCCCCCGTGGCCTCGTCGAAGCGATACACGGCGAGTGTGGTGATCACCGCCACGGGCCCGCCGCCGGGCAGCCCCACCCGCCGGCGCCAGCCCGCGCCGTCGCCGAAGCCCGGCGAGGTGATGAAGTCCACGCGCTCGCGAAAGCGACGCTTCTCCTGCGGCATGATCACCACGAAGCGTCGGGCGAGGCTCGCGATGTCCGCGCCGCCGCCGCTGCCGGGCAGCCTCACCCTCGGCCGCCGCCAGTCGCCGACGTAGTTCGTGTTCAGGTTGCCGTGCCGATCGATCTCGGCGCCGCCGATGAAACCCAGGTCGACCAGTCCCTGCTGGAGTAGCGACATGATGCCGAGGGTGCCCGTGGACCAGAGCGCCCCCGGGATGTTGGGAGTGTCGCTCATGGTCAGGAGGGTCTCGGGAGCCGGGTGGTCCCGTACGATGCCATTCTCGAAGAGACCGAGGGCGGCCGGCGCGTGGGTGCGCTTGGCGAAGGAGAAGGCCACCAGGGGCAGACGCATGCCCACGAAGACCACGTCACCGTCGCGGATCTGGCGTCCCGCCGCGATGACCATCAGCTCCCGGTCGGTGAAGCCCGCCATCACGAGTGAAGAACGAAGGGCTTGGCCGCCGCCGCGGTATAGGGATGACGGCGGATCGCTTCCTCGTTGATCTCCACCCCGAGCCCGGGGCCCTGTGGCAGCTCCACGTAGCCGTTCCGGGCCCGGATGGGCTGAGCGAGGAAGGACGTCTCGTGCTCCCCGGTCGGGAACTCCACGGGCGTGCTCCCGCCCCACGTCGACGCCATGTGAAGCGTCGCGGCGAGTCCTGGGCCGAAGTAGAAGGCGTGCGGCGCGATGGGGCGATTGGCGGCCTCGGCGAGCGCGGCGATCTTCCTGAACTCGGTGATGCCGCCGACCTTGGTGATGCTGGGTTGCAGGATGTCCGCGGCCCGCCGCTCCACGATCTCGCGGAAGCCGAAGAGGGTGGATTCGTTCTCGCCCAGCGCGATGAGCGTGTCCGTCTCGCGCGTCACCTCGGCGAGCCCCGAGTAGTCCTCGGGCGGCCACACGGGCTCCTCGAGCCAGAAGAGGCGATAGGGCGCGAGCGCCCGGGCCATGGCGAGGGCCTCCGCCGGCGTCCACGGGCAGTTGACGTCGAGCATCAGCTCCACGTCCGGCCCCACCGCCTCGCGGGCGGCGCGGACGGAGTCGACGTCCGTCTGATGGAGCTTGAGCATGCGGAAACCTTGCTTGACGAAGCTCGTGCATGCCGCGGCCACGTCCTTGGGCGAGTCGTAGCGCATGAGGCTCGCGTAGACGGGCAGGCGCGGGCGCCGGGCTCCGCCCAGGAGCTCGTAGACGGGCGCGTTGCGCGCCTTGCCAAGAAGATCCCAGAGCGCGATGTCGATACCGCTGATGGCGAACATCCCGAGGCCGCGGCGCCCCCAGATCATCGTCCCGCGCTGCAGGAGATCCACGAGGTGCTCGATGCGGAGCGGATCCTGGCCGACGATGAGAGGGGCCAGGCTTTCCTCGATCGCATTGCACACGGCGAGTGGCGCGCCATAGGCGAAGGCCTCGCCGATCCCCGTGAGCCCGGCGTCCGTCGTGATCCGCACCACGATCTGCTTGCGCGTCGAGCCCGTCCACGACGAGGGCGGATCGAGCGGCTTCATGGGGATGGCAAGGCAGATCGCCTCCACGGCGGTGATCTTCATGACTCAGGCTCCATAGTCGAGAGGTTCGGAGAGGCGTGGCGAGGTGATGCGCACGGCGTCCCGCGCGTCGGGGCCGAGGAGATCGAGGAAGCCCGGCCAGTCCTTCACCCCGTGGATCCAGCGATCGAGCCAGGCGCGCGTGCCTTCCTCCGTGCGCGATTCCTCGTGGTAGCGCTGATAGAACTCATGGGCGCGCCGGTAGCAACCCTGCACCGGCGACGGGTAGGCGCCGAAGGGCTCGTGGACGACGGCCGCCACCTTCAGAGAGGGAGTGAGGACGAGGCCGGGATCGGAGAGCAGGCGCTCGCGCGGCTGGATCTCCTCGACCACGAGGATGACGCGCCTCGCGGCCAGCGCCGCCTCCCGCGTGACCCCGAGGGTGCCCCAGCAGTGCGCGTGGCCTTCCGCGTCGGCGCGCTGCACGTGGAGGATGGCCACATCTGGCGTCAGCGCGGGCACCAGCACGATTGGGTCGCCCGAGAAGGGATCCCGCGCTTCCTTGAAGGTGGGGTTCGACTGCAGCAGCCCCGTTCCGAGCAAGGAGCGGGTGGGCACGTAGGGCGCGCCCATGGCTCCCGCCTGGAGGGCGACTGCGATGGTCAGGTTCGAGTGGTCCTCGACCTCGATGGGATGCGGGACGCCCCGCTCCACCGCGCGCCGGTAGTTGTGACCGAGTCCGGCCGAGACGTTGCCGACCCACGCGGCCTGGACGCGCCGCACGCACCCCGCGGCCACGAGCTGGTCGAAGAGCATGTCGGAGATGGGACCTACGAGGGTGAGGTCGCGTCGCCGCTGGCGGATGATCTCGTGGCCGGCCGCGAAAGGAATGAGCGCTTCCAGCGCCGCGCCCATGCACACAGACGCGCCGTCGGGCACGAAGCGCGCCACGGCCTCGTGCATGGAGCAGAGCTTGTCCTCGGGCACCCGGCCATACTACCCCAGGGCCCTGACGATCGTGTGCCGGCGCGCCGGTTCTACTTTCGCGCGGGCTGCAGATAGAGGACGACGACCCGCTGTCCGATCTTGCGCCCGAGCACGAGCCCGTCCTCGCACGCGCTGCGGAAATGGATGCCCGCGTAGACGCGGGAATCGGCGCTCTCCCGGGCTGCCTGGGAGAAGCTGGTGAACGATCGCGTGAGACCTTCGAAAGGCTTGCCGCTCGTGACCGTGAAGCTGACCTGATCGCCCAGGACAGCGGCGAGGGCCACGGCCGCCGCGCCGCTGAAGGTGCTCTGCGTCGATGGGTAGTCGGAGACCGCGGGCGTGTTCTGGTGGCTGTCCCAGGTCGGGTCGCCGACCGTGGCGTCGTTGCCGTCATTGTCGCCCTCGCGAATGGCCGTGACGGGGCGCCAGAAGTCGTACACGTAGCGAATCTTGAAGCCGGCGATATAGGAATCTGCCATCGCGAGATCCATGAGCGCAAGGAGCCGTGCGCTGTCCCAGGCATCGAGGCTCTTGGTTCCCGCTACCGCTCGGCCGATCCTGTTCCAGGCTCCGGGACCCTCGAACCAGAACCGCGCGATCTCCGTCTGCTCGGGCGTGCGGACCGTGCTGACCCGACCGCCGACCGCCTTGATCTCGTTGAAGTCGCGGGCGTACGTTGCGCTCGTCAGCGCCGGGGGTCCGGGCAGCCAGTACTGCGAGGCGGAGAGCAGGGTGAACGGCGTCACGTTGCCCCAGCCGGGGAGCGCCGAGGGGGCGTACCCGCGTGCCGCGTCAGGATTGGCAATGGGCGGGTTCGGCGGTGTCGTATTGGGATGCGGCCGCCACTTGCCGGGGCCCATGCCGGGCGTGTAGGGCGCATCCCGCGTCGCGCCGTCGTCCTTGCGAAGCGTCAGCATGGCCACTCCGGCCGCGCGTCCGACGGCAACCCCCTTGTTCCTCGCCGGGCCATCGGTGACCTTGGCAAGAGAGGCCGCATACGCCTGCTCGACCAGGCCGAGCGCGGCGCCTTTCTGTGCGGGCGTACCGAAGCTACTGATGCTGCCGACGAGCACCGTGTGAGCGGCCGCGGCCACGGCGGCGTCGGGCGAGGCGCCGGCATCGCCGGGCCCCTCGAAGTAGTAAGCGTCGTACCGCTTGGTGATCGCGTTCAGCGCGTCGTGCACGGCGGCCTGGACCATGGCCAGCGTGCGCGTCGACTGGACGGGGTTCTGGCCGTTCGCATCGATGACGTTCATCGTCGTCTCGTTCCACTGGACGACCGAATTAGCGGCGGGCTGGGCGAGAGCGAAGCCGGACAGGGCGGTCAGCGCCGCGACGACGAGGACAGCAATACCGACTATTCGAACGCCGCGTGTCATGGGCGGTCCTCCCTCAACGCTGGATGGTTTACGTCACTGACGGTTCGTGCTCTCACGGAGTCCTGGCCTCCCAGTCGCGCGCGGCGTCCACCAGCGACTCGAAGGCCGCGCCGTACTTGAGGAGTGTGGCCTTGAGCCCGGGATCGAGCTCCTTGTAGAGGCCGTTGTCGTCGAGCGGCATCTTGTCTCCGCGCACCGCCCGCATCATGCGCTTGATCTCGCCCGCCGCGTGCACGGGGGTCTGCATGAGCACCAGGCGTTTCATGCCTGCATAGTTGTCGGGGGCGTGGCATTCATTGCAGGAGGCCTTGCGAAGCTCGCCGGCCAGATCCCGGTACGCGCCCTCGAGCTGGCCCAGGTATGGGTTCTGGTCGCGCAGGAGCCCCACGAAGAGAGTGGGGCGGGGCTGGCTCTGTCCCTGCGTGTCCGTCCACATCCACTTGCCGTCGAACGGCGGCCGGACGTAGGGCGCGGTCATCAGTCGCGGATCTGGGTCGCCCCGAGCGGAGAACTGCATGACCGTGATCTTCATCTGGTTCGGGTCTACCCAGAACGTCAGCTCGTTGGCGCTCTCATAATCCGTCCACTTCTTAGCGTTGTGCCAGAAGGGGTATGGGTACTGGCCAGCGTCCAGGGCGTTCCGGAACAGGGCCGGAATCCGCGTTCGGTAGAGCCTCTCCGTCGGGTCGAAGCTGATCTCGTAATCTCCGAGGAACATGAACATCGGCATGTAGAGCCCAGACATCACGTCGGGCTTGAACTGCGTCAGGTTCGTGTCGCGGAGCATTCGTCCCTCGGGATTTGGGCGCCCCCAGAGCACCACCGGCGCGAGCGCGTTGCGAAACGCCGAGTCGCGGTAGAGCGCCCGGCGGCAGCTGTCGAGAGCAGCCTGGTCGGACGGAGACGCAAGAGGGCAGACCGTTGCCGTCTGCCGGACAACCGTGCCGATGAAATGCTCGACGGCGCCCCTCTGGGATTCCTGGGCGACGGCTCCCGCCGCGATCACGAGAGAGCAAGCAGCAGCGGCAAGCACGAGCCTGCGGCGCCCCAGGGCTCCGTGCCCGTCCGAGGCCGACCGTGATCTGGCCCGAAGCAGCGTTCTCACGGCGCCGCCTACGGGCGATAGGGCTGCAGATACTGGGCGAAGGCCTGCCGCCCGATCCGCTCGCCCTGGCTGATGCCGGCCACGGTCGAGTTCCGGAAGTGGATCCCGGAATAGACGCGCGAAGCGCCATTCTCCTCCTGGGCGTCGCTGAAGTTCTTGAAGGTGCGCGTGATTCCCGCGAACGGCGGCCCGCTCGTCATCGAGAAGCTCATCTGATCCGTGCCGAAGAAGCGAGCCATCACCGTGGCTGCCGCGCTCCCGCACACGCTGTGGGTCGACGGGTATTCGGGCAGCGGCGGGGTGTTCATGAACGTCTCCCAGGAGGGGTCTGGCGCGGTCGCGGCGTTTCCATCTAAGTCCCCGGCACGAATCGCTGTGATGGGTCGCCAGAAGTTGTAGAGGTAGCGCGTGTCGGCGCCGGCGATGTAGCCGTCGGCGACCACGGCGTTCAGGAGGCCCAGGAGGCGGGCGTGTTCCCAGCGATCGAGCCCGCGCTTCGCAGCGATGATGCGGCCGATCCGGTTCCAGCCCTGAGGCGACCCTTCGTACCAGAACCGCGCCATCTCGGACTGCTCTGCTGTCCGCACCGTGCTCTGCTTGCCCCCGAGCCGCTTCACCTCGTTGTAGTCCCGCGTGTAGAGCTCGCTGGTCAACGCCGGAGGAGGTGGCAGCCGGAACTGCCAGGGCGCGCGCATCGTAAACGGCATGAGCTGGCCCCACTGCGGGAGCATGGCCGGCAGGTTCCCGGCCGCCGCGGCGGCGTCCGCGATGGGCGGACTCGCGGGCACCGGGTTCGGATGTGGCCGCCACTGTCCTGGCTGGGCTCCCGGAACGTAGGCGACGGTGGCGGCGGCGCCATCCGACTTACGGAGCGTCAGCATGGCGGCCGCCGCAGCCTGTCCCACCGCGATGCCGTCCTGCTTCGCGCGTCCGTCGACGACCTTTGCGAGTGCTGCCGCGTATGCGGCCTCCACCTTCTCCTTCGCTTTGGCGTGCTGCTCGGGCGAGCCGAATCCCGGAAGCGCTCCCACGAGCACATCGCGCATGGCTGCGGCCACCGCGGCCTCGGCGGCCGCGCCGGGCTCGGCCCGGCGGTCGTAGAGATACGGCTCGTAGCGTCGGTCGATCGCGTTCAGCGCATCGTGCGCCGCCAGATGAGCCATGGCGAGCCCGCGCGTCATGACGATGTTGTTGTGGCCGGCGAGGCTCAGGATCTCGATGGCGGTGACGTTCCAGTCCGTCACCTCGTCGGCGCGGGCCGGCGGGGAACCAGCCGCGAGCACGAGCCCACACAACAGAAGGAGAGGGGAGATTCGCAGCAGCGAGGACTGTCGCCTGTGCATGACGCGCCTCCCGAGTGAAGCGTCTCGGTGCGTGAGCGAGGACAGGGAGCACGCTAGGCCTCCGCGCAGAGCGAGTCAAGGCTTCTCTGCCCGTACTGCGTGGGTCGGTGGCGTCCGTGGTCGGCATGTCGGCCCGCGCCATCTCCCCGCTTGACAGCCTCCCGCCCAATTTAGTATCAATTAATCCGACTTTCCTGTATCGATAAGCGAAGACGACGGCGCGATGGAGGGCTGGTGAAAGTTCAGCTCACGCTCACGGTCAACGGCGAGACGCGGGACGTGATCGTCCCCGCCCACAAGACCTTGCTCGAGGTCCTCCGCGAAGATTTGGGCCTCACGGGCACCAAGCACGGGTGCGAGTTGGGCGAGTGCGGCACCTGCACCGTCCTGGTCGACGGCGAGCCGGTGCTTTCGTGCCTGGCATTGCCCGTGGAGCTGCAAGGGCGACAGATCAAGACTGTTGAGGGTATGGCGGACGGCGGCCAGCTGCATCCGCTCCAGCAGGCGTTCGCCGAGCTGGGCGCCGCGCAATGCGGCTACTGCACGCCGGGCATTCTCCTCACCGCGCAGGCGCTCCTCGAAGACAATCCCGCTCCGAGCCGTGGCGAGGTGCGCGTGGCGCTGGCCGGCAATCTCTGCCGCTGCACCGGCTACACGAAGATCCTCGACGCCGTCGAGCTGGCGGCACTCCGGATGAAGGGGGCGAGCGCATGACGACCGGCAAGTTCTCCGTCATCGGCCAGTCGCTGCCCAAGATCGACGCGTGGGCCAAGGTTACCGGGGAGACGCGCTTCGCCGACGACCTGGTCCTGCCGCGGATGGCCCACGCGAAGCTGCTGCGCAGTCCGCACCCTCACGCCCTGATCAAGCGCATCGACACCTCGCGAGCCAAGGCGGTCCCCGGCGTGTATGCCGTCATCACCGGCCACGACCTGCCGCGGGTGAAGTTCGGCATCCTCCCCGTGTCCCAGGACGAGGAAGCGCTGTGCGTCGAGAAGGTGCGGATGGTCGGCGACGCGGTGGCCGCGGTGGCCGCGGTGGACGAGGAGACGGCGGAGCGCGCGGCGCGGCTGATCGGCGTGGAGTACGAGCCGCTCAGGCCCCTCATGTCCATCCAGGAATCGCTCGCCCATCCCGACGTGCGCATCCACGAGTACGGCGACGGTCCCAACATCCACAAGGCAGTGGCTCTCCAGTTCGGGGACGTGGACGAAGCCTTCGCCGCCTCGCATCTCGTGCGCGAGGACGTGTTCTTCTTCGAGGGAAACACCCACCTGCCCATGGAGCAGCACGCCGCGGTGGCGCACTGGGGTCCCGACGGCAAGCTCACCCTCTGGTCTTCGACGCAGACGCCGCACTACGTCCATCGCCTCCTCGGCAAGATCCTCGACGTGCCGCAGGCGCACATCCGGGTGGTGGCGGCGCCGGTGGGCGGCGGCTTCGGGGGCAAGCTCGATCCCTTCGCCCACGAGATCGCCGCCTGCAAGCTCTCCCAGCTCACGGGGCGCCCTGTGAAGATCGCCCTCACTCGCGAGGAGGTCTTCTACGTGCACCGCGGGCGCCATCCCGTGCTCATGTGGATCAAGACCGGCTTCACGAAGGACGGCGCCATCACGGGCATGCACTTCCGCGCCTGGCTCGACGGCGGGGCTTACGGCTCGTACGGGGTCGCCTCCACCTTCTACACGGGCGCGCTGCAGACCGTGACCTACAAGATCCCCGTGTACAAGTTCGAGGGCGCGCGCATCTTCACCAACAAGCCTCCCTGCGGCCCCAAGCGCGGGCACGGCACGCCGCAGCCGCGCTTCGCGATGGAGTGTCAGATCGACAAGGCGGCGGAGCAGCTCGGCCTCGACCCGGCGGAGATGCGGCGGCGGAACCTCGTCGAGCCCTTCACCAAGACGGCGAATCACCTCACGGTGAGCACCATTGGCCTCGGCGAGTGCATCGACCGCGTGGTCGACGCATCGGGCTGGAGGCAGAAGCGCGGCAAGCTGCCCCCGGGGCGAGGGATGGGCATCGCCTGCTCGTCGTACCTGACCGGCGCGGGCACCGCGGTCTACTGGAACGACATGCCGCATTCGGGCGTGGTCGTGCGCGCCGACCGCAGCGGACTCGTGGCCATCCTCTGCGGCGCCACGGACATCGGGCAAGGGTCGGACTCCGTGCTCGCCTACCTGGTCGCCGAGGTGCTCGGCATCGAGCCCATGGATGTTCGCGTGCATCCGGCGGACACGGATCTCACCCCAGTCGATCTTGGCTCGTATTCCTCGCGGGTGACGCTCATGGCGGGCAACGCGGCCATCCAGGCGACGACACGCCTCCGCGAGAAGATCTTCGAGGCGGTGGCGAGAAAGCTCGAGGTGACGCCGGACCGGCTCGAGGCGAGCGGCCGCCGCGTCTTCGTCGCCGACGAGCCAGACCGAGGCGTGACCTTCGCGGAGGCGGTGGCCCTCGGCGAGAGCATGCACGGCGTCCTCGCCTTCCCCGGCTCCTACGCGCCCCCGAAGCGCGCGGGTAAGTACAAGGGCGGCGGTGTCGGGCCGTCGCCCTGCTATTCGTACTCCGCCTGCGTGGTCGAGGTGGAAGTGGACGTCGAGACGGGGGACGTCAAGCCGACCGAGATCTGGATCGCCCACGACATCGGCCGCTCCCTCAATCCGCTCCTCGTCGAGGGCCAGGTCGAGGGCTCCGTGTACATGGGGCTCGGCGAGGTGCTCATGGAGGAGCAGGTCTTTCGCAAGGGCGTACACAAGATCCCCTCGCTCCTCGAGTACAAGAGCCCCACCACGCTCGAGACGCCGGAGATCCACACCATCCTCGTCGAGACCGACGATCCCGAGGGCCCCTTCGGCGCGAAGGAAGCGGGCCAGGGGCCGCTCCTGCCCGTGATTCCCGCCGTGGCCAACGCCGTGCACGACGCGGTGGGCGTGCGCATCGACGAGACGCCGATCTCGCCCGACAAGGTGATCAAGGCGCTCGAGCTCAAGCGCCAGGGCAAGCCGGCGCGCGTGGGGCCCGACAAGCTGCCGCTCTTCACCTTCCCCGCGCCGCGGACAGTGGAGTCCGCCTTCGGGCAGCCTGCGGAGAACATCGCAGAAAGGCCCTTCGGGCGATGATGCGGCTGCCCGAGTTCTCGTATCTCTCGCCCGTCTCCGTCGGGGACGCGGTGAAGCTTATGGCCGATCACGGGCCCGCGGCCATGCTCGTGGCGGGTGGCACCGATCTCTATCCGAACATGAAGCGCCGCCAGTTCGAGCCGTCTGTCCTCGTGGGACTCCGCGGCATCCGGGAGCTGCGCGGCGTGCGTGGCTCGTCCAGGACGGGGCTGACCATCGGCGCGGGAGCGAGCCTCACTGCGGTGTCGACGCACGCAGAGATCGTGCGTCACTACCCGGGGTTCGCCACGGCGGCGGGACTGGTGTCGAGCCCGCAGCTCCGCAACATGGGCACGCTGGGCGGCAACGTCTGCGTCGACACGCGCTGCAACTACTACAACCAGTCCTATGAGTGGCGGAAGGCCGTCCACTTCTGCATGAAGAAGGACGGCGAGATCTGTCTCGTGGCGCCGGGCAGCCCGCGCTGCTGGGCGGTGTCCTCGTCCGACACTGCGCCCATGCTCTGGAGCCTGGGCGCGCAGGTGAGGCTGGCCGGCCCCGCGGGAGAGCGCCTGCTTCCCATCGGCGCGCTCTACCGCGACGACGGGATCGAGTATCTGAGCAAACAGCCCGGCGAGATCCTGACCGAGATCGTCCTGCCGCCTTCGGACGGCTGGCGCTCCAGCTACCTGAAGCTCCGCCGGCGGGGCTCCTTCGATTTCCCGGTGCTGGGCGTGGCCGTGGCCCTCCGCATGGAAGGGGAAACGGTGCGGGAGGCGGCGATCACCCTGGGCGCGGTCGCCTCCCAGCCTCGCCCCGCGCCCGAGGCCGCCGCGCTCCTCATCGGCCACCAACTCACCCCCGACCTGATCGACGCCGTCGCCGAGGCGGCCTTCAAACCCGGCAAGCCCCTCGACAACACCGACCTGACCCACCCGTATCGCAAGAAGATGATCCGCGTCTACGTCACCCGCGCCCTCCAAAGCCTCGCCCGCGGTCAGTCGACCCACGGTGAGGCGCCCCCAGCGGACCGCCCTAACCGCGTCGCGAACGGTGAGGCGCCCCCAGCGGACCGCCCTAACCGCGTCGCGAACGGTGAGGCGCCCCCAGCGGACCGGCCTAACCATCTCGCCCACGGTGAGGCGCCCCCAGCGGACCGCCCTAACCGCGTCGCGAACGGTGAGGCGCCCCCAGCGGACCAGCGTAACCATCTCGCCCACGGTGAGGCGCCCCCAGCGGACCGGCCTAACCATCTCGCCCACGATCAACCTGCCGAAAGGCAGGTTGAGGATAAATGACCACGCTGGGCGCGCGTATCAAGGCACTCCGAAGCGAGCGCAGCCTGCAGCAGCGTCAGCTCGCCGAGAAGGCAGGGCTGACGCCGTCCATGGTCTCGCAGATCGAGTCGGGCCGGCTCACGCCCTCGCTGCCCACACTGGGGAAGCTGGCGGCTGCTCTCGGCGTCCCCATCGCCTCGCTCTTCGAGTCGACACCGCATGGACGACTCCACGTGAGCCGCAAGCGCGAGTATCCCGTGGTGTCCTTCGACGGCACCACCGAGCGCTGGCACGTGCTGGGCGCCGGGCTCTTCCAGGGCAAGATCCGCGCGGTGGTCTCCACGCTCGGCCCGCGCGCCAAGGGCGTGAACACGGACAAGGTCATCATCGACCCGGGCCAGATGAAGCTCTTCTATGTGCTCGAGGGCACGGTCGCCCTCCACTACAATGGCGACGTCCAGCGGCTCGAGGCAGGCGACAGCGCCTATCTCGACGGGGGGACACCGCACGGCTGGGAAAACCTCGGGCCCAGGAGCGCGAAGGCGCTCTGGGTGATCCTGGGCTAGGGAGGCTCGCACGCATGGCCGAAGACATCGCGCCCGCCATCACCGTCGACTTCCGGACCGATCCCTCCCGGTATAAGCACTGGAAGCTCGCCATCGACGGGCCCGTGGCCACGTTGGCCATGGACGTGCGCGAGGACGGCGGGCTCCGCCCCGGCTACGAGCTCAAGCTCAATTCCTACGACCTCGGCGTGGACATCGAGCTGTACGACGCCGTCCAGCGGCTGCGCTTCGAGCATCCCGAAGTTCGCGCGGTGGTGGTCACCTCCGGCAAGGAGCGCGTGTTCTGCGCGGGGGCCAACATCCGGATGCTCAGCCAGTCCTCGCACGGATGGAAGGTCAACTTCTGCAAGTTCACCAACGAGACGCGCAACTCGATCGAGGAAGCGACCGCGGAGTCGGGCCAGGCCTATCTCGCCGCCGTCAACGGCCCCTGCGCGGGCGGGGGCTACGAGCTCGCCCTCGCCACGGACTGGATCGTCATGGCGGACGACGGCTCGACCACCGTGGCGCTCCCGGAAGTGCCGCTGCTCGCGGTGCTGCCCGGTACGGGCGGTCTCACCCGCCTCGTCGACAAGCGCAAGGTTCGCCGCGACCTCGCCGACTTCTTCTGCACCCTCGAGGAAGGGATCAAGGGGCAGCGCGCCGTCGAGTGGCGGCTCGTGGACGAGGTGGTGCCACGCTCGCGGCTCGAGGAGGCGGTCAAGCACCGCGCCGCGGAGATGGTGGCGCGGAGCGATCGCCCCGCGGGGGCCACGGGCATCGCGCTGCCGCCGCTGGCCCGCACCATCGAGGGCGACGGCATCGCCTACGCCTCCGTGAGCTGCGCCCTCGACCGGGGCCGCGGGGTGGCCGAGATCACCGTGAAGGGACCCGCCGCCGCGCCGCCCACCACGGTGCAGGGGATCCACGACGCGGGCGCCGGCTTCTGGCCGCTCGCCCTCGCTCGCGAGCTCGACGACCTGATCCTCCACCTGCGCGCTAACGAGGAAGGCGTCGGCATTTGGGTGTTCCGGACGGAAGGCCGCCGTGATCTCGTGGAGGCGTACGACCGGAGCCTCCACGATCACGCCGACGACTGGCTCGTGCGCGAGATCCGCCTCTATCTCAAGCGCACCTTCAAGCGCCTCGACGTGTCGTCGCGCTCTGTCTTCGCGCTGATCGAGCCGGGCTCGTGCTTCGTCGGCACCCTGCTCGAGCTCGCCCTGGCCGCCGACCGCTCCTACATGCTCGACGGCGTGCTCGAGGGCGAGGCCAGCGAGCCGGCCGCGGTGCGGCTGACCGCGATGAATTTCGGCGCCTATCCTATGGTCAACGGCCTCACGCGGCTGGCCAGCCGCTTCCTCGACGATCCGGATCGGGCCCTCGCCCTCGAGAAGCGCCTCGGCGAGGATCTCGAGGCGCGGGAGGCGCGAGAGCTCGGCCTCGTCACCTTCACACCCGACGACATCGACTGGGCGGACGAGGTCCGCATCGGCATCGAGGCGCGCGCGGCCTTCTCCCCAGATGCCTTGACGGGCATGGAGGCCTCGCTACGCTTCGGGGGGCCGGAGACGCTCGAGAGCAAGATCTTCAGCCGGCTCTCCGCCTGGCAGAACTGGATCTTCCAGCGCCCCAACGCCGTGGGTGAGAAGGGCGCGCTGCGCGTCTACGGCACGGGCCAGCGCAGCGAATTCGACCGGAGGAGAGTGTGATGGCGGGCATCGACTACACCGAGCGGATCCCCAACAACGTCGCCCTGCACGAGAACCGGCGCCTCCAGCGCGCCCTGGAAGACTGGCAGCCCAAGTTCCTCGAGTGGTGGCAGGACATGGGGCCCCACGGCTTCCAGGCCAAGGAGGTGTACCTGCGCACGGCGGTGAGCGTGGACGCCCAGGGCTGGGCGAAGTTCGGCTACGTGAAGATGCCGGACTACCGCTGGGGCATCTTTCTCGCCGAGCCGGAGGCAGGCCGTCAGGTCAACTTTGGCGACCACAAGGGTCAGCCCGCCTGGCAGGAGGTGCCGGGCGAGTACCGGGGCACGCTGCGCCGTCTCATCGTCACCCAGGGCGACACCGAGCCCGCCTCGGTGGAACAGCAGCGCCACCTCGGCCGCACCTGCCCGTCGCTGTACGATCTCCGCAACCTCTTCCAGGTCAACGTGGAAGAGGGGCGGCATCTCTGGGCCATGGTGTACCTCCTCGACGCTCACTTCGGCCGTGACGGGCGCGAGGAGTCGGAGGCGCTGCTGCAGCGCCGCTCGGGAGATATCGACAAGCCGCGCATCCTCGGCGCCTTCAACGAGCAGACCCCGGACTGGCTCTCCTACTTCATGTTCTGCTTCTTCACCGACCGCGACGGCAAGTATCAGCTGGCCAGCCTGGCCGAGAGCGGCTTCGATCCGCTGTCGCGCACGTGCCGCTTCATGCTCACCGAGGAAGCGCACCACATGTTCGTGGGCGAGACGGGCATCATGCGCATCGTCCAGCGCGCCTGCGAGCTGATGCGCGAGCACAAGACGGACGACATCCGGAGGCACGGGGGGATCGACCTGCAGACCATCCAGCGGTATCTGAACTTCCACTGCTCGGTCTCCCTCGATCTCTTCGGCTCGGAGATCTCCACCAACGCCGCCAACTTCTACACCACCGGGCTCAAGGGGCGCTTCGAGGAGACCAAGAAGCAGGACGATCACCAGCTCAAGGCCGCCACCTATCAGATCGCCGAGCTGGACGGCGACGGCATCGTCATGCGCGAGGAGCCGGCCCTCGTCTCCCTGAACGAGCGGCTGCGCGACGACTACGTGGCGGACTGCGCGCGCGGCGTGGCGCGGTGGAACGAGGTGATCCGGCGGCACGGCATCGACTTCGAGCTGACCCTGCCCCACCGCGGCTTCCACCGGGCCATCGGAGGGTTCGCGGAGGCGCGCGTGTCGCCCGACGGCCGCGTGATCAGCCAGGCGGAGTGGGATGCCCGGCGCGGCGAGTGGCTGCCCATCGAGCAGGACAAGGCCTTCGTGCAGAGCCTCATGCACGCGGTGACCGAGCCGGGCAAGTTCGCGAGCTGGATCGCTCCCCCCGCGCGCGGCATCAACGGTCAGCCCGTCGACTTCGCCTACGTCAGGCTCGGCTAGGCGCGCCATGCCTCCGAGGCCCGTCACGTCGAAGGAGCTCGGTCCCGCCCTCGGCATGTACTCCCACGGCATGACCGCGCCCGCCGGGGAGCTCGTGGTGGTGGCGGGGCAGGTGGGGCTGGATCGCGCGGGCAAGCTCGTGGGCCCCGGCGACGTGGTGGCGCAGACCAAGCAGGCGCTCGACAACGTGAGCGCGGTGCTCACCGCGGCCGGCTGCAGCATGGGCGACGTCATCCGCTTCCAGACCTTCCTCACCCACGCCTCGGACATCGACGGCTTCATGCACGCGCGCAACGAGGCCTTCCCGCATCACTTCCCGGGCGGGGTGTATCCGCCGAACACGCTCCTCATCGTGTCCCGACTCGTGAAACCGGAGCTGCTCGTGGAGATCGAGGCCATGGCCGTCAAGCCCGGCCGGGCACCCGCGGCCGCGCGGACCAAGGCCAGACCGGTCCCGCGCGCGCGCCCGAAGCGCCGCCGCTAGACGAGACCGACGGAGGCCCACATGGCGACGACGCCTTTCCCGATACCTGACCGCTTCAACGCCGCCTCCTTCTTCGTCGATCGTCACGTCGCCGAGGGACGCGGCGGCAAGGTCGCCTTCTTCCACGAGGAGGGCGAGCTGACCTACGCGGGACTCCAGGAGATGGTCAACCGCGCGGGCAACGCCCTCCGCGATCTCGGCGTCGAGCTGGAGCATCGGGTGCTTCTCCTGCTCCTCGACTCGCCCGCCTTCCTCGCCGCGTTCTGGGGCGCCATCAAGATCGGAGCGGTGCCCATCCCCGTGAACACGATGATGCGAGGGCAGGACTATCTCTACTTCCTCAACGACAGCCGCGCCCGCGTGGCCGTCATCTCCGAGGCGCTCCTCGCCGAGGCCGGCCCTGTCCTGGCGCAGGCGCGGCATCTGCGGCATGTGGTGGTGGTGGGCAAGCCGGGCCCGGGCCAGATCGGCTTCGAGTCCTGGCTCGCCAAGGCCTCGCCCACGCTGACCGCCGAGGACACCTCCAAGGACGACTCGTGCTTCTGGCTCTACTCCTCCGGCTCCACCGGATTCCCCAAGGGGGCGGTGCATCTCCAGCCCGACGCCGTGGTATGCGCCGACACCTACGCGCTGCAGGTGCTGGGCATCACGCCCGAGGACCGGACCTTCTCGGCGGCCAAGCTCTTCTTCGCCTACGGCCTCGGCAACAACATGACTTTTCCCCTGCGCGTGGGCGCCCAGGGCGTGCTCTACCCGCATCGCCCGCTCCCCGAAGCCATGTTCGAGATGATGCATCGCCACCGCCCGACCATCTTCTTCGGGGTGCCCACGCTCTACGCCGCCATGCTGCAGGTGAAGGAGGCGGAGAAGCGCTACGACCTGTCCGCGCTGCGACTCTGCGTGTCCGCGGGCGAGGCGCTGCCCGAGGAGATCTTCAAGCGCTGGCGTGAGCGCTTCGGGGTGGAGATCCTGGACGGAATCGGCACCACCGAGATCCTCCACATCTTCCTCTCCAACCGTCCGGGACGCTCACGTCCGGGCTCCACGGGCCTCGTGGTCCCCGGCTACGAAGCGCGCATCGTGGACGACGAGGGTCGGCCCGTACCGCAGGGCGAGATCGGCAACCTGCGCGTCAAGGGCGACTCGACCATGGCCTACTACTGGAACCAGCATGAGAAGACCAAGGCCACCCTCTTCGGCGACTGGATCCAGACGGGCGACAAGTACCTCCAGGACGCGGACGGCTTCTTCTGGTACTGCGGCCGCGCCGACGACATGCTGAAGGTGGGGGGAATCTGGGTCTCGCCCGTGGAGGTGGAGAACACGCTCGTCGGCCATCCCGCCGTGCTTGAGGCGGCGGTGGTGGGCCACGAGGACACGGACCGCCTCGTCAAGCCGAAGGCCTTCGTCGTCCTCAAGGACGGCACGGCCGCCGCTCCCGGCCTCGAGGCCGAGCTCAAGGGCTTCGTGAAGGACAAGCTCGCACCGTACAAGTATCCGCGCTGGATCGAGTTCGTCGCGGAGCTTCCCAAGACGGCGACGGGCAAGATTCAGCGCTTCAAGCTCCGCTGATCGCGCCGCCGTTCATCGGTCCTCAAAAAGACCTACGCACGGCACGCACCGCTCGGATGTGTTGACCCACCGTGAGGGGGCTGGTAGTCATTGCCTGTCATGCCGAGCCTGAGCGTGCCGCCATCCGAAATATCGGCGGGCCTCCTCGCCCGGATCGCTCAGGGCGATCGTGACGCCTTCGGCCGCTTCTACGACGCCTTCGCCGGTCTCGCCCTCGGGCTCATCCGCCGCATCCTGCGCGATCCCGCCGCGGCCGAGGACGTGCTGCAGGAAGTCTTCTGGCAGATCTGGCAGGAGGCGGCCCGCTACGATCCGCGCCGTGGCAGTCCCGAGGCCTGGCTCGTCATGCGCGCGAAGACCCGGGCAATCGACCGCCTGCGTGCCATGCGTAGAAGAGACAAGACCTTCGTGGCTCCGGGGGACGAGGCGGTGGCGAGCGCGCCCGATCTTCCCGTCGAGAATCCGGGGGTGGCGGCGGAGCGCCGCGGGCTGGTCCGCTCGGCCCTCGAGGGCCTGCCGGAGGCGCAGCGCCGCGTGGTGGAGCTGGCCTTCTTCGAAGGCCTGACGCAGTCGGAGATCGCTCGGCGACTCGGCGAGCCGCTCGGCACGGTGAAGACGCGGGCGCGGCTCGGGCTCGAGCGGCTCAGAAGCGTGATGAAGCGGGAAGGGGACACCCAGACGTGAACCGCGACGAGATCGTCGAGCTGGCCGCCGGCTACGCCTTGGGGGCGCTGGACGCGGACGACCGCGCGCGCTTCGAGGCGCTCCTCGACGCGGGCGATGTCGAGGCCCGTGGGGCGCTCCGAGAGTTCGAGGCCACGGTGCGCGACGTCGCCGCCGAGACGGCCGAGCCGCCCCCGCCCGCGGTGAAGGCGGCGGTGATGGCCCGCATCGACGCCGAGCGCCGATCCCGCGGCGCGGTGACGGAGATCCTGTCTGCTCCGCGCACCACCGCCGCGCGTCGCTCACGTTGGACGGTCGTGCTGGTCGGCGCCATGGCCGCGAGCATCGTCGCCATCGCGGTCGGGCTCGCCGTCTCCACCATCTACGATCGCCGCATCGACCAGCTCGGTCGGCAGCAGGCGCAGCTCCAGCAGGAGCTGGCGCGCCAGCAGGAGCTGATGACCATCCTGCGGGATCCCGCGACGCGCATCATCGCCCTCGCCGGTCTCCCCGCGGCGCCGGACGCCCGGGGGCGCATGCTCTGGCACGCCAAGGCAGGCGGGCTCCTCGTGGCCCAGGGACTGCCGCCGGCGCCCGAAGGGAAGGCCTACGAGCTGTGGGCCATCAGCGGCAAGGATGCGCCGGTGCCGGCGGGCGTCTTCACGGTGGACGCGCGAGGCGTGGGAAGTATGCGCGTGGCGCCCGTGGCCGGTGGCGGCGAGCCGGACACCTTCGCGGTGACGCTCGAGCCGGCGGGCGGCGTGCCCGCGCCCACCGGCAGCATGTACCTCGTCGGCAAGCTCTGAGCTCGCTTCCCCCCGGTGCGCTTTCAGAGCGCCCATGGCCGCTTAGGGTTACCATCCCTCGGGCGATTCGACGGACCGCGCTCTCTGGAAGATGCGGCGCGCGCCGGAGGAGGTCGAGGGACAAGGGTATGCGTGGGCAGCTCGATCTGAAGGGTGACCTGGCAGGGGGCGTCACTGTCGCCGCGCTGACGGTTCCGGTGAGCATGGGCTACGGCCTCCTCGCCTTCCAGCCCCTCGGCGACGGGTACGTCTCCTACGGCATCGCGGCGGGCCTGTTCAGCGCGATCGTCATCCTGGCCCTCACCGCGCTCCTCGGCGGGGCGCCGTCCTTCATGTACACCCCGCGCAGCGTCGTCACGCTGATCATGGCTGCTGTCGTGCTCGAGGGGGTGACCAAAGGGCCGGCCGCCGTGGTGATGGGCGGCGACGTCACACGCAGGCTGACGCTCGTCTTCTTCATCGTGCTGCTCGCCGGTGTCTTCCAGACGGCCCTCGGAGCGTTGCGGCTCGGCACGTTCATCAGATACATCCCGTCACCGGTCATGGCGGGCTTCCAGAACGCGGTGGCGGTGCTGATCATCGTGGCCCAGATGCACTCGCTCCTGGGCATCCCACAGAGTGTTCCCCTCAGCCGCCTTGGCGTGAGTCTCGCGAAGATACAGCCGCTCACGCTGGGTATCGGGTCGGTGACCGCGCTCGTGATGGGATTCGGCCAGAGGCTAACGAGGAGAGTGCCGCCCGTCATCCTCGGTCTCCTCGCCGGTACGGCCGTCTTCCATGCGCTCTGGGCGCTCGGCTATGGCCACTACCTCGGTCCCACCCTCGGAGCTCTGCCGGAGGCTCTGCCCCTGCCCAGGTACTTCATGGGCTTCGGGTCGCTCCTTGCGGACCGAGCGCTCTGGCCCGTGCTCCTCACCCTCGCCGTCGGCGCTTTCAGCCTGGCCATCGTCTCATCGCTCGACGTGCTGCTCTGCGTGCGCGTGATGGATGGGAGAACGGGGGAGCGATCGAATGGAAGCTGGGAGCTGGTGCGTATCGGCGTGGCCAACATCGTCGCCTCCGGCTTCGGCGCCATTCCCAGCGGGCTGAACCTCGGCGTGTCCGTTGCCAATCACCGTGCGGGAGGGCGCGGCCGCCTCGCCTCGATCATCGCGGCGGGCATCATCCTGCTTGCGGTAGTGTTGCTGGGGTCCCTCATCGCGTTCCTGCCCCGCGTCGTCATCGCCGGCATGCTGTTCGTCGTAGGCGTCCAGCTCTTCGATGCCTGGAGCCTCGGACACCTGGCGAAGTTGTTCATGGGGGATCGGGCCCACTGGCGCGCGATGGGTCTCGACCTGCTTGTCGTGTTGCTGGTGGCCACGATGACCCTCGTGTTCGACCCTGTGGTGGGTGTAGGCGTTGGCCTGGCCATCGCCGTGCTCTCCTTTCTCGTGCGGATGAGCCGCTCGGTGGTGCGCCGGACCTACCACGGGGATACGGTGCGATCGCGCCGCGCGCGCCATCCGAGGCTCATGGATCTCCTGGGAGAGCGCGGCGGGCAGATCGTCGTCTTCGAGCTCGAGGGCCCGATCTTCTTCGGCACCGCCGAAGGGCTGGCCGGCCGCGTGGAGACGGCCGCCAAGGCCGGCGCACGGTACGTGATCCTCGACCTCAAGCGGGTGAACGAGCTCGACAGCACGGGCGCCCGGATCCTCCTCCAGATCCACGAGCGGCTCCGGAAGCAGGGCGGTCATCTCCTCCTGACTCACGCTCGCGACAGCTATCTCGTCTGGCGCGTTCTCCAGGATCTGGGCGTGGCGGGCGCCCTTGCCGAGGCCGGCGAGTTCGGCGACACGGATGCTGCCCTCGAGTGGGCCGAGGATCGCCTGATCCAGGCCGGTGAGCCGGGAGAGGCTCTCGCCGAGGAGGTGGATCTGGATCGGCTGAGCGTGCTGGAAGGGTTGAGCAAGGCTGACTGCGCGGTGGTGCGGACGTGCCTCGAGCGACGCACCTTCCGAGCGGGCGAGATCGTGATCGCGGAGGGCAGCGCCGAGCGCGATCTGTTCCTCATGCTGCGCGGGACGGCGAGCGCCCGGGTTGACCTGCCCGGTCAGGGACGGCAGCACCGGCTCGCCTCCTTCTCGGCCGGCACCGTGTTCGGAGAGGTCGCCCTTCTCGACCGGCAGCCCCGCTCCGCTACCGTCATCGCCGACGAGGACGTGGTGTGCTACGTGCTCTCGGAGGAGGCGTTCCACGCTCTCGGCCGCGACCATCCCGCTATCGCGATCACTCTGCTCACCAACCTGGGGCGCGAGCTGAGCCGACGCATCCGTCGCGCGAACCTCATGGTGTCCGAGCTCGAGCGCTGAGACCGAGCGTGCCCCCGCGAATTGACATCCGCGCCGGGGCGATAGTAAGAACGTGAAGGCGGCGAGCTCTGGCAGCGTTGCCGGTGGATGACCACAACCAAAGGGGGCAGGACATGATCGTGACACGACGAGCATGGCTGGTGGCGGCGGTCATGGTGCTGACGGCGGCGGCGCCGGCACTCGCCCAGCCACAATTCAACTGGCAGCAAGCTAAAGGATCGCAGCTGCGCGTGCTCCTCAACAAGCATCCCTGGCAGGGCGCCATCGAGCCGCATCTGAAGGAATTCGAGGCCCTCACCGGCGTGAAGCTCGTGGCCGAGGTGTATCCAGAGGACCAGTTCCGCGCCAAGGTCCTCGTCGAGCTCACCTCGGGGGCCAGCTCCATCGACGTGTTCATGAGCATGCCCGCCCAGGAAGGCCTCAAGTACATGCGGGCGGGGTGGCTCCAGCCCGTCGACGAGTTCCTGAAGAATCCCGCCCTCACCGCGCCCGATTACAACTGGAGCGACTTCCTCGAAAAGACGCGGGAGGCCATGGTCATCGAGGGCAAGATCGTGGGGCCGCCCATCCAGGTGGAGAACACCTCGCTGATGTACCGCAAGGACGTCTTCCAGAAGTACGGCATCAAGGTGCCGACCACCCTCGACGAGCTCGAGGCGGCGGCCAAGGCGCTGAACGGCAAGGCCATGACCGACGACGGGCAAGCCGGCTACGGCATCGTGGCGCGCGGCAAGCGGGCGGCCGCCACCTCGCAGTTCGCCGCGTATCTGCACGCCATGGGCAGCACCTGGCTCTCCCCGAACCGCGAGCCGATGTTCAACAACGAGGACGGCGTGAAGGCGCTGGAGCTCTACGGTCGCCTGCTCCGCTTGTATGGACCACCGGGCTCGGAGAACAACCACTGGTACGAGGCCTCGTCGATCTTCTCGCAGGGCAAGGCGGCCATGTACACCGACGCCAACTCGCTCTTCCCCGTCATCGAGGACGCGCAGAAGTCGAAAGTGGTGGGCAAGGTCGGCTACGCTCTCTTCCCGCGCGGGCCCAAGGGTCAGTACGGCTCCACGGTGGCGGCGTGGGGCCTGGCCATGCCCAAGACGAGCCAGAATCAGAAGGCGGCCTGGCTCTTCATGCAGTGGGCCACCGCCAAGGAGCAGGTGCTGGCCGTGCAGAGCGAGAAGGGCGTGCTCGGCGCGCGCGAGTCCGTGTGGAAGGATCCCAAGGGCCTGACCAAGGTGCCCGCCGATCTGCGCGAGTCGCTCACCGTCGGCTCGAAGGTCGGCACGCCGCTGTGGAACCCGCCCGTGGTCGCGGTGGCGGAATGCCGCGACGCCATCGGCGCGGCCATCGTGGTGTCGATCCAGGGCGGTGACGTGAAGGCCGCGGACAACAAGGCCGCCGCCGACGTCAAGCGCATCATGGCGGAGACGGAGAAGAAGTAGCCCTCCCGTTGCGCGCTTTCGGCACCGGGTGGTCTCGGTTCGTCGAGCGCCACCCGGTGCCGGTCTTCACCGGTCCCTCCGTCGTCGCCGTCGCCCTCCTCATGGCCTTCCCCGTCGCCTACACGCTCTACATGAGCGCGCATTCCTGGTTCGCCTCCAGCCTCACCAGCCCGCAGTTCATCGGGCTGGGCAACTTCCGGCGGGCCTTCCTCGACGACGACCGCTTCCGCAATGCCCTCTGGCTCACCGTGTACTTCACCGGGCTGGCCACCCTCCTCCAGCTCGTGCTGGGAGTAGCGCTGGCCCTCGTGCTGAACCGGCCCTTCCGGGGCAAGGGACTGGTGCGCTCGATCTTTCTCTTGCCCATGGTGGCGACGCCGGTGGCCATCGCGCTGGTGTGGATGATGATGTACAACCCGACCCTGGGGGTGATGAACTACCTGGTCGGCCTGGTCGGCCTCGGCCCCTACAAGTGGGTGAGCAACGCGGCGGTGGTGGTGCCCGCACTGGTCATCGTGGACACCTGGGAGTGGACGCCCCTCATCACGCTCATCACTCTCGCCGGCCTCGCCACGCTGCCCATCGAGCCCTACGAGTCGGCGCTGATCGACGGCGCCTCCTCCGCACAGATGTTCTGGCGCATCACCCTGCCGCTGCTCCGTCCCACGATCATCGTGGCCCTCCTCTTCCGGGCCATCGACTGCCTCAAGACCTTCGACATCATCTACGTCATGACGCAGGGCGGGCCAGGCTTCGCTTCCGAGACGCTCAACGTCTACACCTTCCAGGTGGGCCTGTTCTACTTCCACATCGGCTACGCGAGCTCGCTCCTCGTGATCCTCTTCGCCCTCGTCCTGGGGGTGAGCCTGCTCCTCATCAAGGTGCGGCGGGGAGCGTGGTGAGATGATCAGCATCTCGAAGGGGCGGCGCGACCGGGTCAATCCCTGGACCTACGTCCTCCTCGTGCTCCTCCTCATCCCGTTCCTCTTCCCTCTCGGCTGGATGTTCCTCTCGTCGCTGAAGACGCAGGTGCAGAACACCGCGTACCCGCCCGTGTGGGTGTTCGCGCCCACCCTGTCGAACTACCGCGAGGTGTTCCAGAAGAATCCCTTCTTCACCTTCACCGTGAACAGCCTCGTGGTCGCCCTCGGCTCCACGGGCCTGGCCCTCCTCCTCGGGCTTCCCGGCGCCTACGCCATCGCGCGCTTCCGCCGCACGGGCATCGCCCTGGGCATCCTCACCGCGCGGATGGCGCCGGGCATCGGCTACCTCATCCCGTGGTTCATCCTGTTCACCAAGGCAAAGATGATCGACACCTACACCGCGCTCATCCTCACCCATCTCATCGTGGCGCTGCCCCTGGTGCTGTGGGTGATGATCGGCTTCTTCGAGGACGTGCCCGGCGATCTCATCGAGTCAGCGCGGATCGACGGGTGCACCCACTGGGCGGCCTTCCTGCGCATCGCCATCCCGCTCGCCAAGCCGGGCATCGTGGCCACGGGCATCCTGGCCTTCATTTTCTCGTGGAACAACTTCCTCTTCTCGCTCATCGTGGCGGGCTTCAAGACGCGCACTCTGCCCATCGCGGTCTACAGCTTCCTCTCCTACGAGGAGATCAACTGGGGCGGGCTCACCGCGGCGGCCACGGTGATCACCCTGCCCGTGCTCCTCCTCGCCCTCCTCGTGCAGAAGCACATCGTGCGCGGCCTCACCCTGGGCGCGCTGAAAGGCTAAAAGGGCGGAAAGGCGAGGGCTCAGTCGCCGCGGAGGCGGGCGGCGTGGAGCACGGCGATCACCGTCATGGAGTCCTTGATCTCGCCGCTCGTCACCATACGCAGGACGTCGGTGAAGGGAAACGGGCGGCGCTCGATGAACTCGGTGGGATCGGCGGGGTGGGAGGCCGGCCGCAGCTCCCGGGCGATGTAGAGGTGGGCCGTCTCGCGCAGGATGCTCTTGGAGGTGTGGAAGTCGCAGATCTTCACGAGCGCGCCCGCCGCGCAGCCCGCCTCCTCGCCGAGCTCACGCTGGGCCGCCTCCTCGGGGCTCTCGCCCGCGTGCATGCCGCCCGTGGGCATCTCCCAGTAGAAGCCCTTGGCGACGTAGCGATGCTGCCCCACGAGGAGCACGGTGTCGGGGTCCACGAAGGGCAGGACGCCCACGCACTCCGCGCACTCCACCACGCCGTAGATGGTCGTGCTGCCATCGGGAAGCAGGGCCACGTCCTCGCGCACGCGAATCCAGCGATTCTCGTACACGGGACGGGTCGAGCGTGTGTGCCACGGCTCGCGGGCGAGGGACGGCGGACGATCCGAGTCGACCATGAACACCTCACCTTGTACCATGTCCTCGAACGGTGGGCTATAATCGAGGACGTTCCGCACCCCACGGAGGAATGCCGATGGCCTTGCCGCCCCCTGTCGAAACGCTCTGGACCGACCTCGAGTCGGTTCGCGCGCGGCTCCTGAAAGAGGTCGAGAACCTGACCCAGGCGCAGGCGAACTGGCGAGCGTGCGACACCGACTGGTCCGTCGGCGAGATCATCCATCACCTCACACTGGCCGAGGTGGGCACGGGCAAGGTCACCTCCAAGGTGCTCAAGGAAGCGGGCGACCGTCTCCAGCCCTTTCCCGCCGGGCTCACCGGTTTCACGCCAGTGGCCACGCCGGCGGGCGGGCGCGCGGAGGCCCCCGCGGCCGTCTGGCCCGAGCGAGGCAAGTCCATCGGGGAGCTCGTGGCGGACATGAAGGCGGCCCGCGAGCGGAGCCGGCAGACCATCGAGCGCCTCGGGACGGTGGATCCCCGGCCCCTGACCTTTCCCCACCCGCGCCTGGGGTCCCTCGATCTCGCGCAGTGGTGGATGCTCCAGGCCTGGCACGACGGCATCCATCTCGAGCAGGTCCGCAGCGTCAAGGCGGAGCCGGGGTTCCCGACGGCGTGAAGATCAAGCTGCGCAATCCGAGCCGCGAGGTGGAGCTGCCGGGGCGCAAGCGCGTCAGGGACGTGTTGCGCGAGCTCGACATCCTGCCTGGCACCGTGCTCGTGATCCGGGGCAGTGATCTCCTCACCGCCGACGAAGTCGTCGGCGACGGCGACGAGCTGGAAGTGCGCCCGGTGATGTCGGGGGGGAGCGCATCGTGAAGTGCCGCAAGTGCGGGGCGGGGGCCGTCATCGAGCTGCCGCGCCACAACGCGGCCTTCTGCACGGCTGATTTCCTGGAGTTCTTCCGCAAGCAGGTCGCGGAGGCCATCCGCAAGCACCGGATGCTCAGCCTCGACGAGCCCGTGCTCGTTGCCGTCTCCGGCGGCAAGGACTCCCTCGCTCTCTGGGACGTCCTCATCGAATCCGGCTACACCACGACCGGGCTCTACCTCGACCTCGGCATCTTCGACTACTCCGTGGAATCCAAGGCCAAGTGCGAAGCCTTCGCGGCCTTGCGGGGGCAGAAGCTGATCGTGGAGACGGTGTCCGAGCGCGTGGGCGCTCCCATCCCCGAGGTGCAGAAGACGACGCGGCGGCCGACCTGCTCGGCCTGCGGGCTCAGCAAGCGCTACCTGATGAACCGCGCGGCGGTGGAGCATGGCTATCCCGTGATCGCCACCGGCCACAACTTGGACGACGAGGCGGCCGTGCTCTTCGGGAACGTGCTGCACTGGCAGATGGATCCGCTGTCGCGCCAGTCGCCCGCCCTCGATTCCACGCATCCCAAGCTCGCGCGCCGGGTCAAGCCGCTCTACCGGCTCTCCGAGCGCGAGACGGCGGCCTACGCCTTCCTGCGCGGCATCGACTACATCGTGGAGGAGTGCCCCTTCGCCCGGGGCGCCACCTCCATCACCCACAAGCAGATCCTCGACCGGCTCGAGGAAGCCTCCCCCGGGGCCAAGCACAACTTCCTCTTCGGCTTCCTCGAGAAGGCGCGCGCCGCCTTCGAGCACGTGGAGCCGACCGTGCTGAATGAGTGCGCGGTGTGCGGGCAGGTGACCACGGGGGAGATCTGCGCGTTCTGCAAGCTCAGCGACCAGGTCAAGCGCCGGCGCGCCTGACCATCGGCGGTACACGCCTAGCCAACGGAGGCAACACATGAACAACGCGGTGATCGTGGGGGCGGCTCGCACCGCCGTCGGCAAGCGCAACGGTAAGCTCTCCACCGTCCGTCCCGACGACCTCCTCGCCGAGACCCTGAAGGCGCTGGTGGCGCGGACGGGCGTCGATCCCGCCGAGGTGGAGGACGTGGTCATCGGCTGCGTTGACCAGCTCGGCGAGCAGGGACTGAACATCGCGCGGAACGCCGCCCTCATCGGCGGGTTCCCGCTGGACGTGTGCGGTACCACCCTCGACCGCATGTGCGGCTCCGGCCAGCAGGCGGCCAACTTCGCGGCCATGGGCGTGATGTCCGGCCAGTACGACTGCGTCATCGCGGGCGGGGTGGAAAGCATGAGCCGCGTGCCCATGGGCTCGAACGCCGACGGCCCCGGCGAGGGCGCCCTC
>JBKOVG010000368.1:0-8503 GCA_046723845.1 Candidatus Methylomirabilota bacterium | reverse complement strand
CATCATGACCTTCCCTGGCCCGGGATTCCGCCACGGCCATCAGGGTATTGGAGTTGCCCTGGGAGGTGACGAAGTCCACGATGAGGTCGACCTTGTTCTTCGCCGCCCAGTCCATCATCAACTTCTTCTGCACATCGTTGGAGGCCGGCACCCAATGATCCCAAAGGGCCACAGACAGCTTCCCGGCCGCATGGGATCGGCGAATGAACGGAGGTGCGGTCAGTGCTGCGGTGGCGAGCGCTGCGGTTTTGATGAATTGCCGTCGGGTGGTCTTCAAGCGCTTCATGGGGATCCCTCTCCTGTTGTGGAATCAAAAGTGAAGGGCTCAAGCCCATGCGAGTCGATTCCTCGCTCCAGGGCACCAATGCGAAGACGTTTGAAGGTTCTTGCCGGTGGTCTTCCCTGCCCGGCGGCGGATTTCGCCCCCATCCCGATTACGGCGGTGGGCGCGACAGCCGGAAGGAGTTACGCTACGACGGCGGGACTTGTCACGTTTCCCCGTATGCTCATTTCGCGGCACAGCCAATATCGGCAATCGCCCGCCGGCCCGGTCCAAGAGGATAGTCAACATGAACGCCCTCCGGCTGCGATCACCCCCTCCGTGGGCCCCGAGACCGCGACGTCACCCCTCACGAATCAACCCCTCTCTATGGCCAAGTCATTGCCGAATGTCGCCGCCTCCACGCTGATCTCGGTCGGATGCCGAGGCAATAAGCCTTCTGGCTCATTTTCGTAGTGCTACGTGGCCATCTCGCCATGATCAGGTGTCGCCGACGGCGGCGGTACGCCGGCCATGCTCCGTCAGGGTCATGCACGGGAAGCGACGACACGCGACCTGTATGCATAGCGACTGCGCACTCTAGTCGCGCCTGACTTCTGGCTTCGCCGGGTCACGGTAGATCCCGACAACCTCCGCGCCCGCTGGATATCAGGATACCGGCGAACAGCGGAACCCCTCAGGGATGACCCCCACTGCCGGGAGCGGCGGTACGACGTAGGTCGAGACGGTCATGCCGTCGGCGCCCGGCACGACGAAGGTGGCGTCGAACTGATGAAACTCGTCGGCCAGCCGTGGGGCGTCCCGCTGCAATTCCTCGAAGACTTCGCCGCTGGCGATGATCGTGCCTGGCGGCGCGTGCTTGAGAAGACGCGCGCCGATGTTCACACTCGGCCCGATGAGCGCGATCCCCTGTCGCATCGACGATCCGACGACTCCGACCACCACTTCACCAACGGTGACGCTCATGCGGGCGGCGATCCCAGGTCCGTCCCCGCACGCGATGCTACACCGACCCTCGGCGAGCCTCCCCCGGATCGCCAGCGCCGCCTTGACCGCGTTCTTCATCGACGCGAAGTACAGCAGCGCACCGTCCCCCTCGAAGTCCTTGACCGTGCCCGCGTGGGCAGACGCGACCTCGGTCACGAGGGTCATGAAGCCCTGGACGACGCCGAGCACGACCTCAGGTGGGTGATGGACGAGCAAGCTCGTGGAGCCGGCGATATCAGCGAAGAGTGTGGTCAGACGGCGGCGGATTGGTCCCTCGCCAACCGATGGCGGCGTCATGCCCGGAGGCGCTGATTTTGTCTCGATCATGATGGAGAGGAAAGGCAAGAGGAGTGCCATAGCCGGCGTGACGCGTGATGGTCTGAAGCGTCGGCTTTACCGAGCATTTGACTGATCATCGCTGGCCGGACCGATAGCCAATCGCCCATGCGGTGCGGCGAATGAGGCATCCCTCCCCCAGATGCGGTGGCGCCGCCACAGGTCAACCCTAGCGATTATGATCTCCTCCGCTCAAACAACGAAGGCAACGGCAGCTTCACCCGGGCGTCTCGATCGAGACAGCCCCGCCCGCAGGTCACCTCCGTCGGACGGTCGAACACGCTGCAACCCAAGATCGCCACGGGCCGGCGGAAGCCCGAGAGCCCGGTCTCAAGGGTGGTCACCTCAACGTCGCGCCCCGCCGAGGCACACCAGAAGCGACGGCGGGCGGCGAAAACTCCGGTGGAAAGCCCGGCCACGGCCACGATCGCGACGGCCAGAACAAAAGCTACGAGAATCCACCCGTAGGCATCGGCCCCGCTCTGACTAAGGGGGCTGTCGAACCCTAATGCGGGAGACCCGATCGGAAAGTCCATGATTGCCCCTCTCTCGGAGGAGAGGTTGTGCAAGCGAGGTGCCGGTGGCAGCAGCCTGATGAGCCACGTGAATTCGCGGCGTTAGGCAATCCCGGGACCCGATGACGTCGCCCCAGCGGTGCGACAGTGCCGCACTTGTGGAGAGCGTGCCGCAGCGGCGGCGCGCCCGCGCTGGGCCCCCTCCGCACTAAGAGGATAGGCAACATGGTGTGCACACCTCGCTCTTGAAAGGCGAGGCTGTGGCATCGGCTCCTCGGGCGTTCCGCGTCCGAGTCTGGGAAATTGTGTCACAGGAGGGAGGCCACGGCTGGGGCCCACGCCGCCGGAGCGTTCTAATGTTTCCTACGCGCGGGTACGCATCATGGCAATCTCGACGCGCATGCCGCGCAATCGAGTTACGCCATCCGCCCAGTCGCCTTCGATTGGGGCGCGCCCCTCGAGTTCGAGGCCGAGTTCGGTGAAGAACTCAATGGATGTCTTCTACCACGATGCCGACGTTATCCATACGCTTGATGGTCATGATGTGTCCTTGGCGTCTAACGCTCACGTTGACCGGCCGCGGCGAGCGAATGCGAGCCAGCGGTCCGGTCGAACGTGATGTTGGGCAGCTCTCCTGTCACTCAGTAACGTGATTCGCACGTAGCAGCAGTGACGGCGGGATCGCCAATCCGAGCGCTTTCGCGGTCTTCATGTTGATCGCCAACTCGACTGTCGAAGGCTGTTCCACCGGAAGATCCGCAGGATTCGCTCCCTTGAAGATCCGATCGACGTAGGCGGCGACCCGCCGGTACAGCGCGGAAATGTCGCCGCCGTATGCCATCGGCCACCCTCGTCCACATGCTCTCGCCATTCGTAGATCGCCGGCAGCCGATGCTTCGTAGCCAGCGCGATAATTCGCTTCCGGTCGCGATTAAGAATCGGGCTTCCCAGGACAAAGAGGCCGCCAGGCTGCTTGGTCGTCATGGCGGCGAAGGCAGGGTCGTAATCGTCATCGCGCGCCTCAACGACGACGAGTTCGACGCCGAGGCGCGAGGCCGCATTCCGGGCCTCTTGGACCTGACTCTGGGACGCCGTTTCCCTGGTGGAGAGGACGGCGATCCGCGTGGCCTGCGGGACGGCTTCTCTGATCAACTCAAGGCGCTTGCCGGTAATCTCGGGTCCCGGTGAGTACGCAACTCCGGTGATGTTACCTCCGGAGCGCGCGAGGCTGGCGACGAATCCTTGTCCAACCGGATCGGTAGTGAAGCCCATGATGATGGGGACCGTCTTGGTCGCGGCTCTTGCCGCCTCGATGGCCTCCGCGCTGGAAGCCACAATGACATCAAGGCGGAGTTGCACCAGTTCTCGGGCCAGCCCGGAGAGCCTGTCAAGCCTGCCGTCAGCGGATCGTCGTTCGACGACGAGATTCTGACCTTCGACATATCCCAGTTCGTGGAGGCTCACGACGATAACATCGAGGCTGCCAAACCGAGCGGGGGAAAGGGTCCCCAAGCGGTAGACCCTGCCCGTATGCTGGGCGTCCGCACCGAGTGGTGCGGTCAGAACCAACAGGGCCACCGCGGTGGCGAGTCTCTTAACCGTGAGACTCATGACCACCGAATCCCGGAATCACCGACGACGACCGAAGAGATCCTCTTAGTAGCTCTCATCGACCTGGACTCGAAACCGGTCTGCCCAACGCTGGGCGTCAGGCGCTGCCGGAAGCCGGAGCGCAGCGGAGGCCGTAGGCAGTCGGCTGCACGCCGTGGTTCGGCTGTGGAGCCTCGATGCGTAGGCCACGCTGCGCATGTGCCTCCCCTGCTTGGCGCATCGTACAGGCTTCATTGGGAAGGCGCTTTCCAGATATCGCGCTCCTGCATCAGCGCGACCTGGCGGTCGAGCACTTCCTGTTTATATGCGGCGTGGTTGCCAGGGAGACGATCCAGATAGCGATTTTTGGGATAGATCGGTTGCTCGTAAATGATCTGGGCCATCTCTGTGCGGACGTCCTTTAACCAATTGGTGACCTGGGCATGCGCCCGATGATGGCGCAACGCTTCGATGTTGATGACTCCGTTCACGTACGTTGACCCATTCGTGTCGCGTTGCTTCCCAACGATTGCGCCTTTATAGTCGACAATCACCGATTGACCGCTGCCCGCATCAATTGGGGTCTCACTGTCCGGGTAGAGGTAATAGCCACCAATATTGGGCGCAAGAATATACATGTTGTTTTCGAGTGCCCGAGCACGGTTGGAGATCTCAAACATATCGTTCTGGGTGAATGGTCCCGGTAAGGAGGCCCGGTAGACGACCTCCGCGCCATTCATGGCTAATCCCCGACCATTCTCGGGATAGTTGCCTTCCATCGCCATCATAATGCCGAGGCGCCCAATGGCGGTGTCGACCACGGGCCAGAAAGCTTCGAGGGTGCGTCCATATTTTTCAATCCACCAGTCAAAGAGGTCGTGGGGTGACACAGAGCGTTCGCATGGAAGCAGGGCGGATATCTTATAGTGTTTGAGGATCACGGCGCCGTCAGGATCGAGGATAAACCCCACATTGAAGAAACGATCGGGCCAATCGGCATGCCGGGCCTTGGCCTACGCTATCATGAACACGTTATACTCGCGTGCGAGTTGGCCCAGTTGGTCGGTTTCCGGCCCTGGAATGTCGATGGCACAGGTGCGGGTATACTCCACGTGATCGACGTCAAGCACCTCATCATTGAACCCCTGTAACGCACCTTCGGGCATGGCCAGGAGACGGACGGGAATGTCAAGATTCGACAGCCAGAAGGCTGCTTTCGTGAGACTCTTGAGGTGCTCGAGGTTTTTCTGGATATCTTCGCGCTTGCGAATGCCCCAGAACGTGGACACCAACCCAACCGCATTGTATGGTTCAATCATCCTTGCCCTCCTTATTCTGAAGCCGAACGTTCACGCTCAGCGGCCGGGATGCGAGCAACGCGAGCACCCGGTCCGTTGGAGCGGGAGGTTCGACGCTTCTGTCGGGACCGTCGGCGCCATCTCATTCGATCATCCGGTCTGCACGCTGAGCGAGTGATTCCGGAATCGTGATCCCCAACTCCTTCGCGACCTTGAGATTGACAACCAGCTCAAAAGTGGCAGGTTGCTCGACCGGCAACTCGCTCGCGCTTGCACCTTTGAGCAACTTGTCGACGTAGACGGCGGCGCGCCTCCACCGCTCCAGAGAGTTGGGCCCGTAGGACAAGAGCGCTCCGGCCTCGGCAAACTCTCTCCACGAAGCCACGAACGGCACGCGGTAACGGATGGCCAACATAGCGATCTGCGCCCGAGCTGGGAAGGTAATCGGGTCCCCGACGACAATCACAGCCTCGGAGCGAGCTTTCGATATCGCGGCGAAAGCAGTTTCGAGCTCACCGGGTGCACGAACCTCGACCGACTGAAATCTCACGCCCAGCTGTCGAGCGGCGTCTTTCGTCGCCGTCATGTAGGTCATCGAGCCCGGGTACGCTGGATTCCACAGCAAGGCAACCCGCGCGAGCCCAGGCTTGATTTCCTTGAGCAGTTGAAGCTTCTTGCCATAGATCTCCGGAGCGGCCTCGAAGGCTCCTCCGGTGACATTTCCGCCAGGCCGCGCCAAGCTTTGCACAAACCCTGCACCGACCGGATCGATCCCGTAAACCATCACGATGGGGATCGTTGTTGTGGCCTTTCGCGCCGCGGCCACTCCCTGATTAATCCCTGTCAAGATGACGTCGACCTTGAGGCGCACGAGCTCGGCGGCAGCCGGTTCGACCAATTCCGGCTTTCCCTTCGCCGATCGGTCTTCGATGACGTAGTTGCGTCCCTTGACATACCCGAGATCTCGAAGTCCCTTCTCGAACTCTTGAACATAAGGCGCCATACCCTCGGGCGTCATCAAGCTGACGTGTCCGATCCGGTAGACCTTCCCGACCTCCTGGACCTCCGCGAGGGGAGGCGAAGACAGAGCGATGAGAGAGACGGCGAGAAGAGCTAGCAGCGTCGGGCGCCGTGCCTCACCCAGCATCGTTTTGGTGCCTCCCCGTCAGTGCGATGCAGGACATCGCGGTTCTGTCACGCCGTCGCTCCTGCGTTCTTGCCACCGGTGCGGCGAACGCTTAGTATCTTGAACTGCGTTATCTGACTGCATAGTTCCGTATATCACGGTGAATGGATCCGCCTCAGCCGATGGACGCCCATTTTTCCGCTACCTTGGAGAACACCCCTGAGCCCGAGGGCCATGATATACGGCGCGCCTCCGCAGGATATCTGGTCCGTTCTGGGGCTCTGATAGTAAGGGCGGTCGAGGTCCATCACATGAACATCCGGTCGGCCGGACTCCGCACCCCCGCGGGGCCCCGGTTGAGGACGTGGGTGTAGATCATCGTGGTGCTGACGTCCCGGTGGCCCAGCAGCTCCTGGACGGTGCGGATGTCGTGGCTGTCCTCCAGGAGGTGGGTGGCGAACGAGTGCCGGAAGGTGTGGCACGTGGCGGGCTTGGCGATTCCGGCGCTGCGGACCGCATCCTTCACCGCCCGCTGAAGGACGGATTCGTGGAGGTGGTGACGGCGACGCTGGCCGGTGACGCGGTCCACGTAGATGCGCGTGGCCGGGAAGACCCACTGCCATCCCCAGGCTCGGCCCGCGTTCGGGTACTTGCGGAGGAGCGCGCCGGGCAGCTCGACCCAGCCGGCGCCGTGCCGGAGGTTGTCTTCGTGTTGCCGGCGCACCCGCTCGAGGTGCCCAAGCAGGTCTGCCTGCACTGCGGCCGGCAGCATGGTGGCGCGATCTTTGTGCCCCTTGCCGTCGCGGATGGTGAGCTGGTTCGTTGCGAAATCGACGTCCTTCACGCGCAGGCGACAGCACTCGAGCAGCCGCAGCCCGGCGCCGTACAGGAGGACCGCCATGAGCCGCGGCACGCCGTTGAGCCGCTGGAGGACGGTGCGGACCTCGTCGCGCGTCAGCACTACGGGCAGATGCACGGGCCGTTTGGCCCTGATGACGTCGTCGAGCCACGGCAGCTCGACGCCGAGCATCTCACGGTAGAGAAAGAGCAGGGCGCTCAGGGCCTGGTTCTGGGTGGAGGCGGCGACTTTCCCCTGAACGGCGAGCGAGGTCAGGAATGCGGCGACCTCTGCGGCACCCATCTCGGCGGGGTGGCGCTTGCCGTGGAAGAAGATGTAGCGCTTGATCCAGTGGACGTACGCCTTCTCGGTGCGCCGGCTGTAGTGGCGGGTCTCGATGGCCTGGCGGACGCGGTCAAGGAGGCGGGGCTTCGGGGGCTCAGGCGAGCCGCTCTCCTGGCACACCCACGGGACGCGGCCGCCGGCGGGCAGCGTCGAATGCTGGCCTTAAGGGCTTGCCTCCCGGATGGCCATGTCCCGTGTCCTGGAGGGCAACATACGGGACCGACACCAGGCCCCGCAACTCCCCCAATCGGATACACCGGACGGCCTCCATCGGTCGAGGGGCCGGACTTCTGGCCGGCTGCCACAGGCGCTGGCGACCGTCGGCCCTCACGGCTGACGTCAGATCACTATTTCGAAGCGGAACTCGAGCGGCCTATCCGCCTGCAGGTGGTTGCGGGCCCCCGCAACCAGAGAAAACAAGGGCTTCGGAGAGACTTCTCCGGCAGACTCGGACGCGGAACGCTGCAGGAGCCGATGCCACAGTGCACGCTATACGCCCGTCAAGTACGTGGAGATCTGGGGCCGCGTACCAACGCCAACTACGCGACCGGAGGCGCGCTCAACTGGAACGCGTTCGCCGATCCCATCAGCGCCAAGCGCTTCGTTGCGCCCGGGGGCTCCATCGGCGGGTGGGGAGGGGTGAAGGTGCGCTTCTGACAGCGCCCGGGCCGGCGACAACCACGATCAGGCCGGGCCGACTCCTGGGGGGCGACGGCGTGACCGCCGGCCGGAGGACCATGCGGGCCGTCACGGGCCCCAGTCGGGCGATGCCCGGCTCGATGAGGTACGTCGACGACTCCCACTGGTCCCCCTGGCGAGCGCGGGTTCGCCGGGAGCGACGGCCACCCGGGCGTCAGGGCCACGTCGCCCGCAGGCCGGCGCCCGCCCCGGTGGCCGGGCGCCGGCGATCAGGGGGAGCGCGACACTGCCGCTACTTGGTCGGCAGCATCAGGTGCTCGTAGGACGTGCCCGGATACATGACGTACGGCTGAGTGGCATCGGCGACGTCCAGGGTTCTCGAGTAGCCGACCATCTCCCGAACCCGGGGGCCGACCACCATCACGTGGGGGCCGGTCTGCACCCAGTGCATGCGCGTGTCCTTTTGGTGCGGGTGGTGGTTGGTCGTTCCTGTATCCCCGGCGAGCATGTAGATGAAGCCGATCTTGTCGGGCGGGTCGGTGCGCGCAC
>JBKOVG010000299.1:0-4648 GCA_046723845.1 Candidatus Methylomirabilota bacterium | reverse complement strand
GATCTTCCACGCGGCTCAAGGGCAGGCTGTCCGAGGTGAGGGCCAGGGTCAGGATGGGGGTGTCGGCGGGATTGACCTTGCTGTAGATGGGCGGGTTGGGCAGATCGCGCGGGAGATAGGTAGCGGCGATGTTGATCGCCGCCTGCACCTCCTGCTCCGCCACGTCGATGGGATGCTCGAGGGTGAACTGCAACGTAATGAGGGAGGCTCCGAAGGAGCTGGTCGACGTCATCTGTTTGAGGCCGGGAAGCTGACCGAACTGGCGCTCGAGCGGTGACGTCACCGAGGACGCCATGACGTCGGGGCTCGCCCCGGGATAGAAGGTCAGGACCTGGATGGTCGGGTAGTCGACCTGGGGCAGGGCGGAGATGGGGAGCTGGGTGTAGGCCACGGCACCCGCCAGGAGCACCGCCACCGTGAGCAGCGTGGTGGCGATGGGCTGGAGGATGAATATCCGTGACGGATTCACGGTCTCACCGCGCCATCACCGAGGGCTAGGGGCCGACCTTCAGGAAGCGCACCCTGCATGCAACTATGGTAATCCAGCCCGGGGCGCACGGGCAGGACGGAAATGAAAAGTTTCTGCGCTCGTCCGTGAAGAAATGTGAAGCGCGCTCCGTCTTCATCTGGAAGAGCTACATGGGTCTCGCGCGCACCACCTTCCTCATCGGCCCCGACGGCGTGGTGGCCCGCCGCTGGGACAACATCAAGGTGGACGGCCACGCCGACGCCGTCCTCGAGGCCGTCGAGGCGCTCTGAGCTCCCGCGCAGCGCCCTGACCGCGGCCCCCACCGTCCGGTGTATTGTGTGGGGGCTCGCTCATGTACTTCGATCGACGCCTCTGGGCCTTCACGCGCGGCGTGCGCCTGCGCATCGCGGGTACCGTGCTGCTCGGTCTCCTCGCGGTGGGCGCGGGCATCGCACGCCTCGCCCTCTTCGGCTGGCTCCTCGCCCGGGTCATCGAGGGCGACGCGCCGCGCGCGATCCTTCCTCTTCTCGCCCTCACCGCGGCCGCAGTGGTCGCGCGCAGCGCCCTCGACCACTGGCGCGCCATGGCCGCCCACAAGACGGCGGCGGTGGTGCAGGGCGTGCTCCGCCAGGCCATCTACGAGCGCGTGACCGCGCTCGGCCCCGCGCACTTCATCCGCTCCCGCACGGGCGACGTGATCCTCTCCATGGTCGAGGGCGTGCAGCAGCTCGAGGTCTACTTCGGCCAGTACCTGCCCCAGCTCGCGGTGGCCGTGCTCACTCCCGTGCTGATCTTCGCCTTCGTGGCCTTCGTGGACCTGCCCGTGGCCCTCGTCCTCCTCACCGCCGCCCTCCTCACTCTGCTCGCCCCGTCGCTGTGGCATCGCAAGGACAGCCGCCAGAGCCTCTTCCGCCAGAAGGCCTACGCCGCCTTCGGCGCGGAGTTCCTCGACTCGGTGCAGGGCTTGACCACGCTCAAGGCCTTCGGGCAGAGCGGCGCGCGGGCGCACATGCTCGAGACGAAGGGGCGCGACCTCTTCCAGAGCACCATGGGCGTGCTCGGGGCCAACACCTTCGCGCGCGGCATCACCGACACGGGGATGGCGGTGGGGGCAGTGGCGGCGCTGGGCCTGGGCGCCTGGCGCGTGCGCGAAGGCGACATGACGCTGGCCGCCCTCCTCGTCGTGCTCATGCTGGGCATCGAGGTGTTCCGTCCGCTCCGCGAGCTGCGGGTGGTCCTGCATCAGGGCATGCTCGGCCTTTCCGCGGCGGGCGGCATCATGGAGATCCTCGACGCCCGCCCCCGGGTGAGCGACCGCGCCGCGCCCCTCCTCGATGCCGCCGCGCTCTCGCCCATCGTGGCCTTCGAGGACGTGAGCTTCTCGTATCCCGGCGGCCGCCGCGCCGCCCACGAGGGCCTGTCCTTCGAGGTGAAGGCGGGGGAGCGCGTGGGCATCGTGGGGCCGAGCGGCGCGGGCAAGTCCACGGTGGCCCGCCTGCTTCTGCGCTTCTACGATCCGGACCGCGGGCGCGTCACCATCGGCGGGCGCGACATCCGTGACCTCACCCTCGATCAGCTCCGCAGCCTCATCGCGGTGGTGAGCCAGGACACCTATCTCTTCCACGGCACCGTGGAGGACAACCTGCGCATGGGCAAGCCGGCGGCCACGCCCGCCGAGCTGCAGGCGGCGACGCGCGCCGCCAACGCCGAGGAGTTTATCGCGCACCTGCCCCACGGCTACCAGACGGTGGTGGGCGAGCGCGGTGTGCGCCTCTCCGGCGGCCAGCGGCAGCGCATCGCCATCGCCCGCGCCCTCCTCCGCGACGCACCCATCCTCATCCTCGACGAGGCGCTCTCCTCGGTGGACGCGGAGAGCGAGGCGGTGATCCAGCAGGCGCTCGACCGGCTCATGGAAGGCCGGACCACCCTCATCTTTGCGCACCGGCTGTCCAGCGTGATCGGCGCCGATCGCATCCTCGCCCTCGAGGGCGGCCGCGTGGTGGAGAGCGGCACGCATGCCGAGCTCATGGCCCGCGGCGGGGCGTATCACCGGCTCATGGCCGCGCAGGCCCAGGATGCGGCGGCCCCCGTGGAGCTCCTCGCGCGCGCGGAGCTTGCCGCGGAGCGCGACGAGAGCGGGAGCGGGCCGGCGACGGCGGACGCCGAGCCCACCGACGCCATCGTGCGCGCGGAAGGGCTGGGCTGGGCGCGTCTCATCCGCATCCTGCTCGGCATGGTCCGCGCGTATCGCACCCGCCTCATTGTGACCTTCGTGCTCGGGGTCGCGCGCGTGGTCGCCCTCATCGGCGTGGGCGTGCTGAGCGCGCTCGTCGTGCGCGCGGTGAAGCACGGGCAGCCCTTCGGCCGGCTCATGGTCGCCCTCGCCATCGCGGCGCCCCTCGCCGGCTTCCTCCACTGGCTCGAGTCGTGGCTGGCCCACGACATGGCCTACCGCCTGCTCCTCGACATGCGGCTCGACATGTTCCGCAAGCTCGACGCCCTCGCCCCCGCCTATCTGTCGCGCCGGCGCACGGGCGACCTCGTGGGCGTGGCCACGCGCGACGTGGAGCTGATCGAGTACTTCTTTGCCCACACCATCACCCCCGCCTTCGTGGCCGTGCTCGTGCCCGTGGGCGTGCTGGTCACCCTCGGCTATTACGGCTGGCCCATCGCCCTGGCCCTCCTGCCCTTTCTCGCTTGGGCGGGGCTCACGCCGGTGCTCGGTCGCGCGCGCATCGACCGGCTCGGCTCGCGGGCGCGCGAGGTCTCCGGCGATCTCACCGCGCACGCGGTGGATTCCGTGCAGGGGCTGGGGGAGATTGTGGCCTTCCGTCAGGTCGCTGCGCGCGGCCGCGAGTTCGCGGCGAAGGCGCAGCACTATCTCCAGGTGCGCATGCCCTTCCTCCATGACCTGAGCCTGCAGACCTCGTTCCAGGAGGTCGCCAACGGCCTGGGCGCCCTCGCCGTGGTCGGTGTGGGCGCAGTGCTCGGATCGTCGGGACAACTCGACACTGCCCTCCTGCCCCTCCTCACCCTGCTCGCCATGTCGGCCTTCGTGCCCGTGTGGGAGATCGCCCAGGTCGGGCGGCAGCTCGCCGACACCCTGGGCGCGGCGCGGCGCGTGTACGGTGTGCACGCAGAGCCCGTGCCGGTGACGGACGGCGCCGGCGTCCATGCGAGCGGCGCGGATCTGCGCGGACCAGCCCTCGAGCTGTCGCACGTGACCTTCACCTATCCAGGGCGGCATCGGCCCGCCCTCACCGACGTGTCGTTCGCGGTGCCGCGCGGCCGCACGGTCGCTCTCGTGGGGCCGTCGGGAGCGGGGAAGACCACGATCGCGAGCCTCTGCCTCCGCTTCTGGGATCCGGATCTGGGAGCGCTCCGGCTCGACGGGCACGACCTCAAGGCGTACGGCCTCGACGAGTTGCGCCGCCGCGTCGCGCTCGTTGCCCAGGACACCTATCTCTTCAACGACACGCTGCGGAACAACGTGCTGCTCGCCCGACCCGAGGCGAGCGAGGCGGAGCTGGGCGCGGCCATCGAGCAGGCCGCGCTCACGGACTTCGTGGCCGGGCTCCCGGACGGCCTCGAGACGATCGTGGGCGAGCGCGGCGCCCAGCTCTCCGGCGGCCAGCGCCAGCGCGTGGCCATCGCGCGCGCCTTTCTGAAGGACGCGCCCATCCTCATCCTGGACGAGGCGACCTCGCACTTGGACGCGGTGAGCGAGCAGGCGGTGCGGGGTGCGCTCGACGTGCTCGCGCGGAACCGGACCACGCTGGTGATCGCGCATCGGCTCTCCACCGTGCGCGGGGCGGACCGGATCATCGTGATGGAGGAGGGGCGCGTGGCCGAGATGGGGGATCACCGCGAGCTCCTCGCTCGTGGCGGGCTCTATGCGCATCTCGTCTCGCGGCAGTTGGCTAGCGCTTCCGCTTAGCTTCTCGGGGTCGCGTAGGGCAGGGCGGAGTCGGCGGCGAGCTAGTGGGGCGAGCGGGGAGGGGGCGCGCTCCCCAGACCACGCTGCGACGCAATCCGTTCTCTCCACTCTCACGAGCCACGAGATGGTGCGTGCCGGCGGTGAACTGCTCCCCAGAAGATACGGGTCTGGGGAGCGCGCCCCCTCCCCGCTCGCCCCGTTTGGTCTGCGGTGAGCGCGCTCCCCAGACCACGCTGCGACGC
>JBKOVG010000091.1:0-7609 GCA_046723845.1 Candidatus Methylomirabilota bacterium | reverse complement strand
CCTTATTCACCGCGTGCCGGATGGAGGCCCACGGTCCGGTCGAGCGGGCCTCGGCGTGGATGTACTTCGGCTCCTGGAGGCGTGCGCTGTCCTGCCCCTCAACCTTGACGATTTCGTCCTCCCAGCCGGGGCTTTTGACCTCGACGAACACCGGGGGACTCCCGACCAAAAATTCTCCCCGCTTTCCCTCGGCGCCAAGGGGCTCCCATTCCACGAACGGCATCCCGCCCACCTTCACGAGGAAGTAGCCGACGGCCAGCTCCGCGAATGCCTCATCGCGTCGCTGTCTGGGCCCCCGCAATCGCCGGGTGTAGTGATCGAGGCCGCCCGTCTCCTTCGCGAACCGCAGCCAGGCCTCATGCTCGTCGGCCCATGCCGTGTTGGAGGGGAACTCGTCGGTTCCCAGCCACTGGGCGCCCCGGGCCACCTCGTGGAGGAGCGGACAGCAATCGGGATCGATGCTCATACCGTCCGACCAGAGTAAACCCGGGGTGGCCTACGCTAATTTCTGCAGACTGCCGCTCTCGAAGTCGGCGTGAGCTTTGCGGGCCGGCACCTTCTCACCGACCTGCCGGCGATTGGCGCTTATGAGTGGCAAAGCGGCCCAATTCGAGCCGGTCTAATCTGCCCGGGCACCCGTCCGGAGCGCTGTAGGGCACCGAACACGCGATCGGGGGCAAGGCGCGTGCTCGGCCGAGACGCTACGATACGCTCCTATACGCTCCGAGTTTGAAAAAGTGCGCTGTAACTAAGCGGGAAAAGTAATGGTGGAGGGTAAGGGATTCGTAGCTTGCGCGCTCAGTCCTGACGCGAGGTTAGCGCGCACGACTCGGTAAATCGTGGTAATCCGTGTCCTCCCGTTCCCATTTCGCGCTCCGGGTCGGGAGAGATTCGCGTGGGAGGCTCCCCGGCGCTCCGGCTTTCACAAACCGCCAACGCGACGCTCGCCAGTGGCAGCACTTCGTTGTCCCAAGTAAGTTTGGAAACCGGTTCGCCTTCCAGGGGAAGGAAAGATCCAACACCAGTACAGAATACGCAAAGCTAAACGCGATTGAGTTGCCTCATTTGGGCCCATTTGAGGGCAGGAATGTCGATAGAAAGTAGATAGCATCGCGACGACGGCTCGAGGTTTCGGCTGCTGTGAGCCCCGCGTTGTTACCGCCTCGCGAGGGCCGGCGTGCGGTGTCGACGCTGAGCGTGGCGGCCCGACGCGGCGGCAGCACGAGTTGCGAGGCCGGCCGCCATGGACTTTGGTCGAGCACTTCCGCCACCTTGGGGTCGGTCGCCGCGCGCATGAAGGGTAAGCCCAAAGTCCCATAGACCGCGTCCCTGGCGGCTTGACAGAAGATAGCCGTGCTGCTCATTGCCGTGACAACGCTCCTCTCTGAGTGCGGCAAGGACGACCCGTGCAACGGGATCAACTGCGAGGCCCGAGCGGAATGGAGTCTAGCGGCCATGGTCGCGTCGAAGTAGCGGCGCCGCGCGTAGGAAACAGTAAGCCTGGAGGATAGGAACGTGAGCAGAGCGAGACACGCATTGGGTCAAGCCGCTCTGTGCGGCGCCGTCGTCGCGGCACTGTTCGCAGGCTGCGGCAAAAGCGACTCTATCTCGCAAGCCGCGAAGATGGATGCGACCAGGCCGGGTATCGCCGAAACGAAGGCCATCGCCGAGGAGGGATTCATCTACGGCCTGCCGATCGTGATGAACTACGCGGTCATGTACCAGTATGCGGTGGACCGCAACTCCGGGCAGTTCCAGGCCCCGTTCAACCACCTCTTCAACGAGGCGCGGGTGTTCACCCCCAAGGACACTGCGATCGTCACGCCCAACAGCGATACCCCCTACTCGTTCCTTTGGTTGGACCTGCGCGCCGAACCGATCGTGCTCTCGGTCCCGGCGGTCGAGAAGTCGCGCTACTACGCCGTGCAGATCGAAGACGCCAACACCTTCAATTTCGGCTACATCGGCACCCGCGCCACCGGCAGCGAGGCCGGCGATTACATTATCGCCGGGCCCGATTGGAAAGGCGAAACACCTCCCGGTATCAAGAAGGTGTTTCGTTCCGGCTCGCAATTCGCGGTGGCGGGCTGCCGCACGCAACTCTTCGGTCCGGCCGACATGCCGAATGTGGTCAAGGTGCAGGCCGGCTACAAGGCGCAGCCGCTCTCGGCGTATCTGAAGCAACCGGCCCCACCTGCGGCACCGCTAGTCAAGTTTCCGAAGATCGACAAGGAGATGGTGAAGACGAACTTCTTCGACTATCTCGACTTCATGTTGCAATTCGCCCCGCCCGGGCCGGAGGAGAAGGAAATCCGCGCCAAGCTAGCCCGGATCGGCATCGGCCCCGGCAAGACCTTCGACTTCAAGGATCTCTCGCTGGAGCACAAGCTCGAGGTGGGCCTGGGCATGAAGGATGGCGAGGCCAAGATCGAGCAGTATCTCCTCACCGGCGAGAAGATCATCAACGGCTGGAAGGTCGGCTCGTACTTCGGTGACCGCGCCTTCTTCAACGGCAACTGGTTGCTACGTGCGGCCGGTGCGAAAGCCGGGATCTACGGCAACGACGCGATCGAGGCCACGTATCCCATGACCAAAACGCTGGCCAATGGCGAAGAGCTGGACGCGAGCAAGCACAACTACACGCTGACCTTCGCCAGGGACCAATTTCCGCCGGTCAACGCCTTCTGGTCGGTGACGATGTACGACGGCAAGACGCAATTGCTGGTCGCGAACCCGATCAATCGCTATCTCGTCAACTCGCCGATGCTGCCCGAGCTGAAGAAGAACGCGGACGGCTCACTCACCCTTTACATCCAGAAGAACTCGCCCGGGGCGGACAAGGAGTCCAACTGGCTACCCGCGCCCAATGGCCCGGTCTATCTGGTGATGCGCCTGTACTGGCCGAAGACCGAGCCGCCGTCCATCCTGCCGCCCGGCAGCGGGACGTGGCAGCCGCCGGCCATCGCGGTCGCGAAGTAGAGGAGGAAAACCGATGATGCGAAACGCTCTTACACGAGTGGCGCTGGCCTTGGGTCTGCTAACCATGTTCGTTCAGGCGCCGGACCCGGCCCAAGCCCAAGGCAAGCTCAGCGAGGAGGAAGTCCAGAAGATCGGCGTCGAGGCCGTGGTCTACGGGCTCCCGCTGGTGGTCATGGATTTGACGAAGCGCGTCTCGACCAACGTGCCCGGCCCCCAGCCGAACGCCCACGCCCCAATCAACCAGTTCGGCAGCATGCTGGAATACCCTTCGGCGTCGGATCACACCATCGTGCGGATGAACCTGGATACGCTCTATTCATTCGCGTGGCTCGACCTGTCGAAGGAGCCGATAGTGCTGTCGGTGCCGGATACCAAAGGTCGCTACTACATGATGCCGCTGCTCGATGCGTGGACCAACGTCTTCGCCTCGCCTGGCAAACGCACCACCGGAACCAAGGCCGGGAATTTTGCGATCACCGGGCCGGGCTGGGTGGGGAAGCTTCCCGGCGGGGTCACGCAGATCAAGGCGCCGACCAACACCGTGTGGATCACCGGCCGCACCCAGACCAATGGGCCAAGAGACTACGCGCCGGTCCACGCGCTCCAGAAGCAATACAAGCTCACGCCGTTGAGCGCGTTCGGCAAGTCCTACACCCCGCCGCCGGGAGTTGTGAACCCCGCGGTGGATACGAAGACGGCGCCTGTTGACCAAGTGTCGAAGATGGATGCGGCCACGTTTTTCAAGACACTCTCGAGGCTGATGGCGGCCAACCCGCCCCCGGCGGCAGATGCGCCCGCGCTCGCGCTGCTTGCAAAGATCGGCGTCGTTCCCAGCCAGGACTTCGACCCCGGTAAGCTCGATCCGGCCGTCGCCAAGGGGCTCGAGAAGTCCGTGCAGATCGCCCTGGAAAAACTCCAGACAGCGGCAAAGCAACTGGCAAAGCCGGTCAACGGATGGCAAGTTCCGCCCATGAAGGTGGGCCAGTTCGGAACGGACTACGGACTTCGCGCCGTTGCCGCCCTCATCGGCCTGGGCGCGAACATCCCGGCCGACGCGATCTATCCGAACGCCTTCACCGACGCCGACGTCAAGCCACTGACCGGCGCGAACCGCTACGTGGTGCACTTCGACAAGGGACAGACGCCACCGGCGAACGCATTCTGGTCGTTGACCATGTACGACGCGCAGTCGTTCTTTGTCGAGAACCCGATCAAGCGCTACAACATCTCCGGCTGGATGCCGCTCAAGTACAACGAAGACGGCTCCCTCGACGTCTACATCCAGAAGGACTCACCGGGTAAGGACAAGGAAGCGAACTGGCTGCCCGCCGCCGCGGGGGACTTCAGCATCACCATGCGCGTGTACTGGCCGAAGCCCGCGATGCTCGACGGAAGCTGGACGCCGCCGCCGCTGACGCGGGCCAACTGAGGCGATCGGCAGGAGCGACACGACGATGAACACCGTTCGACGAACTCGCTCACCAACAAGGCGAAGACGGCTCTATCCCTTCATAGCGACTGCTGCCTGCTCTGGATGGACGAACTGATCGCACTAACGTCGTATTCTCCAGCGCCTCGCCACCTACGGAGAGCCCGTCCGCTAGCGTTCACTCAGCCCTTCCCAACACCTCCCACGCCGCCCGCTGCGTCGCGCGCCACGGCGTCGGCCCCCAGCCGGTGCCCGCCGCACTCGTCGGCGAGTGCTCCATTCCCGTCGTGTAGAAGGTCGCGCGCCATCCTCGTTCGTCGTACCGCGTCTTGACACCGTTAGTTCCGGCCGCCTAGCCTAGCGGGCCGGGCAATGCAGTATGGCCGAAATGGCTGACTTCAACATTCAAACGCTTGACCAGGTGATCGCACCTGGCCTTCCGAGGAGTTGTCTACTATGAGAACGAAACAAGTACTGCCCCTGATGCTGATCGTTGCCCTCGCCGGGTGCAACCCCTATGTGCTTGCGGCCAAGGAGACCTACGAGGTCGCCGCCGATCCCCGCTCGCTCGTGACCCAAGCGACAGACACCGAGGCCGAGGCGCAGATCAAGGCTGACCTCCTGGCGTCGCCGGTGAGTGGCACCAGCGCGCTCGACGTGTATTGTCGCCAGGGAGTCGTGGTAGTCGCGGGCCTGGTGCCCCGGGGCTCACAAGCGGGTCGGGCGGCGGTGGACATCGCGCGCAAGGCCCCGAACGTGAAACGGGTCGAGACGTATTTCGTGTCCCATCGGCCCTCCTGGGAGAGCGACGTCGCCATCAAGGAACGAATCAGAGCGGTCCTCATCGCGGACCCCGTCCTGGTGTCCAGCCGGGTCGACATCGCCGTCTACGCGGGCCATGTTGTTCTCGTCGGGGCCGTCCCGTCACGGGTGAATGTTGAGAAGTTCGTTTCCGACGCACGCTCGGTGAGTGGTGTCGTGTCCGTGACGTCCTACATCCAAACGGTCACGGCCAGCATCCAGAAAGAAATGATTTTGACGTGAGCGGCGACCAATTTCGTTGGCTCGATCACATCGAGGTCATGACCAACGGGAGCCTAGCCCTATACTGTGGGACAGCGCGAGAGTAGCGAAACTGACGGACACGCCGGACTCAGGAGTACGCGGGGCGGCAACGGATCGAAAGCGGAGATGCCGAGAAGCGTCATGCTTCTCGGCATCTCCTTTTCTCGAACAGGCTACATCTTCTTCTTCGCCACCTTCACCGGCTTGCCTTCGACGACCTCGTACTCGACCATGTCGCCGGTCTTGAGGTTCTTTTCGATGACATCAGCCATTTTGACTTCATAGGTTTTCCCGTCGGCTCCCTTGATCTTGACGACGGCTGTCTCGACGGCAACCACCGTCCCGGTCGGTTTGGCGGCGGGTTGAGCCAGAACCAACGTCGACGAGAAGAGTGCGACGGTCAGTGCGGCTGCTATGATCCCGAACGTCTTCCGCATCGTCAGATCCTCCCAGAGTTGATCGGCGGTTTGCTCTTCGTGACTCGACAGAGGCCCAGGAGCGGGCCGACTGTCCCTTTCGGCCCTTATAGCGCGGATAACCGGATTGTCAAGTGAGTGACACGCCCGCGCGAGTGGCGGAACTGGCAGACGCGCTGTCGAGCTCCTCTACGTGTCGAGCCTCCACGTAATGGCCCCGCTCCACACCACGAGCCACACCGCCTTGAACCCGATGCGCCGGGCTTCCTCCCCGTATCGTTGCCGGAAGGCATCCACCACGGCCTCCTGATCGCGTTGATGGCCAAGACGACGCTCCCGGGCGTGGCGGGTCGCTTCTCCTCGATGGCGTCCCAGAGGGTGCGGGCTGCGTCCTGGATCGGGCCGGGCGGTACGTTGGAGCCGTCGGTGATCCCCCCTCCAGAAGCCCTCTGGCATCTTCGGGCGGGTCACCTGGACCCGTAGGGTCGGCCTATCGACCTGTAGGTTGCGCGAGGTCGTACTTGTGCGCAGGTTGTCGATAATCTCCGGGCAGCTGGAGGAACATACGTCGCCGGATCATCCGGGAAATGGATCACCTGGTCGGAAAGCCAAGGCGCTACTTCGGCGACCCGCCTGTCGAGCTCCGCCACGCGCGCCTTTGCCTCGTCTTTCGTCACGAGGTCATAACGCACCAACGTGGCATCTACGCATCGCAGGATCGTCACGCTACAAGGCTCACGCAGGTGTGCTGGTGCAAGAGGCCGGATGCCAGCCAGCCTACCGTCAAGAAGTTCCCGGGCCGCCCTCTTGTAGGCAACCAGCGTGTTCAAGATCGCTAGGCTGACCGACGACGTCGAGCCACCGGATGCCTCGGTGGGCTCTGCGGCCTCTACAAACTGGAGCTTCTGGCCAGCCCCGACAACAAGTTGACCTTGTTTGGTTGTGTGTTGAGGAGAATCGTTGTTCTCCGTCACGGCCCTCTCCTCCGCTATTGGAGAGTAATAGGTTGCCAGACAACAAGCGTCAAAACCACCGGTCCGGCCAACTAGAAATATACGGAACTAGATAATCCGGGTGACGCAGCGCGCCCGGTCCGTATATCGCGGAACAGCGATTCGAATGCGGAGATCCAGAAGTCTTGCGTTCCATGCGGTTAACGGCATCAGTTCTGATTCCGTCGTCGCGTTACACAGATCTGTATATCCCACCCTTCCCCGTTTCGATAACATCCGAGTTTGGGGATGGCTCGATCGTACTCCCTGATCCACCCCTTCCCTCGACCTGCCCTGTCTTCTCGGCTTACAAGTGGCAAAGCGCCCCGATTCAGACACCCCTAGCATCCTGCTGGGCACCCTCTGGATCGTTCGTGCGTTCCGCTTGCATGACAGCGCCCTACGGCTTTGGTCCCATGGCCATTCGGCATGGAATTACGGCAGCCTCTTGCCGACCGCCCTTGACGCCCTCTGGACGACAGGCCAAGAGGAGAAGCGATGAGGGACCACGTTTGCGCCTTCACTCCGATCATCATCGGGCCGGCCGTTCGCACGATCATTCACGAAACGAGGTGACTATGAAACGCCCCCAGCAACTAACCCTCATCGCCTCCGCGCTCGCTTGTGTTCTGGTATGCACGCCAGTGCAGGCGCAGCAGGTCCCGATCCCCACAACCGCCGCCCAAGTTCCCGGCCCGGCGAGCGGCACCGCCATGACCAAAGAGTAT
>JBKOVG010000217.1:0-3556 GCA_046723845.1 Candidatus Methylomirabilota bacterium | reverse complement strand
TACGCTCGCTGTGGGGGTACTACCGCGACAGGCGCCCCGACAAGTACGGGCCCGTGGTGGACCTGCCGGCGGGGAGCGTCCACCCCACGGGAGCCAGCGAGCTGGCGGGGGCACGCTGATTCCCGCACGCGCCCCTGCGGCAGGTAGCTACTGGGCCGTCCAGCCGCCGTCGATGACCAGGTGCGTGCGCCGGCCAGCGCCTCGGGCGTGACCAACTGGGGTCGCTAGCGCCCGCACGTCTGTCATCACGTGCGCCGGTGGGCAGCGACCTTCTCGCTGGCGGGATGAGGCCTACTTCGCCAGCCAGGCGGTCGTGACGTTGGGCACCTGGAAGTTGAAGCGGAGGCCCTGCACCTCCTTGCGATAGGCCATCAGCAGGGGCATCACGATCCCCGTGCCGAGGTAGGCGCGCTCCTGGACGAGCCGCAGCACGTTCCGGTAGATCTCGTGGCGCTTCTTCGGATCCATGGTCGCGCCGCCCTCGTCCATCAGCTTGTCGATGTCGGCGTCGCAGACCTGCGCCCAGTTCGCCGGGGCGCCGCACTTGATGCGCGTCTTGAGCACGTCGGGATCCACCACCGTCTGGAACACGCCGCGCCAGAAGGCGGCCTGGAAGTTGTTGGCGCGGACGGCGTCAATCCACGCCAGGCGCTCCAGGCTGACGAGCTTGGTCTTGATGCCGACGGCCGACCACATCTGTTGCGCGAACTCGCCGATCGTGTTCTCGGGCTCACGGCTGATCACCTTGAGCTCGATGGACACGCCGTTGGGATAGCCGGCGGCCGTCAGCAGCTCCTTCACCTTCGCCGGGTTGTACTCGTTCTTGGTGACGGTCTCGTCATAACCGAGGGTGCGCGGCAGCCAGAACGGGTAGTAGTGGGGAACACCGACGCCGAAGCCGAGAGCCTTGGCCATTCCCGCCCGATCGATACCCATGAGCGCCGCCTGCCGAACCCGGACGTCATTGAAGGGGGAGGCCTTGGCGTTGAAGCCCACCTTGAAGTAGTTCTGGCCTGCCCAGGGAAGCTCGTACAGCACCAGGTTGGGATCGGCCTTCACGGCGGCGGCGTCCTTGGTGGGCAACCACTCCACGAGCTGCACGGCGCCCGCCCGCATGTCGACCAGCGCCACGGTGGGATCGGGGACGAAGCGGCCGACGAAGCCGTCGAGGTACGGGAGCGGCCTGCCGTCGGCGCCGGTCTCGAAGTAGTTCGGGTTGCGCTCCAGGATCAGCCGGTCGTCGGTTACCCACTGCTTGAACTTGAACGGCCCGGTTCCGACCGGGCTCCGCGCGAATCCGTCCTCGCCGAGCTTGTCGACCGCCGCCTTGGAGTTCATGTAGACGCGCGCGCCGGAGGCGTAGGCGAGGCTCCGGAGGAAGCCGGGGCTCGGCGTCTTGAGCCGGAGCCGGAGGGTGCTCTTGTTGAGCGCCTCCGCGGTTTCCAGCACGGCGAGCTGTGTCTTCCACTGCGACTTCGGGTGATCGCGGACCCGCAGCATGTTCCACGCGGCCACCTCAGCGTCGAAGCTGCTGCCGTCGTGGAAGGTCACACCCTGCCGGAGCTTGAAGACCATCGTCTTGGCGTCGGGCTGCTCCCACGACTCAGCGAGGTCGCCGACGACTTTCTGCTCGCCGGTCTTCGGGTCCGCCAGCTCGAAGCGCACCAGCGTGTTGTACATGGCCTCGAAGCCCGCCATGAACGGCTGGCTCGAGAGGTGGGAATCGAGGCTCGGGTACGTCCAGTTGATCGACTCGACAAAGGTGCCGCCGCGCTTGATGGCGCCCGCGGGCTGGGCCAGCGCGGCGGGCGCGCCCGAGGTCACGAGCGCGGCGGCGGCGCCCCCGACGCCGGCGAGGAACGAGCGACGGCTGACCGGCGGGAGGTTCGCGTTCTCGTTCATCGCCCGTCCGCCTTCTCGAAGTAGAAACGGGAGCCGCCCGTCTGGTTCTCGTAGATCGATCCCTCGTGCGCGGCAGGGGGCAGGGGCAGGCGCACGGGCAGGGACACCATTCGCGGCTCGAGCGTCGGCTCGCCGCTCAGCAGCGCCCGATTGAACTCGGCGAAATCCCCGACGCCGACGAGCGGCCAGGCGTCCGCCGCCGCGATTCCGTAGAGGAGCAGGTTGCGGTTGCGATCGGATTTGTTGAGCGCCGAGCCGTGCAATGACCGCACGTGATGGAACGACATGCTGCCGGCGCGCCCGATCAGGGGCACCGCGTTCGCGATCTCGGTCGGGATCAGGGCGGGATCGATCACGCCGCAGAAGCGCCCGTCGTCGCCGTGGTGGTTCCAGACCGGTCCTTTATGGGTGCCCGGCGTCACAAGCAGGGGGCCGTTGTCCAGATCCATGTCGTCGAGCATCACGCCCACGGCGAGGATGTCGTCGTTCGTGTGCGGATAGAAGGCCCAGTCCTGGTGCCACTCGACCGGGGATCCGTATCGGGCGGCCTTCATGTTGAGCTTCGAGTTGTGCAGGCGCATGGCGGGGCCGAGCAGCAGCGTGAGCACCTCCATCACCTCGCGGCGGCGCACGACGGCGTCGAACGCCGGATGCACCTTGTGGGGCGACTTGATGCGCCGGACCTTCGGCTCCGCTCGGGTGTGCCCATGCTCGAGGTCGTACACCGCGGTGTGGGCGTCGACGGCGGCAGCGCCGGCCACCAGCTCGGCGATGATCTCGCGCAGCTCCGCGACCTCCGCGGCTCCGAGAAGGTCGGGCACCACGATGAACCCGTCGCGCTGATAGGCGTCCCGCAGGGCATCGCTGGGCATGTCGTTTCTCCTCATGCGCGGGAGGCCGCGCGCATCAGTGGCGTCGTCGCGCCGCCATCCTAGCGCCTGGATGGGCTGCTCCGCAACCCACGTCGCTCGCCGCGTGCATTCGCGGGCGGTTCGGCACACAATCGGGGACGTTTGGGCCGCTCCCGATGGAGAGTGGCCGGCGACTCACCGCGGCGCCAAGGGGGAGACGTGATCGAGTATCTCGCGCGTCGGCTCGTCTACATCGTGCCCCTGCTCTTCCTGGTCACGCTGGTGACCTTCTCGGTCGCCCTGCTCCTGCCTGGCGATCCCGCGCTGGCGTACATCGGCGAGGCCAACATGCGCGACCGGGTGATGTACGAGACCATGCGCAAGGAGCTCGGACTCGACCAGCCGATTCCGATGCAGTACGCGAAGTGGCTGGGCCGGGTGCTGCGAGGCGACTTCGGTCGATCCATCCGGACGCGAGAGCCGGCGCTCGAGGGACTGCTTGCGCGCTTTCCCGTGACGCTTCAGCTCACGGCAATGGCGATGGCGATCGCCCTGCTCATCGCGGTGCCCGTCGGCATCGTCTCCGCCGTCCGCCCAAACTCGACGGCCGACAAAGCGGGCACGGTCCTGGCCATGAGCGGAGTCGCGATCCCGGATTTCTGGCTGGGCATCATGCTCATCTACGTCTTCTCCGTGTGGCTGAAGGTGTTGCCCCCCTCCGGTTACGTGCCGATCTCGCAGGGGCTGTGGCCCAGCTTTCAGTCCATGCTCCTGCCCGCGCTCGCGCTGGGTATGGCCCTGGC
>JBKOVG010000079.1:0-7045 GCA_046723845.1 Candidatus Methylomirabilota bacterium | reverse complement strand
GGCCTGGGCTTCGTCGTGACCATGAAGACGGCCAAGCAGCTCCTGCTAGAGAAGAAATCCATCTGGGGCGGACTCGAGGGCGAGTTTCTCTCGGACGACATGCTCGATCTCCTCAACGTGCCAAACAACATGCGCGGCTATCTCGTGAAGAGCGTGACCAAGGGGTCGCCCGGTGACGAGACCGGTCTGCGTGGCGGCACCAGGGTGGTCGACGGGAAGCAGATGGTCCTGGGCGGAGACATCATCCTCTCCGTCGACGGGGTCCCCGCCGATTCGCCGGCCAACATGATGAAGATCCGCGACCAGCTCGCAGCGAGGAAGCCCGGGGAGACCATCAAGGCCAGCGTCCTCCGCGCGGGCAAGATCATCGAGCTCACGGGAACCGTTCCCTGATCGAATTTCCGGTTGCTACAGAAGCGACGACGTGACGTCACTTCGTGAGACCGTCGAGGGCTCCGCCAAGCGCACGGCCAAGGAGATCGGCGAAAAGCTCATCGCGGCGGCGCAGCGGCAGGGCTGGATCTAGGCCAGGCTCCACGCGGCCGCTCTCGACGAGACAGGCGAGCGTCGGTCCCACGATCGCATAGTCCGGGTCACCCGGGTCCAACGGCGGTGCCCGCCAGGATTGCCTCGAGCAGCTCATCATGTCGGTCGTCCTTGATCATCCGGAGCATCGTGCGTCGCTGATACGCTGGCGCGGTCCGCCCAGGGGGAAGGGCTCCGGGGATTGGCTGCCGCTCATTGACGTGGGACTAGCTCTGCTCTCCCGCGCAGCGAAGCCGGAATCTTCAAACCGAGGGCGTTGGCCGCCGCGACGTTGATGACCAGGTCGAACTTGACTGCCTCCTCCACGGCCAGATCGCCGGCGCGAGCGCCGCGCAGGATCTTGTCAACATGCCCGGCGGCGCGCCGGCACAGGTCGACCAGCTCCACCGAGAACGACATCAAGCCGCCACCGTCGGGAAACAGCCGGTCGCCGTATACCGCGGGCAGTCTCACTCTCGCGGCCAGCCCCACCAGCACCCCGCGCTCATGACTGAACATCGCGTCGCCGGGGACGAAGAGGGCATCAACTCGCTTGGTCTGCATCGCCTTGAAGGCACCCTCGAGTTCGGTTGGATTGCGCACGCTGATTTCCTGGAGCACGAGGTCCAGTCGCGCGCCCTCCCGTTCGATGGCCCTCCAGATCTGCGGGTGAATCGGATTGGTCAGGTTCCGGAGGAAGGCGACGCGTTTCGTAAGCGGAGCCATGTCGCGAAGCAGCTCGAGTCGCTCCTGGATCACGATGATGCCGCCACCGAATCCCGTGATGTTCGCCCCCGGCTTGCGCCAGTTCGGGACGATTCCGAAGGCGACGGGGTCTCCTCCCGTCACGAACACGATGGGAATCTGCGCCGTTGCTCTCTTCGCGGCGAGGGCCGCCGGTGACCCGACACCGGTCACGATGACGGTCACGCCGCTGCTGATGAGCTCGGCGGCGAGTCCGGGCAGGCGCTCGAGGTCCCCCTCCGCGGACCGCTGCTCGATTCGAAAGCTGCGTCCTTCGACCCATCCCATCTCGGTGAGGCCGCGGCGCAGCGCATCAATGTACTGAGGGGAAAGAGCGCGTTCCGTCAGCAGCCCGATCTTGGCCTCTTTCGTCTCCTGTCCGTGGGCCGCGAGCGGCGCGGCGAGTAGGCGGCCCGCCATCATCGCGAGCAGTATCCGCCTCGGAATCCGGAGCCCTCGGGGACTCTCGGCGCGTGGAGTGGTACTTCTCTGAGCGAGGAGACGGTAACGATTGGGATCCATCAGGGCGGTGATTTTGATGCCAGCAGGCGGCCACGGTCAAGTGCCAAATCACCCTCCTGCTGTGGCAATGTGCCCATGGCGCGCCGCCCCTTTGCGGGCCGCGCCATCCTCGGCCTCGCGGACGGACGATGCTGTGGCATCGGGCTCCTGCGGCGACCGGTGTCCGAGTCTGGCTCCTTATGTCATGGGGATACGAGCCCAAGGGCAGGGGTGACTGCCGCCGGAGGTCGTTCCTGTTGCCTGTCCTCCAGGCGCTGTCCACAATCATATTTCTTTCTGGCCGAGTGGATTGAGCCCCTACGTCGCCATACGCCGCGGCTCCAGGGCACCTGGCGCTGGAAGGGGTTATTGGCCAAGGGCAACTTCTCAGCGGTACTCCAGAGGGCTCTCGAGGCTCTCTGCGGAGGGCTGCGGCCGATCGGGGGCTGCGGGCATACGGGCAGAATATAGCGCCTCCGGGCTGGAGACGAAATATCGACTCGGGGGCGATATTGCGTCCGCCCGGACCCCGTCTCCTGTTCGGCGCCCTCGCGCACGACGCTGCCGAAGTCCTTCGTTGCCAGCGCTCTAGCCGCAAAGTGACCGATCTGGCGGCGCGCGGGCACGGATCGAGCACTGGACGGGAGCGTGCTGCTCGTCAGGCTGCTCGATCGGGGCGAGCAAGGGAGGACTATATCGCATGCCGGTGCAGCACGTTGCGAATCAGCGACAGCGCGGCTGCCTGGGCTGGCATTGCGTCCCAGAATCACAGCAAGCGGAGAAGGGCAGGGTCATCTTGCCCGGTAGACCAGGACATCCCTGTCTTCGAATTCCTTGACGAAGTACTGCTCCCCCCCCGGCGTATCGAGCAGCTCGAGCAGCCGCGGACTGCGAACCCGCTCGATCACGACGTAGCTCGCGCCAAACTCATCTCGTACGATGCGATGGAGCTGACGCGGCGGCATCGCCGTCACCCTGTCATCCGCGACCTGTCGCCACAGCCAGTACCGCAGGGGGTCTCTCGCAGACAGGAACCGAGGATCCAGCCCCGCGATATACGCGCTGTCACGATTCCACAGGAACAGCGACGGAAATTGCTCCCATTGGGTGTTGAACACGATTTGGCTCTCGCCCGCGTGACTCCGCAGCCACTGGCCAGCACCTTGAAACAATCCGTAGCGGGGAGTGGAGCTGTAATGCGCGAACACGGTGTCGAGATTCCACCCGGCGAGAAAGACTGTTGCGCACGCGGCGACAGCTCCGGACACCGCCACCTGCCAGTGCGATCGGGCCATGCTCCGCGCAGCGCTCAACGACATGCGACCGAGATACGGCGCCAGCACCCTGGCGCTCATGAGCAGGGCGAAGAGCGCCCAGTACTCGACGAATCGGCGGCTTATCAGCGTGCACGCAAAGAGTACGGCGCTCATCACGAGGAGCCACGTGCTCACGAAGGGGGTCGATCGGCCCCGGCCCCTGCCTGCGGCCTCGGCAACGAACACGGCGACCCCGATCACCCACACCGCCAGCGTGAGCATGTTCGTTCGCACAAACGGTAGCACGCCATACGGCCGCCACTCGATTCCCGCATTCAGCAAGTCCGGCGAACTGAGGCTCGCGAAAACGACTTGCGTGTAGAGATGCCGCACGTACTCCCACGGATGCGGATGCAGCGCGACTCCGAGGCTGAGTCCTAGGAGGCACAGCACGGTCGCCGAGGGGAACCTGGAGGCGCGGAGCGCCATCCGCACCAGCTCCCAGACGCCAACAACGAGCGGCAGCACGATGAATCCGCCGTACACCAAGGGAAACACGACGCTGAGGCAGAACATCCACCCGAGGCGCCGTCTGTAGAGGGCTGCGACCACCGCGGTCACCAGCAAGACCCCCAGCAACGATGGCCTGACCAGGTTCATCCGAAACAAGGCCTCGCTCGAGCCAAGCGTGAACAAGGCGAGCCAGAGCGGCACGAAGGGCGTGCCCATGTCTCTCAAGAGATGCGCCAGGCCGGCCAGCATCCCGAAAAAGACGACCACGACCGACCACTGCGCGCCGTGCGGGACACGCAAGAACAGATTGAGCAGGCCATGGTAGAGATAGTGCTGGTCGGAAAAATGCTGGCCGAGGAGCGTATGGGGCAGCCACGGAAAGTTTGGGCCGGAAGCGGTTTTTGAGAACAGTTCCGCCATCGCGATATGGTAATAGCCATCCGGGTCGCCAAGCCCGCGGGCGACGACGAACTGTACGCACCCGACCAGGGCCGTCAGGGCGACCACGGACGAGAGCAGGGAGATGCTTCCGGGGCGGAGAGCAGGCAGCTTCGTCCCCAGCGCCTCTTCGATTCCGCGAGATGGTGCGGATCTCATCGCGCGCGCTCGCCCCCGCTGCCCCTGGGCCTGCATCAACCGTCGCCAGACGCAGATCGGGCGGAAGATCGACCGGGTCCCCGCCCGTGCCATGGCCGCCTTGAGGGCCTACGCGTGGCCCGGCAATATCCGGGAGCTCGAGAACGTCATCGAGCGCGCGCTCATCCTCTCGACCGGCTCCGCGCTACACCTCGAGGAGACCCTGGGTGCCCCTGGCCGCCGTGCGGCCGGGTCGCCGCCCTCCGAGCGCCTGGACGAGATGGATCGCGCTCACATCCTGCGCGTGGTAGAGGCCTGCGGCTGGAGGATCCACGGGAAGGGTAACGCCGCTCAGAAGCTCGGCCTCCATCCCAACACGCTCCGCCACCGGATGGAGAAGCTCGGGATCACGCGGCCGGCGCGGTCCTCATAGGACTCCTGCGCGCCGTATTTCACGACCCAGCCCCGCTTCTCACACCAGCTGTACCAACGGACCATAGCGCACCAGTACCGTGTCATTCGTGAGGAGCGTCATCGGCTCAGCCAGCGACTGTGCCACCAGCAGCCGGTCGAAGGGATCGCGGTGAATTGCGGGCAATCCTGCGACGCGGGCCGCATGCGCCGCCGTCACCGGCAACTCTGAGAAGCCGCTTTGCGCGAGAGCGCGCACGAGCACTGCCGGGTTGGCTTTGAAGTCCCTTCGCCGCAGCGCGCTCTTGATAGCTACTTCCCACACGCTTGCGGCACTGTAGAACACCTCGTTCGCCGCATCGAGGATGAGGGACCGCGCCCCCTTCGGCAGCCGGCGCGAGCTTGCCACCGACCAGAGGAGCAGGTGCGTATCGAGCAGGACCCTCACCGCCGACGCCCTTCGAAAGCGGCGATCACTTCGTCCGGCAGCGGCTCGTTGAAGTCGTCGGGGATCCGGAACTTGCCGTCGAGCAGGCCCAGCCGACGCTTCTTCCCCGGCCGCGTGAGCGGCCCGAGCCGGGCCACCGGCCTGCCGGCCTTCGCAATCACGAACTCCTGACCCTCCTGTGCCCGGTCCAGGAGCCTCGAGAAATGCGTCTTCGCGTCGTGCACGTTGACTGTTTCCATGGTGGACTAAGTTTAGTCCACTTGCGGCCAGCCGTCCAGCGATGTCTGGATCGCGCGGTGTACGCTACTTCGCTCCGGCTGGCGCGTCCAGGTTGCGCGCGACCCCAGCTGGAGTGACCAACCTGGAGGCCCGACCTGTGGATCACTGCTCCAACGGTCAGGACTCTAGGGTCGTCGCCTCCCTCGCCAAGTCGTTGCTGGTTGCGGGGGCCCGCAACCACATGCAGGCGAACAGATCGCTCGAGTTCAGCTTCAAAATAGCGACCTGATGTCAGCGATTGGGGGGCCGACGGGTTGCCAGTCCTTTGCTCGCCGGCCGCAGTCCGACCTTCGACTGCGGAGCCCGAGGACCGGGCGCGGGCGCACACGCCGGACCACCAGGGATCAGGGTGTCGCGCGCTGACCCGCCGTGGGATGTGGCTGGAAGAAGCCGGCGTGACTGGGGACAACCTGCCTACCGATGGCTGTGGCGCTCGCGCATCACGTGTGGGGCGGCGTCGCCTCGCCGGGCCCGGTAATAGATATTCGCAAGCAGCTAATTTGAAGTCACTGTTTCTGGACAAGGCGCTGGCCTGGCCCTTGCAGCGGAATCCCGAACTCCCGTATTGTTGGCGCCAGACAAATGATCAAGACGTGAGCCGGCGATGAAGCGGGCGCGTGGTGGCGGTGCGGAGCGTCGAGGTACACGAGGGCAGAGGCTCGGAGAGCCAGGGAGATCACCGATGGACGTCGAGCAGAGTCGTCTGGAGGAAACGCGTACCAAGCAGGTTCCCTGGCGGAAATGGGGCCCGTATCTCTCGGACCGGCAATGGGGGACGGTGCGGGAGGACTACAGCGAGAACGGCGATGCCTGGAACTTCTTCACCCATGACCACGCCCGCTCCCGGGCGTACCGCTGGGGCGAGGACGGCCTGGGCGGGATCTCCGACGACAAGCAGCACCTCTGCTTCGCCCTCGCCCTGTGGAACGGCAAGGACCCCATCCTGAAGGAGCGGCTCTTCGGGCTCACGAACAGCGAAGGCAACCACGGCGAGGACGTCAAGGAGTACTACTTCTACCTCGACAGCACGCCGACACACTCGTACATGAAGTTTCTCTACAAGTACCCGCAGGCGGCCTATCCCTACAGCGACCTCGTGGAGACGAACCGGCGGCGTAGCCGCAACGAGATGGAGTACGAGCTCCTCGACACTGGGGTCTTCAAGGACGATCGGTACTTCGACGTCTTCGTCGAGTACGCCAAGGCGGGCCCGGAGGACATCCTGGTGCAGATCACGGCCGCCAATCGCGGACCGGAGGAGGCCGAGCTGCACGTGCTGCCGACCCTCTGGTTCCGCAACGACTGGGCGCCGTGGATCGCCCATCGCGCCGAGAAGCCGATGCTCACGCAGATCGACGGACCGGCAGGCGCGAGTACGATGGCCGCAGCGCATGCCGATCTGGGGGCCTACCATCTGTACTGTGAAGGCACGGCGCCGCTGCTCTTCACCGAGAACTCGACCAACCACGCCAAGCTCCACCTCGACTATCCGGACGCGGGCCCGTACCTCAAGGACGGCATCAACGACTATGTCGTCCAGGGTCGGCAGGGGGCGGTGAATCCCGAGCGGCGCGGCACCAAGGCCGCCGCGCACTACCGGCTGACGATCGGCCCCGGCCGATCGGCGACGGTGCGGCTGCGCCTCACCGCCCAGGCTCCGGCCGGGTCGCCCACTCCGACCAAAGGGAGCGTCCCCTTCGGGAAGGACTTCGACGAGACGCTGGCCGCCCGCCTGCGGGAGGCTGACGCATTCTACACGTCAGTGACTCCGCCCTCGGTCTCCCCGGATGCC
>JBKOVG010000336.1:0-13694 GCA_046723845.1 Candidatus Methylomirabilota bacterium | reverse complement strand
AGGCCGAGGTCTCCTGCCGAGGGTAGAGAGGGCAGCGAGGTGGCGAGGCGCACCGCGCGCGTGATGGCGATGGCCACTGCCTCGGCGGCCGCGGCTCCGAGCGCGTCGGGTTCCATCAGCGCCTCGCCGACGGAGAGGCAGAAGAGCGCGTCGCCGTCGGTGGGCAGGTGAGGCGGCGACAGCGTGCGTTGGAAGCCCTCGAATCCACGTCGGGCCAGCCAAGCCGCCTCCGCCTTGCCGAGGCTCGCGTTGGTGGCGAGCACCCCGATGGTGGTGTTGACAGGGCCGAAGCGAGGCAGGACGGCGCCCGCTTCCAGCGCGCTCGCCGTGTCCACGAGCTCGATGCCCGCGGCCGAGTCCCGCGCCCCCGCGATGAGGCGGCCCGTGTCCGGGTCCCGCACGTCGCCCACCGCGTTGACGACCATGAGCGCGCCCACCACGACACTATCCACGTCGACACACGCGCAGCCGAGCCCGCCGCGCATAGCGCGCTCGACGCCGAAGAGCTTGCCCACGGTGGCGCCCGTTCCCGCGCCCACGCTGCCTTCCTCCACGGGCCCCGCGTGGGCGGCGAGGCACGCCGCGTAGCCCATGGCGCGATCGGGGCGCGCGCGATGATCACCCACGTTGAGATCGAAGATGATGGCGCCCGCCACGTGCGGCACCACCGTGCGGCCCACGGGGAAACCGCGTCCATGCTCCTCGAGATAGGCCATGACGCCCCACAGGGCTTCGAGGCCGAAGGCGCTGCCACCCGCGAGCACGACGCCGTCCACGGTGGGCGCGAGGTGGCGCGGGTCGAGGAACTCGATGCCATGCACGCCCGCCGCCCAGCCCGCGATCTCGAGCGCGCCCACGGCGGGGCGATCGGGAAGGATGACGGTGCAGCCGGTGAGCGAGTGCAGGTCGGTGACGTGGCCCACCCGAAGCCCGGGAATCACGCTCGCACTCTAGCAAATTCTGGCTCGCCCGACTCCGAGGTGCTAGTCTCGGATCGATATGCGCTGGGGGCGCACCCTCGTGGAAGGGCCAGAGGCACGCGCGGTCGTGGAGGAAGATCCCCCCCGTCGCCCCTGGGCCCTGATCGCCGCGTGCCTGGTTCTCGTCGTCCTCGTGACGGTGCTATGGGTCAAGTGGTCGGGCAGCCGGCGCGACGTCGCCCGCCTCGAGCGGGAGCTGACGCGCGTCTACAAGGAAGCGGAGGATCTGCGCTTGCAGGCCGCGCTGGCCCAGGAGCGCAGCACGAAGCTCGAGCGCGAGGTGCGCGCGCTCCACGCGGAACGCGAGCGGCTGCTCAAGCCGCCGGAGGAGAGGCCCAAAGCCACCCGCAAGCCGGCGGGGCGCCGATAGCGATGGAGGAGGGTGCATGGAACTGATAGGCCGCATCCTGGATGGCTCGATCCCGCAAGACCTCAAGGACGCGCTCCGCCGCGCCGAGCCCTCGGGGCCGCGCGTGAGCAACGACGAAAAGATCCGCCACCTGGAGGAGGTGCCGCTGCTCGCGGACTGCACGCAGAAGCAGCTCCGCGTGCTCTCCGACATCTCGCGGGTGGTGGAGGTGCCCGCGGGAACGTCGCTCACGCGCGCCGGTCAGCCCGGGGACGAGTTCTTCGTGATCATCGACGGCTCGGCAGCGGTGGAGAAACCGGGCAAGAAGCGCGCGTTCCTGCGCCCCGGCGATTTCTTCGGCGAGATGAGCCTGCTCGACGGAGGGCCGCGGTCGGTCACGGTGCGGGCGGCCACGCCGCTGCGTGTGCTCGTGATCGATCGGAAGCATTTCCAGGAGGTGCTGCGCGAGGTGCCCGAGTTGACTCAACGTCTCCTCGTCACGCTCTCCCGGCGCATACGCTCGCTGGAGACTCAAGAGCACCTCTAGGAGCGCTCGCTAGGGCAGGGGATGGCCGGGGAGGGGGTGCGCCCGCCCTGGACCACGCTGAGTCGCATTCCGTTCGGCCACTCGGGCGGGCCACGAGATCGCGGTCTCTGGCTTCGGAGAAGCTCCCCAGAAGATACGGGTCCAGGGAGAGCGCACCCCCTCCCCACCCACCCCTCCACGCGCCGTCCCGCCACGCCATGCCGCTGTGCTCGTGTCCTCGTCGCTCGACCGGGGAGCGTGAGCGGCGAAGCTGGGGGGAGGTGGCCTCTCCAGACCCGTATCTTCTGCGTGTAGACGAAGCGGGAGACCAAGGTCTCGTGGCTCGAGGGAGTGGAGGAGCGGAACGCGACTCAGCGTGGTCTGGAGAGGACGCCTCCCCCAGCTCCGACGCGGCTGACCTCACGAACCGTGGTTACGAGGAAAAGCTAGCGGAGGGCGAGATCCCAGGCTTCGAGGAGGCGGTCGTTGTCCTCGCGAGTGCCGATGGAGATGCGGAGGTGCCCGGGGAAGCCCACCGCGGCGCCGTCGCGCACGAGGATCCCCGCCTTGAGAAGGGCGATGCGGATCTGCTCCACGTGCTCGCCCACGCGGGGGAGCACGAAGTTGGCCTGCGAGGCCGGGGCGGGTGCGCCCCGCTTGGCGAGCTCGACAAGGAGACGCGGCCGCTCCGCGAGGACGAGGGCGCGCGTGCGCTCCAGGTGCTCCGTGTCCTCGAGCGCTGTCACCGCCGCCACCTGAGCGAAGCGGTTCACGTTGAAGGGCGCGCGCACGCGGTTGAGCCAGCCGATGGCCTCGGGCTGCCCGACCAGGAAGCCCACGCGCAGCCCCGCGAGCCCCGCCACCTTCGAGAAAGTGCGGAGGGACACGACGCGCGGCCTCCGCCGCGCGAGGTCAACGCCGTCCGGCGAGTCCGGATCGTCGCAGAAGTCGCGATAGGCCTCGTCGATGACCACGAGCGGCGGCTCCTCACCGAGCGAGGAGAGGAAGCGGTCGAGGGGCGTGCGCCGGACGATGGTCGTGGCGGGATTGTGCGGGGTGCACAGGAAGATGACCTTAGTTCGCGGCGTCACCCGCGTGCGCAGGTCGTCGAGGTCGGTCTCGTAGCCGCGGAGTGGGCTTTCGACCGGCGTCGAGCCTGCGAGCCGCGCCTCGATCGAGTAGGGCTCGAAGGAAGGATGCGGCATGAGGATCTCGTCGCCCGGCTCGAAGGTGGCGTGCGCGATGATCGAGATGATCTCATCCCCCCCGTTGCCCACGATGATCCAGTCCGCCCCGATGCCGAGTCGCTTCGCGATGGCCTCGCGCAGCGCCGTCGAGCCCGCGTCGGGATAGAGATGGGCGCGCGCCGCCTCGCGCCGGAGCGCCTCCACCACCTTGGGCGACGGCCCCAGGGGATTTTCGTTGGCGGAGAGCCGCCGGATCGAGGGTAGACCCAGTTCTATCTCAAGAGCCTCGAGCGACTTGCCTGCCTCATATGGAGTCACTGCCGCGAGCGCTTCGCGCCAGATCCGTCTCATGACTCATCATTCTAGTGTGTGGTCCCGCGGGACGCGAGCCGGCTGCACGCGCTCTCCAAGTCCGCGCCACGTTTGACATCTCCGGCCCTGCCATGTAACGTTTCGACATGTCTGCGGACTTGTTCCGCCAGCTCAGGCGCGTGGAGGCGCAGGCGGAGCGGGGCTTCGAGGGCACGGCTGCCGAGGGTGCGGAACGGCGACGCCGCCTGAGGCTCGAGCTCCTCCGCCAGCACCTGTCGCAGAACGTCGACTTCCTCAAGGCTGCGCATCTCGGGGGCGCTTCGGGGCACCAGTCTGTCCAGGCCTACGCCGCCTTCATGGATGGCTTTCTCTCCACGCTCTTCCGCCTGGCCGTGGAGGACGCGAAGAGGGAAGGCGCGGCGCCCTCGCCCATCGTGCTGGTCGCCCTGGGCGGCTACGGGCGCGGCGAGCTGGGGCCCCTCTCCGACCTCGATCTCATGGTCATCTACGACGGCGAGATGGGGCCGTACGTCCAGCGGACGACCCAGGGGTTGCTCTACACCCTCTGGGACCTCGGGCTCACCGTGGGACACTCCGTGCGGAGCCTCCCCGACTGCGTCGCCATCGCGCGCACCGACTTCGCCTCGCGTACCTCCATGCAGGAGGCGCGCTACGTGGTGGGGGACCGGCGGCTCTTCCAGCGCTTCCGCAAGGTGCTGGCGGAGAACGTGTACCGCAAGGACTTCGGCCAGTTCCTCGAGACGGCGCTCGCCGAGCGTGATCAGCGGTACCGCAAGTTCGGCGGCTCGCCGTACATGGGCGAGCCCAACGTGAAGGAGTCCGCGGGCGGCCTGCGCGATCTCCACACCGCCATGTGGCTCGCCTCGACCAAGTTCGGCGCGCGCACCCTCCGCGATCTCCTCGAGAAGGGACTGATCACGCGGAGCGAGGAGCGCCTCACCGATGCCGCCCTCACCTTCCTGTGGCGGGTGCGCAACGAGCTCCACTTCCTCTCCGGCCACAAGAACGATGTCCTCTCGCGCGACATCCAGCCGCAGATCGCCAAGCGCTTCGGCTACGAGAGCGACGAGCTCTCCCTCGACGTCGAGAAGTTCATGCGCGACTACTACCTCCACGCCCGCGTCATCCACCGCGTGTCGAGCCGGCTCATCGCCCGCTGCCAGGAGACGCTGTCCCGGCGCGGCACCGTGCTCCGCCGCCTGCGCCAGGAGGCGCTGGCCGACGGCCTGGTGGTCATGGACGAGCGCATCCACCTTGTGCACGCCGACGGCCGCGACCTTCGCGCGGAGCCGGGCCGGCTCATGAAGGTGTTCTGGCACTCGCATCGCCTGGGCCTCGAGGTGGGGGTGGACGTGGAGCGGGCGGTGGAGGAAGCCCTCGACCTCGTGGACGACGGCTTCCGGCGCTCGCCGGAGGTGCGCGATCTCTTCCTCGACATCTGCCGGAGCTGGGGGCGGGTGGCGCAGACGCTGCGCCAGATGCACGAGGTGGGCTTCCTCGGACGCTACCTGCCGGAGTGGGAGGCCTTGACCTGCCTCGTGCAGTACGACGTCTACCACAAGTTCACCGCGGACCAGCACTCCCTCATCGCGGTGGAGAATCTCGAGACGCTCGCTCCCGGGGCCTCCGCGTCGTCGGAAGGCATCGCGCAGGTGCTCAACGAGGTGGATCGGCCCGACCTCCTGATGCTCGGCATGCTGCTGCACGACATCGGCAAGGGCAAAGGGCACGGCCACGTGGCCAAGGGCATTCCGCTCGCCCAGGAGCTCACCGCGCGCATCGGTCTCGAGGGCGAGGCGGCGGCCGCGGTGGTGTTCCTCGTCGCCCAGCACGTGGCGCTGTCCCACATCGCCCAGCGCCGCGACGTCAACGATCCCAAGACGGTGGAAGCCCTCGCCACGCTGTGCCGCACCCCCGAGCGGCTCCGCATGCTCTACCTCCTCACCGTGGCCGACATGCGCGCGGTGGGGCCCGGGGTCATGACGGGCTGGCAGGCGCAGATCCTCTGGGAGCTCTACTCAGGAGCGCTGGCGCGGATCACGGGCGGCAAGCCCGAGCGCCTCTCGCGGGAGGATGTGGCCCAGCGCGTGCTCGGAGAGCTGCGCGACCACGGCCTGCGCAACGCCGTCCCCGGCCACCTCGCCATGGTCTCCGAGCGCTATCTGGCGACCACGCCGCCCGCGCGCATCGCCGCTCACATGCGCCTCATCGAGCGGCTGGAGGAGGAGCCGGTGGCCACGGAGCTCTTCCACCACCGCGACCTTGGGTCTTCCGATCTCGTCATCGTCACCCGCGACACGCCCGGGCTCTTCTCGCTCATCGCGGGCAGCCTCGCCGCCAACGGCATCAACATCCTCTCCGCGCAAATCCACACGCGCGCCGACGGCATGGCCATCGACACCTTCCAGGTCAACGACCCCTTTGGGGAGGCGGTGACGGAGGAAGCGCGCTGGCGCCGCACGCTGCAGTCGCTGCGCCGCGTGCTCTCGGGAGAGCAGACGGTGGACATGCTGTTGGCCGCCCGTCGGGGCGGGCGGCCCCCGGACGAGACGGTGCCGGGACCCGCCAAGGTCTCCGTGGACAATCACCTCTCCGACACGCACACGGTGGTCGAGGTCAAGTGTCCCGATCGGGTGGGGTTGCTCTATCTCATCACGCGCACCCTGGCGCAGTGCGGGCTGTCCGTGGGCAGCGCGCGAATCGCCACCGACATCGATCACGCCTTCGACTCGTTCTACGTCGCCGACCGCCACGGCCGGCGCATCGAAGATGCCGGCGAGCTGGCCCTCGTGCGCTCGGCGCTGGAAGACGCGCTGAGCAAGCCGCTCTAGATGCTCGGTCACTACAAGGCGCCCTTGCACCGCGTCTTCGATCCCGTGGCGCGGCTGCTCCTGCGCATGGGCGCCCGCCCCAACCATCTCACCGTGCTGGGCCTGGGGGTGAGCGTGGCCGCGGCCTACGTGTTCTCCGTGGGGCGCCTGCGCTGGGCTGCCGTGCTCCTCGCCGTGGCCGGGCTCTTCGATTTCTTCGACGGCGCGGTGGCCCGCCTCGCCGGCTCGGACAGCGACTACGGCGCCTTCCTCGATTCCGTGGTGGACCGCTATTCCGACGTGGCGGTGCTCCTGGGCGTGCTCGTCCACTATCAGCAGCGAGGCGACCTGACGGGAGCGGTGCTGACCATGGCCACCCTCGCCGGCACGGTGATGACGAGTTACACCAAGGCGCGCGCGCAGTCCATCGGGGTGCGCTGTGACATCGGCATGCTCGAGCGGCCCGAGCGGCTGATCGCCCTCATCGCGGGCGCGACGTTTCAGGTCCTCACTCCCGTCATGGCCCTCCTCGCCGTGCTCACCAACGTCACCGCGCTGCAGCGCATCATCCACACGCGGCGGATCGCCCGCGACACGGCGCTCAGGTAGACTCGGATGATGCGCCGGGCCCTCGTCGTCCTCTGCTCTGTGGCTCTCCTGCTCGGCAACCTGCCCGCCCGGGCGGCCGGGCCCGCCCCGGTGCGCCTCTCCCTCGAGGCGCGGGAACGCTTCACCGCCGCCATGGCGTTCTATCGCGCGGGGGACTGGGCTCAGGCCGCGCGCGAGTTCGGCGAGGCAAGCGCGATCGCCGCGCCCATCGCCGAATACGCGCTGCTCCAGCAGGCGGACAGCCTCGCCCGGCTGGGCGACATCGCGGCTTCGCGCGCGGCCGCGCAGCAAGCTGCCGACATGCTGCCCGAGAGCCGCGCCGTCCCCCCCGCGCTCCTCCTCGCTGCCGACCAGGCCTCACGCACGGGCGACGACGCCGCCGCGGCTGCCCTCTGGCGCCGGTTCCTCGAGCGCTTCCCCGATCACGCCGAGGCCTCCCGCGCGCGCCTGCGCATGGGCCAGTCCCTGGCCGCCGCGGGTCGTCCGGCCGAGGCCGCGCCGGCCTTTCGCGAGCTCTGGCTGACCGTGCCGGCCACGGCGTGGGCCGACGCCGCCGGGCGTGAGCTCCGGGCCCTCGAGGCGCGCGGGATCACGGTAGCGCCGCCGACGCCGACCCAGCGCATCGAGCGCGCGGAGCGGGTGGCCGCGGCGGGCCTCGGCGATCAGGCGCGCGCCGAGGCGGAGGCGGTGCTCGCGGACGGGCCGCCTCCGGATCTCGCCCTCAAGGCGCTCCGCGTGGTGATGGATGGCGCCCGGCGCGCGGGCCGCGACGACGTGGCCCTCGCCGCCACCGGCCGTGCTCTCGGCCTCGCCACGGGCGAGAAGCGCGCCCCGTGGCTGCTCGAGTCGGCGAAGATCCAGCAGAAGAAGAACCGCGACGGCGCCCTCGCTGCCCTCGACCGGCTCGTGGCCGATTATCCGAAAGCTCCCGAGGCCGATGACGCGCTCCTCCTCAAGGCGCGCATCGTCGAGACGGGCCCGGATCCCCGGGCCGCCGAGGCGGTGTATCTCAAGCTCGCCCAGGGCTATCCGGACTCCGAGGAAGGCATCGCCGCGCAGTGGCGCCTGGGCTGGCTCTCCTGGCTCCGCGCGGACTACGTGGAGGCGGCGGAGCGCTGGTCTCACATCCCGTCCAATCGCGCGGCGAGCCAGAACTACCGCGACGCCGCGCTGTACTGGACGGCGCGCGCCCAGGCCGCGGCCGGCCAGACCGAGAGCGCCATCAAGCACTTCACCACGCTGTTCTCGGAGTCGCCGCGGAGCTACTACGGCGTGCTCGCCGCCCGCCGCGTGCCACGGGTGAGCGCAAGCGCGAGCAAGCATCCCGCAGCGGCGCAGCTGGCGGCCTCGCTCCCCAGCGATCCGCGCGAGCTGCTCGAGGCCGACGCGCCGTACGCGCGGGTGGAGGCCCTGCACGCGGTCGGCCTCGATGACTTCGCCGACGAGGAGATGGACGAGATTGTGCGGCGCTCCCTCACGGACACGCGCCGGCTCTACGCCCTCTCCACCGCCTACGCCCAGGAGTCGCGCTACTACCTGGCCCTTCGGATCATGCGGCGGCACTTCCTCGGCCTGGCGCGGAGCGCGCCCCCCGCGGTGCCGCGCGCCTTCTGGGAGCTCTTCTATCCGATCGGCTGGCGCACGGAGCTGACCGACGCCGCCGCGCGCGCGTCCGTCGACCCCTACCTGGTCGCGGCCGTGGTGCGCGAGGAGTCGTCCTACAACGCCCAGGCGCGCTCCCGCGTGGGCGCCCGCGGTTTGATGCAGCTCATGCCCGACACTGCGCGGCCCATGGCCCGTCAGCGCGGCCTGCCCTTCAACGACGGCGCGCTCCTCGATGAGCCCTCGGCCAACCTCACCCTGGGCAGCGCGCACCTCGCCGGGCTCCTCAAGGAATTCGGCGACCCGCGTCTCGCCGTGGCTGCCTACAACGCCGGCGCCACTCCCGTGCGCCAGTGGTGGAAGGCTCGCCCCTCGGATGACATGGAGGTGTGGGTCGAGCTAATACCGTTCAACGAGACACGCTTCTTCGTCCGCCGCGTGATGCTCGCTTGGGAGGAATACCGGCGGCTCTACGGCGGCGCGGCGGGCGCGCGGCCGTGATCGCGCTCCGCACCGCGGGCTTCTGGCGCCGCTTCTCCGGCCACCTGCTCGACTGCATGATCGGGTTCGGCGCGTGGCTCCTCTGCTCCATGTGGCTCGTGATCGGGCTGTGGGCGCTCGACGCCTCGCCCGGTGATCTCCCCGACGTGGCGCTGCTCGTCTTCGCGGTACAGGCCCTCGCCCTCGCCCTGCACATCGCGTATCACGTGGTCATGGTGGGCGGCTGCGGTCAGACCCTCGGCAAGATGGCCATGGGCGTCGCTGTGGTCAAGCGCGACGACGGCGGCCTACCCGGTTACGGTCGCGCCGCGCTCCGCTGCCTCGGCGGTTTCCTCTCTCTCGCCACCCTGGGTATCGGCTACCTGGGCGTCGTGTTCACGGAGGAGCGGCGCGGGCTCGCCGACTGGCTCGCGGGAACGCGCGTGGTCGACTCGCTCCCCGAGCCGGTGGCGCCCGCTCCCCGCCAGGAGATCCGGCTGCTGAGCGTCTGACTCAGCGCGGCGCGGCGTCTGCGAGCGGCGAGGGCTCGAGCGGCTCGAGGGCGTCCAGTCTGGCCTGGAGCGTGGGCAGCGTGTCGAGCGAGCCCCCGCGGCCATCCTGGCTCTTGACCGGGGCGTCCTCCACGGCGCGAATCGCCGCGGCGAGGCTCCGACGCGGGGTCGGATCACCCATGGTGCGGAGGATCTCCACGGCGCGCCGGTCGGCGTCGAGTTCCTGCTTGCGCGAGAAGGCGCGCACCACGAGCGGGTTGAGCATCATGTCGAGGAGGCCGGTGCCCGGGACGAAGAGGCCGGCGAGGCTGAAGCCGCCCGTCATGCCCGCGGACATGCGCCGCCGCGTGCCCACGTGGTCGAGAACTTCGTGGGCGACCTCGTGCGCGATCATCGCGTCGAGCACGGGAGCTGGCATGCGGGCGAGACCGTCCGAGAAGTAGAAGGTCGCGTCTTCGTCGGTGTAGGCAACGGGGTGGTGGGTGCGGATGAAGCAGAAGCTGTAGCGCGAGGGGTCGTCCCCGGCGGCCATGGCGGCCCGGTGCAGGGTGGTCGCCACGCGCATGGTGTTGGGGTCGCGAGGCTCGGGATAGTAGGCTCCGGCGGGCAAGCCGGCGCAGCTGGTCGCCAGCACGGCCAGTCCCAGCACCGGGACCACTGCCCATCGTGCCATGGGACCTCACATCCTAGACCCCGTCTCGCGCGCAACCCAAGGAAAAGGCGTGCTCCGGCACGATGGCCCGAGTTCACAACCGTGTGACACCGGCCTGCCCGGAACCTGTTAACATCGTTGATGTATCTCACCTGAGGAGGAACGAAGCCATGCTGGTCAAGCGCGACGCCGACCGAAAGCTCCGGGGGGAGGACATCTCGCCCCGCGAGATCACCGATCACAGCATCTATCTGAATCGCCGGGCTTTCATGACCGGGGTGGCGGCGCTGGCCTTGGCTCCCTGGGGCGGGAAGGCCCACGCTCAGGGCAATCTCCAGCCGCTCCAGGCGACCAAGAACCCGGCCTACCAGCTCCCGGATGCCCTCACCTCGTACAAGAACGTGACGACGTACAACAACTTCTACGAGTTCGGGACGGACAAGGGCGATCCCGCCGCGCACGCTGCTTCGCTCAAGACCCGACCCTGGACGGTGCAGGTGGATGGGCTCTGCGCCAAGCCCAAGACCTTCGACATCGAGGAGCTCCTCAAGTTCCCGCTGGAGGAGCGCGTCTATCGCCTGCGCTGCGTGGAGGCCTGGTCCATGATCATCCCGTGGATCGGCTTTCCCCTCTCCGCCCTGCTCAAGCGCGTGGAGCCCACTGGCCAGGCCAAGTACGTGGAGTTCACCACGCTGGTGAATCCCGAGATGTTGCCCGGGCAGAAGCGCGGCATCTTCGGCTTCTCACTCGACTGGCCGTACACGGAAGGGCTGCGCCTCGACGAGGCGATGCATCCGCTGACGCTGATGACGGTGGGGCTCTACGGTCAGGTGCTGCCCAATCAGAACGGCGCGCCGCTCAGAGTGGTGGTGCCCTGGAAGTACGGCTTCAAGAGCGGCAAGTCCATCGTGCGCATCCGCCTCACCCAGGACGAGCCCAAGACGTCCTGGAACAAGGCGGCCCCCAGCGAGTATGGCTTCTACTCCAACGTCAATCCCGAGGTGAGCCATCCGCGCTGGAGCCAGGCCAACGAGCGCCGCATCGGCGAGCTCCGGCGGCGGGAGACGCTCATGTTCAACGGCTACGGCGATCAGGTCGCGTCGCTCTACGCCGGCATGGATCTGAAGCGGTACTACTAGTGCGCCTCCAGCGAGTATTTTCGTCACGTCACGTGGCCCCGCAGAGTGCCGGGCCAAATTGCGAGCCAGACGAGGCCCGACCGAGAACGTGGCAGTTCGAGCTCAGCCGCTCTGCAGCGAGGCGAGGGCTGAGTGGATCGGGCGAAGTCAAGTTGGACCGGCACTAGCGGCCCGATGAGCTACCGGCTCCGGGTCGCTCTCAAGGCCCTCGTGTGGGTGGCCGCCCTCTGGCCGCTGGGCACGCTGGTGCGCCGCTTCTTCACCGACGACCTCGGCGCCAATCCCATCGATGCCATCACGCGCACGCTCGGGCTTACCGCGCTCGTGCTCCTGCTGTCGAGCCTCGGCATGACGCCGCTGCGCATCGTCTTCGGCTGGTCCTGGCCCATCCAGCTCCGCCGGCTCCTCGGCCTGCTCGCCTTCTTCTACGTCGTCCTCCACTTCGGGGTGTGGATCGGCCTCGACCACTTCTTCGACTGGCGCCGCATGTGGGCGGACGTGCTCAAGCGGCCCTTCATCACGGTGGGGGTGCTCGCCCTCGTGCTCCTCATCCCGCTCGCCGCCACCTCGACCACGGGCATGATCAAGCGGATGGGCGGGGCGAACTGGCGCCTCCTCCACAAGCTCGCCTACGTGATCGGTACTCTCGGCGTGTTGCACTTCCTCTGGCTATCCAAGAAGGGCCGCACGACCGCCTACTACTACGCGATCACCCTGGCCGTCCTGCTGGGGGTGCGCGGCTGGGACTGGCTGCGGAAGCGCTGGCGCGCTCCGGTGGCAGCAACGCGGCGCCCGACGGCGGCACGCGAGGCGTAGTCACGCGAGGCGTACGGCCGAGAGCGCCGGGAAGAAGAGCGCCGCCCTGAGGCCGGGGGGTTACTTGTCGGGCGTGTAGTACGGGTTGGTGCCCTGCGAATGGTCCGTGGCGTCGAGCACCTCTTCGATCTCCGGGACTTCTTCCTTGATCAGCCGCTCGATGCCGGCCTTGAGCGTCACATCCGCCGCGCCGCAGCCCTGGCAGCCGCCGCCCATCTGCAGGTAGACCTTGTTGTCCTTCACTTCGACCAGCTGAACGTAGCCCCCGTGACCTGCCACCGCGGGATTGATGGTCGAGTCGATCAGCTCCTGCACCTTGGTCGCCAGCTCTTCACTCATGACGTGCCCTCCTGGGACGCCTAGTCTACACCGATTCCCCGGCACGGTATACTGCCGAAGGTGCTGTCCAGCATGCGAGATTGCTCCTGAGCCGTCCCTCTTCCGCCGTCTTGCCCGCCGTTGGGATGCGGCTCGTCCTCCTCGCGTTGCTCCTGTGGCCCCTCGCCGCCGGCGCACAGTCGCCGAGCGGGGAGGACCTTCTCGGCGCGGCCGAGCGCGCGTGGGACCGCGGGCAGGTCGCGGAAGCGGAGCGCCTGTATCTCGGGGCGGTGAAGCAGGCGGAGTCCTCCGGCGCGGCCGATCCGCGGCTCGCGCAGAGCCTCACCGCCCTCGGCCACTTCTACCGGGAGCTGGGCCGGCTGCGCGAGGCCTCGCCCGTCCTGCATCGCGCGCTGTCGGTGACCGAGCAGTCGGTGCCCGCCGACGATGTCCGCCTCGTGGCTCCCCTCAACTCCGTGGGCGCGGTGTGGCTCCAGCAGGGGCTCGTGGGCGACGCGGAGCCGGTGATCCGCCGCGCCCTGGCCATCGCCGAGAAGAAGCTCGGCCCTGACAATCTGGAGACGGCGCGCTCCATGATCAACCTGGCCGCGGTCCACCAGGCGCGGGCACGCTACGCGGAGGCCGAGCCGCTCTACCGCGGGGCCCTCCAGATCCAGGAGAAGGCGCTGGGGGCGAACGATCTCGAAGTGGCGCGCACGCTTTCGGGCCTCGGCCTGCTGTATCGCGAGCAGGCGCGCTACGTGGAGGCCGGGCCGCTCTATCAGCGCGCCCTTGTCATCGTGGAGCGCGCCGTGGGCCCCGACCACATCCGCATGGCCGGCCCCCTGGGCGGTCTCGCCGCGCTCTACAATGCGCTGGGCCGCTATCGCGAGGCCGAGGCGCTCTACCGGCGCACGCTGATGATCCAGGAGCGCGCGCTGGGGAGCGATCATCCCGCGCTGGCCGTGACCCTCAACGACCTCGGGGATCTCTACCGCGTGCAGGGGCGCTATGTCGACGCCGAGCCGTTGCTCGTGCGGTCCATCGCCCTTCGCGAGGCGCGCATGGGACCGAAGCATCCCGATGTCGGCGTCACCCTCGGCAATCTCGGGCTCGTCTACTTCGAGCAGCGCCGCTACGCGGAGGCGGAAAGCGCGTACAAGCGCGCCCTGGCCATTCTCGATCCCGGCCCAGGGCGGGAGACGCCGGTGATGACGGAGTCACTCAACAATCTCGCCGAGCTCTACCGAGTGCAGGGCCGCTACCCCGACGCGGAGCCGCTCTACCGACGTGCGGGCGCCCACCCCCACCCCCCCCCGGGGGCGGGGCCACACCCGGTGGGGGCGCCCCACAACAACCCGCCGTGGCGCAAAAACCAGCA
>JBKOVG010000271.1:0-14085 GCA_046723845.1 Candidatus Methylomirabilota bacterium | reverse complement strand
GGCGGCACGAGCTTCGACGTGGGCCTAATCCGAGACGGCAGACCGGTGGTCAGCGCCGACAAGGAGCTCGGCTACGGCCTGCCGGTCCGCGTGCCGATGATCGACATCCACACGATCGGCGCCGGCGGCGGGGCCGGACATCAGCGTGCTCACCGCGTGGCGGGCGGCCACGTCGACGGACATGGTCCCGCCGTTGCCCTGCATGACGAGCAGCTCGCGCCGATAGCCCTGGCGGGCGAGATCGCCAGCCAGCTTCCGCAAGTAGCGGTCGATCACCGGCTGCACAAAGCCGTTGATCGCCGCCGTCGTCCCCCGCTCGAACTCCCGGTATTCCGGCAGGAGCTCGGCCCCCACCGTGATGTAGGCATTCGGCCAGAGCGCGACGGCGATCTCTCGCGCCCGGCGCTCGTGGCTGTCGTTCAGGTAGGAGTGGATGAAGTGGATGACGAGCGCTTCCACGCCCTGCGCCCGGAGCCGCTCCACCGCCTCGCGCACCTGGTCCTCGGCGAGGGGCACCACGACGAGGCCCTCGGCGTCCACGCGCTCGTCGACCTCGAGGCGCAGATCTCTCGGGATCAGCGGCTCGAAGCTGCCCTTGAGCCCGTACGGCGTGGGACGCGTGCGCCGCCCCAGCTCGAGCACGTCGCGGAAGCCGCGCGTGGTGATGAGCCCGGTCCGCGCGCCCTTGCGCTCGAGCAGGGCATTGGTCGCGGTGGTCGTGCCGTGCACGATCACCTTGAGCTCGGCGGGGGCGGCATGGGCTGCCGCGAGGGCCGCCACGACCCCCGTGGCCTGGTTCGCCACCGTCGTCGGCACCTTGGCCACCAGCACGCGGCCCGTGCCTTCGTCCACGACCACGAGATCGGTGAAGGTCCCACCCACGTCGACACCGACGAGCTTCGTCTCGGCCATCTACCCCCCTGGGGCTCCGGGCGGACCAGCCCCGGCGGCTACGAATCGTGACGCCGCGAGCCTAGTGGGCGATCCCGGCCAGTGTCAAGCCGCGGCGGCCCTGAGATCAGATGTCGAGGGCGCGGCGCACTCCTCGACGCCATGGGTCTAGAGGCAGTCGCGATCTCGACGACGCGGCCAGCAACCTTGTGTGCCGAATTTCGATGTCCAGCTGATGCAACCGGATACATGAACCGCTCCGGCTGATCTGGGCTCTGCATCTCCAGATTAGCAGTTGCGGTACTCTCGACCGAGAGTTACCCTGGTTCCGAGGAGGATGACGTCATGGCCAAACGCTCCCGGAGAGCTACCAAGAAAAGATATGCCGTCAGTCAATTCGCTGGAAGGCGGATCACGAGGCGCCCTGCATTCTTGTTTCAAGCGCTCCTGGCACAGGACACGCCAGCCGCGAAGAAGATCGACCTGATTCGGAGCGGTGTGAGCGCGCGCGTCGTCGACGATATGGTCGCGTATCTCCACGTTCCAAAGAACGATATCTTCAAGCTACTCTGCACTCCCGAGAGCACGGCGCACAAGCTCATCAAGGACAATCGGCCGCTTGACCCAGGAGCGTCGGAGCGTGTCGTACGCGTGGCAGAGATCACGAAGACGGCGGAAGAGACGTTCGGTGGGCGAGAGGCGGCAGCGCAGTGGCTCAAGACTCCAAACCTTGCCTTGAAGGCTGCGACACCTCTGTCCATGTTGGACACCGAACCTGGCGCCAGAGAAGTCCGACGGATTCTCTCCGCGATCAACCATGGTGGCGTGTTCTAGTGGCAGACACGGTCCTGTGGCGACTCGCGAGACGAGCCTATGCTCTCGATAGGCTCGGTACGGGCGCCCGGGACGCAGGCGGACGCTGGAACATAGTGGGAACGGCGGTCATATACGCCGGCAAGACTGTCGGCATTGTCGCGCTCGAGAAATTTGTCCACATCGCGGGTTCAGTACCTCCCGACCTCGTCCTGGTCCGCGTAGTGTTGCCCGAGAGCGCATCTTCAGAGACGGTGGCACTTGCCGACCTGCCTCCAGGCTGGAACATGCTCCCTCCGGGCCCGGCCAGCATGCAGTTCGGTACGCGCTGGGCTCGAGAGAAACGATCCCTTGCCCTCTATCTCCCCTCTGCCATCCTCCCGGAGGAAACCATCGCCGTCCTGAATCCCGATCATCCGGAATTTCGCGCTGTTCGAATGGAGATCGCGCGGGAATTTCGCTACGACTCTCGGATCCTGGCCAGACGGAAGGCCCCGAAGCGTCACTGACACGCCTTAGAGGAAAACGATCGTATCCGCCGGTACTCGGATGCAGGCTTTTCGTTCTTGACGTGCCCCAGCAGCCAAAAGTGTCAAGCCGCGCCGGCCCTGAATCAGGTCTCTAGAGCTCGGAGCGACCGAACCATCTTCTTCAACTCACCACGCTTGAAAAGCGTTACTCTACAAGGTAACATCATCTTTGCCGAAGATACGACGCGGTGGCTTCATCGTTATAGCCTGGCCGAGCGATCACCGGTCGCGTCATGTTCACGTATACCGGAGTGGCCGGCTCATCGTGAAGTGGGATCTCGAGAACAGGACCCCGATGAAAGGGAAGGCAACCGTCAAGATCCTCGAGCTGATCAGACAGCTCGAAAGAGAAGGACGCCTATGAAGATTCGGAGCGTGAAGGCGAACAACCGACGCAAGGCGTTCGAGATCACGGCGGCCAAGAAGCGGCTCGTCTTCCCGTTCACCAGGCTCGAGGTCCCGCCGACGGCCGACGACCCCATCGCCAGCGTGCACATCGACCGTGAGCTCGGGGGGGAGGGATTCACCTATGAGCTCGAGTCCGGCCGTCAGGGAACCGTGCACGTCGAGCACGTTCTCGAGTACAACCAGGACCCTGACCATCTTCGTGATCTACTCCTATATCGCTTGACCCTCGAAGCACAGAAGCGCGTCGCGCGTACGCGGTTAGCCAAGCGCGAGATCATCCGCCGGCTCGGCACCTCTCCGACGCAGCTCTACAGGCTCCTGGATCAGACGAACTATCGGAAGTCCGTCGACCAGATGCTCCGGCTCTTCCAGGTGCTGGATTGCGACGTCCAGCTGGTCGTGCGCGCGAAGAGCGCCTGAAGAGCTCTCGGTGTCGTCCAGGAAGATGCTGCAGTGACGAGCAATCGGCCCTGCCCCGGGCCGGTAGGGACTCGGAATCACCGCGCAGGGGCAGCGTGCCGCGCCCCCTCGATCACGCGACCGCGTCGCTCGCCGCGATCTTCTGGCGCGCCTGCTTCGCGCCCGCCTTGTCGGCCGACAGCCTGAAGTCGAAATCGAGCCTGAGGCTGCCCGCCGGCAACCCGAGCTTCTTCGCGTCGGCGTCGGCCAGCCTCTCGTACCTGGCGATCAGCGAGTCCTTCACCGCGAACACGGCGTCGCCGTCGAGGTAGGGATCGCCCTCGACGAACACGTGCGTGATCACCTGCTGGTAGCCCGGCGCGGACACGATCGCATGCATGTGCGCCGGACGCATGTGGTGGTTGCCCGTGGCGCGCACCAGGTCGCCGACCGGCCCGTCAATCGGGATGCTGTAGAACTTGGGCTTGTAGCTCTTGAACGCGTATTCGCCCTTCTCGTTCGCCTTGACGCGCCCGCGCAGCTCGAACTCCCCGTCGGTCTGCAGATCGTAGATGCCGTCGGCCTTCGCCTGCCAGATGTCGAGCATCGCGCCCGGAATCGGCGTGCCGTCGACCGACACGACGCGCCCACTCACCCAGACGTCCTCGCCCTTCAGGGTCGCGCCCTCGCGCAGGTCGCCGCCATAGCCGAACTCCCTGGCGCCGTGCGCGTAGAACGGCCCGAGCACCGTCGCCTCCGTTGCGCCCGGCTCGGTCTTGTGGTTGATCGCCACCGTCATCATCGACAGGCCGAGCACGTCGGAGAGCAGGATGAACTCCTGGCGCTTGCCGTCGCACTTCTGCCCGACCGCAGTGAGGAACTTGATCGCCTCGAACCACTCCTCCTCGGTGAGCTCGACGTCCTTCGCGAACGCGTGCAGGTGCTGGATCAGGCTGGTCATCAGCTGCTTGAAGCGGGGATCCTTGACGCCCTCGAGCCGTGCAACCACTTCGTCGGTCAGAGTGTCCTCGGTGAACTGGCGCATGGTGCCTCCTCCGCTGCATTGTAACCGCGAATCAATCGCGCCGTGATTGCCATTGGCGGAGCAATACCAGACAGCATGGGGTGTGCGGCCGCGCCGGGGCCGCGCCGCGATGGCTGCGAGGTGGTCGCGCCCCTCGGCCCTGCGGGCTTCGAGAGGCGACCGCAGCCCCTCAATAGAGAATAGGCCCCGACGGCAGGTAGAGCTCCGGCCGGCCGTACGGCCGCGAGGACAGGAACACGGTGATGTTGCCGATGTGGAAGCCGCTCGTGACGAGCGCCTCGAGGAGGGAAGCGCACGCGCCGGGCACGCGCATCGTCACGCTCTTGCCATCCCCCGCGGCGGCCACCGCCGCCGCCGTCACGGCCTCGAGGAGCGCCGTCTCGTCGCGCGCCGCCGCCGGCCCGATCCGCTGGCCGCGCCGAAACGCGAAGGCGGCGAGCCAGCCGTCGCGCTCGATGGCCACCGCCGAGCCGCCGTCGCTCCGCCAGTGGGCCAGATCGTGAGCGCGGCGGTCGCCGAAGGCCTCCGCGACCAGCTTCTCGGCGGCGCCGAGATCCGGCGAGAGCTCGCGCGGCCGCAGGTCGTGTCCGACACGCGCCTCGAGCCGCGCCACTGCTGCGGCGTCCCCGCTCAAACCATAGATCGGCCACCGCGGCGCCATCCCCGCCATCACGTAGCGTGCCTGCGCGCGCGGGTCCAGCGAGGACAGGACGCAGCGCACGTCCACGCCGCTCCCATCGCCGTAGGCCAGCGCACGCTGGAGCAGCGCCCGGCCTACGCCACGCCCCTGGTCTCCGGGGAGCACGAAGAACATGGAGAGATACCACACGCGGCCGCGCACGAGAGCCGAGACCATGCCGCGGATCTGTCCGCCCTCGACGGCGCAGAAATAGCCGTCCGGGTCGCTGGTCAACGCCACTCGTGCATCAGTCGGCACGGGCTCGTCGACCGATCGCGGCGAGCCGCCCCTCCGCACCGCGCCGTCGCTGCTCGAGGCGACGTGCACGCGCCACACCTGATCGATCTCGTCCGGGCGGACCTTGCGGATGTGCGTCTCACCGCTCACGGGCGACGACTCACAGCGGATTCGGACCGACGATTTCCCAGCGGTAGCGCTCGCGGAGCTCCTTGCGCTCCGCGTCGCTCATCGGGCCGGGACGATGCAACAGCTCCTCGACGTAGCCGCCGGCGCTCGCCGGCGTGTAGAGGAACACCACGCGTCCCGTGTCGCGGCTGCTGTTCTTCCACGCATGCGGGACATTGCGCGGAAGGAACGCGCACGTGCCCGGCCCGCCCACCCTGACATCGTCGCCGATCATGAATGTGATCTCGCCGGCGAGCACCCACGCGACCTCGTCGCTGTCGCGGTGCAGGTGGAAGAGGCTCTTGGTGCCCGCGGGCACCGTTTCCTCGAACAGCATGATGCTCCCGTTCGTCTCGTGGCCGAGGAGCTTCAGGGTGGCGAAGCGGCCCGGCGCCCGCATGTCGAGATGCGTCCCCTCACCCGCCGGCACGACGATGCCCTTGGTCGCGTTCATGTGGTGTCCTCCGCGCGCGCGATTCTTCACCGGAGCCACTGGAGGAAACGCCAGCGGTGGCCCTCCAAGTCGAGCGCCTCGTAGACGCGATAGTCCCGCAGGTGATCGTGCAGCCGGCTGACGATCTCGGCCCCCGAGGCCACCGCACGCTGATGGTGCGCGTCGATGTCGTCGACGTGCACGGTGATGTACTGGGTTGCCGTGCCGGCCCTCTTCGGGCTGAACGCACCGTGGGCGCCCTGCGCACCGAGTCCGATCATGCCGTCCCCGAACTCGACCATCGTGTAATCGACGGCGCCGTCCGCGCGCACGCCCCGCGCGGCGGCAACCTCGCGGAACCCGAACGCGCGCTCCAGGAACGAGAGCGCGGCGCCGACGTCCTCGTAGGGAAGCCGCGGAACGATCGTCGGTCGTCGCCTGGGCTGGACTTCCTGCTGGATCGTGGCCATGAGCACCGCCTTTCCCCGCTCGAGCGCCACCCGAGCCACCGCGGGCTCGCGCCGCAGCTTCTTCACCAGGTCCATGGGCTTCATCGAGATTTCATCCTATTTTTCCCGTTCCCCTCGAGCAGTTCGCGCAGGTGCGCGCGGGCGCGGTTGAGCCGCGAACGCACGGTCCCGATCGGCAGCTCGAGCGCCTCGGCCACGTGCTGGTACGAGAGCTCCTCCCACGCGAAGAGGAGGAGCGGCTCGCGCTCCTCGTCAGTGAGCGAGGCGATCGCATCGGCCACGCGCGAAATCGAGACGCGGGCGTCGAGCGCCGCTGCGCTCGCGCGCCGATCCGCTCGCTCGCCGACAGCCACCATCCGCGCGCTTGCGCGCAGCCGGCGAGCCTCGCTGCGCCGGTGCTTCAGCAACAGGTTCGAGCCGATCCCGTACAGCCACGGGAGCGCGCTCTCCCGGGACGCGTCGAACGTCTTGCGCCGTTCGAAAGAGATCCGGAACAGCTCCCCGACCAGCCCTTCGGCGACTCTGGGCCCCGCCCGGCGCCCCAGGAAACGCAGCAGGGCGGCCGCGTGGCGGTCGTAGATCACCCCGAAGGCCTCGGGCTCGGTCAGCGAGCGCCGGATCATCTCCGCGTCCGAGGGAACGCTCATCTTCAGTCCTTTCCCGATCGCGGGATTTGGTTCGCGGGCAGGGCTGTGCGGGGTGTCGAAAGGAAAAGCGGGACGCGAGATCAAGAAGCAGTAGTCGGCGCGCGGCGCGTCACCTCCCTTTGAGCCTCACGTCCTCGTAGGGCGCGGAGAACGCCCATCCGGGGATGAGCCCGAGACCGGACTCCGCCACCCGCGAGCCCTGAGCGTGGATGAAGCCCAGCTCCCAGATCGGCGCGTACATGACCTTGTCATGCACGAGCTGCTGGATGCGGTGCAGCGTCGCCTCCCGCCGCTTCCGGTCCAGCTCGACCGCCTGCTCACGGAAGAGCCCGTCGATGTCCGGATAGTTCCCGTAGACGTAGGGCCCGCCCGCCACCGTGAAGTTCTCGAGGCGGGTCGCGGCATTTCCGAAGGCACCGCTCAGGGCGTAGACGAGGTTCTTCAGCTTCTTTTCCTGGAACCCCTTGAAGAAGGCGGCTCGCTCGAGGGGCCGGATCTTCACGCGGATGCCCGCCGACTGGAGGTAGCCGGCCAGCGCCTCGCTCATCGCCGACGTGGCGGCGTCGCACCAGAGGTCGCCGGCGTCGAAGCCGTTCGGGTAGCCGGCCTCGGCGAGGAGGCGCTTGGCCCGCGCGGGATCGTACGGGTACGCGGGCGGCTGCCAGTAGAAGTCGAAGCTCTGGGGAATGATGCTCCAGGTGATGCGCGAGAAGCCGAGCGTCAGCGCCTCGTTGACGGCCTGACGGTCCATCGCGTGGTTGGCGGCCAGGCGGACGCGCCGGTCCGCCCACGGTGACTTCGGGTCCCACTGGTCGACGAAGACCAGCCAGTGGGTCGAGACGATGGGCGTCGGCTTGAGGGTGAGGCTCGGCGTGCGCCGCACGTCCTCGGCCAGCTCGCCCTGGAGCAGGTAGACCACGTCGGCCTCGCCCCGCTTGAGCATGGCCAGCCGCGTGGCCTCGTCGGGGGCGACCCTGAAGACGAGGCGCTTCACGGACGGAGCCTTGCGCCAGTACTGCTCGTGCGCCTCGAGCACGAGCTCGACGCCCGGATTGAACGACACGAACCTGTACGGGCCGGCGCCGACGGGCGCCTTCTTGAAGCCGTCGTCGCCGACCTTCTCCAGGTACTTCCGGGGCACGACCCAGCCGGCGCCGGTGGCCAGGCTCCCGTAGTAGGTCATGAAGTCCGGCCATGGCTCCTTCAGCCGGAAGCGGATGCGCTGCGCATCGACGATCTCGACCGCGGCCACCTTCTCCTTCAGGAGCTTCGCCCCCGCGCCTCGGTAGCGCTCGAAGGAGAACTTGACGTCGTCGGGCGTGACGGGATCTCCGTTGTGAAAGCGCGCTCCCTGGCGCAGGACAAACTCGTAGACGAGGGCGTCCTTCGACACGGTCCAGGACTCGGCCAGGCTCGGCGCCATGGGATTGCCCGGCATCGGCTTGACCAGCGCGTCGTGGAGCGCGTAGAGGACCATGAACGGCGTGGCGATCCCGGGCGTCTCCGCGGGATCGAACCAGGTGGGGGCGAGCGAGATGTGCACGGCCCAGGTCATCTGGCCCTCGGGCGCGGCGCCGGCCGACGCGGTGATGGCGACGGGCGAGACGAGGAGCAGCAGGACGAGCGGTGCCGTCAGGCCGAGCCGTATCCCTTTCATGATGGGCGCCTCCGTCCTCATTTGCCCTTCAGCCTGATGTCCTCGTAGGGCGCCGAGCCCGCCATGTTGGTGATGAGACCCAGGGCAGACTCGGCGATGCGCGGCCCGACGCCGTAGAGGATGGCGGGCTCCAGCAGGGGCGCGAAGATCACCTTGTCGTGCACGAGCTGCTGGATCCGGTGCAGCGTGGCCTCGCGACGCTTGGGGTCCAGCTCGCCCTCCTGCTCCCGGATGAGGCCCTCGATGTCGGGATACGTACCATAGGTGTACGTGCCCGTCGAGGCGACGAAAGCGTCGAGCCGGGTGGCCGCGTTGCCGAAGGCGGCGCTTCCCGCGTACACGATGTGCCGGAGTCGTTTCTCCTGATACTCCTTGAACAGCGCGGCGCGCTCGAGGGGTCGGAGCGCCGCGCGGATGCCGACGGCGCGGAGGTCGTTCACCACCGCCTCGCCGGTCGTCGCGAAGGAGAGATCCGCCGAGAGCGTCCCCGCGTCGAAGCCATTGGGATAGCCGGCTTCCGCGAGGAGCTGCCTGGCCCGGGCCGGATCGTGGGGGTAGAGGGGCGCGGGCCAGTAGAACTCGAAGCTCTGGGGAATGATGCTGGCGGTGACCTTCGACAGCCCCAGCGTCTCGGCCTGATTGATCGTCTGACGGTCGATGGCGAGGTTGGCCGCGAGCCGCACGCGCCGGTCCGCCCAGGGCGACTTCGGGTCCCACTGCTCGGTGAACAGGAGCCATTGCGTCACGGGCAGGTAGGTCGGCTTCAAGGTGAGCCCCGGGGTGCGCCGGATCTCCTCGGCGAGGGGGCCGCGGAACAGGGTGGCGATGTCTGCCTCGCCCCGCTTGAGCATGGCCAGTCGCGTGGCCTCGTCGGGGACCGACTTGATGACGAGGCGCTTGATGCCCGGAGTCTTCCGCCAGAACTGCTCGTGGGCCTCCAGCACCAGCTCGATGCCCGGGTTGTAGGAGACGAACTTGAACGGCCCGGCGCCGACGGGCGCCTTCTTGAATCCGTCGTCGCCCACGCGCTCGACGTACTTCTTCGGGACGACCCAGCCGGCGCCGGTCGCCGGCGTGCCGTAGAAGGTCATGAAGTCGGGCCACGGCCGCTTGAGGCGGAACCGCACCCGCTCGGCGGAGCGCCCCTCCTAATTTAGATCCCACGGACGGATAGTGCTCTCAGGAGCGGAATCTTCCCCTAGCGAATTCGGGTGTTTTCCACACGAATCGTGAGGCCACTCCGCTTGACACCGGCGAGCGTCGCCCACTAGGCTCGGGCGTCACCGCGCGGCAGGCGGCGCGGCCACAAGGAGGGCACATGGCGGAGACGATGCTAGTGGGAGTCGACGTCGGCGGGACCTTCACCGACCTCGTGCTCGTCGACGAGGCGTCGGGCGCGGTGCGCATGGCCAACGTGCCGACCACCGTCGCGAACCAGGCCGCCACCGTCATGCTCACCGCCGCCGATCCGCCAGCCGTCGACCGCCACGCCACCGACGAGCTCCGCCGGCGGGGCCGCCGCTGATCGCCCCCGCAGCAGCGAGCGGGCTCGTCGCCCTCGGCCACCTTCACCAAGGAGGACCTTCATGATGCGGCTCTCGCGCGTCATCACCGTCGTCGCCGCCGTCGCGCTCCTAGCCGGTCTCGCCCTGCCGCCGGACGCCCAGGCCCAGAAGACGTTCAAGATGGGGGCCATCGTGCCCGTGTCGGGGCCGGCCGCCGCCTTCGGCCTCGGCGTCCAGCGCGGCATGGAGTTCGCCGCCGAGGACGTCGGCACCCTCACCGTGGGCGGGGACAAGTACAAGATCGAGGTGGTGACCTACGACACCGTCTACGATCCCGGCAAGACGGTGGCCGCGATGAACCGCGCCGTCTACAACGACGGCGTGAAGTACGGGATCATCATCGGCGCGGGCGTGCATCCGCCGATCCTGCCCATCATCAAGGAGACGGGCTTCCTCGACCTGGCCTTCGCCGCCGCCGGCCGCCAGATCACCAACGCCGACAACCCGACGGTGTTCCGTATCATGGCCTCCTCGGACCAGCTCTACCAGACGTACACCGCGGCGGTCGTCGAGAAGCTCGGCATCAAGCGCGTGGCCTTCCTCGGCCCCAACGACGAGCTGGGCAAGAACGACGGGCGCGTCCTCAAGGCGCAGGTCGAGGCGCTGAAGGGCAAGGGCGTCTCGTTCGTCGCCGAGGAGTACTACGAGCGCGGCGCCAAGGACTTCGGCCCCGCCCTGCTCCGGCTCATCGCCCACAAGCCCGACCTCATCGAGACCGACGGCTCGCCCACCGGATCGATCGCCCTCATTGCCAAGCAGGCCCGCGAGCTGGGCTTCACCGGCTACTTCCTGAACTCGACGGCGGTGCTCGAGGCCAAGGCCATCTCGGACATCGCGGGCAAGGCCGGCGACAACATCATCGCCCTGCGCATCTGGGCCAAGCCGCCCACGGAGCTCTACGCGCAGCTCGCCGAGCGCCACCAGAAGAAGTACGGCGAGGCCGCGCCGGGCACGCTGTGGGAGGCCTACGCCGCCACCCGCTGGGTCGCCGACGTCATCCAGAAGACGGGCACGTTCGACACCAAGAAGGTCGCCGACGCCCTCGGCCAGTCGACGTATCCCCAGCACCCGTTCGGGGCGGCGACGTGGGGAGGCGAGAAGACCTACGGGGCCAAGCGCCAGATCGTGCTCCCGATTCCCGCGGCCATCCTGAAGGACGGCAAGTGGGAGCCCTTCGATGTGCGCACGGGGAAGTTCGACTAGTGCCGGGCCAACTTGACTTCGCCATACTTCGTTCTCGGTCGGCCGCAGCCCTCAACGTACACCCACGTACGCCTCGGGCTGCGGCCTCCCTCGGGCCTCGTCTGGCTCGCAATTTGGCCCGGCACTCTGCGGGGCCACATGGCGTGTAGCCAATACTCGTTGGAGGCGCACTAGCGCGTGGAGATCTACCTCCCCCTGCTCGCGCAGGGGCTGGCCATCGGCCTGCTCACGGGGATCCTCTACATCCTCGTGGCCCTCGGGCTCACGCTGATCTACGGCATCCTGCACATCGTCAACTTCGCCCACGGCGAGATCTACATGCTGGGGGCGATGGCGGTGTTCTACTTCCATGTGGTCGGGGGACTGCCGCTCGCCCCCACCATCCTCGTCATCGTCGTGCTCTCGCTCCTGTTCGGCCTCGCCATCGAGCGCGGCGTGTTCCGCTCGCTGCGCGGCCAGTGGCTGCAGCTCGTGGTGGCCTCGGTCGGCATCTCGCTGGTGATCCAGTCCGTCGGGTGGATCGTCTTCGGCATCCAGGAGAAGACGGTGCCCACCTACGTCTCGGGGATCGTGCAGTTCCTCGGCGTGCGGTTGCCCCGCGAGCGGCTGCTCGCCGCGGGGGTAGCCGTGGTGCTGGTGGCCGGCCTGTACCTGCTCGTCTACCGCACGAAGGTCGGGCTCGCCATGCGGGCCATCGAGGAGGACGAGGAGACCGCTCGCATGCTCGGGGTCAACGCCAACCGGGTGGCCGCGCTCAGCGTGGCCACGGGCTTCGTCCTCGCCGCCGTCGCGGGCGCCTTCGTCGCTCCGATCTACTCGCTGAACCCTGGCATGGGCCTCGAGCCGATCCTCATGTCGTTCCTCATCATCATCGTGGGCGGCCTCGGGTCCATCACCGGCACCGTGCTGGCCGGCCTCCTCGTCGGCGTGCTGCAGTCGGTCGGCGGGGTGCTGTTCGGGGCCGAGGCGGCCTACGGGCTCGTCTTCGCGGTGATGATCGCCGTCCTCGTCGTGCGGCCGGCCGGGCTGCTCGGGCGCGCATGAGCGTGAAGGCCGCCGCCCTCACCGTTCTCCTCGTCGCCCTCGTGGCGCTGCCGCCACTGGCCGAGCCTTACGTGCTGCACGTGGCCATCGTGGTGCTCATCAACGCGGTCTACGCCGAGGCGCTGTACGTCATCATGCGGATGGGGTACCTGTCGTTCGGCCACGCCGGCTACATCGCCCTCGGCGCCTACACCTCGGCGCTGCTCGCCACCAACCTCGGCGTGTCCCCGTGGCTCGGCATCCTCGCCGGCGCACTCGTCGCTGCGGCATTTGCGTGGCTCCTCGGCCTCGTCACCCTCAAGCTGCGCGGCATCTATTTCAGCCTGAGCGTGTTCGCCTTCGCCGAGGTGGTGAACGCGGTCTTCCGCGCCGTCGACGCCTTCGGCGGGCCGGCGGGCATCGCCAACGTCCCCCGGCCGTCGATCTGGGGCGTAAAGCTCAACGGCCACCTCGGCTTCTACTACGTCGTGCTCGCCGCCGCTTTGGTGTCGCTGCTGTTCCTCTACCGCCTGGCCGCCACGCGCTTCGGCTTCACCCTCTTGGCGCTCCGCACCCGCGACACCGAGGCGCTCGCCGAGAGCGTGGGCATCGCCTCCGCCCGCCACAAGACGCTGGCCTTCGTGGCTTCGTGCTTCTTCTGCGGCCTCATGGGGGCGATCCACTGCCACTACCTGCGCTTCGTGAGCCCGTTCGTGTTCACGTTCTTCTTCTCCACCGACCTCGTGATCTTCAACATGGTCGGCGGGCTGGGGAGCTTCTGGGGGCCGCTGGCCGGCTCGGTGCTGCTCACCGCGCTGGGCGAGCAGCTCTTCGCGGCCGGCTACTACAAGAGCCTCGTCTACGCGCTGGTGCTGCTGGTGGTGATCCTGGCCCTGCCCGGCGGGCTGATCCAGCTGCCCCGGATGCGCGAGGCGTGGGCGGCGCGCCGGCTGCGCCTCGCCAAGGCGCCGGTCACCGCGGTCGAGCGATGACCGCCGTCCTCGAGGTGCACGGCATCACCAAGCAGTTCGGCGGGCTCACCGCGCTCGACGATGTCGGCTTCACCGTCGGCGAGGGCGAGCTGGTCGGCCTCGTCGGGCCCAACGGCGCGGGGAAGAGCACGCTGTTCAACATCGTCGCGGGGGCGTTTCAGCCCACGCGCGGCCAGGTGCTGCTGGGCGGGCGCGACGTGACCCACCTCTCGAGCCACGACCGCGCCCGCCACGGCATCGCCCGCACCTTTCAGCAGGTGACGCTGTTCAGCGAGCTCTCCGCGCTGGACAACGTGCTCCAGGGGCTGCACCGCCACATCCCGGGCCGCTTCCTCGCCGGGCTCTGCGGCACGCCCGCCTACCGCCGCGAGCAGCGCCAGCTCGAGGAGCGCGCGGAGGGGCTGCTCGACGCCCTCGGCATCGCGAGCCACCGCGACGACATCGCCGGCGAGCAGCCCCTCGGCATCCAGAAGCTCCTCACCGTGGCGGTGGCACTGGCCACCGACCCAACGGTGCTCCTCCTCGACGAGCCGGCCGCGGGCCTCGCCCACGAGGAGTCGACCCGCATGATGGACCTCGTGTCCACGGTGATCCGCCGCCGCTGCACCATCGTGCTCGTCGAGCACAACATGCGGATCGTGAGCCGCTACTGCGACCGCGCCGTGGTGCTGCACTTCGGGCAGAAGATCTACGACGGCGCGCCCGGCCGGCTCACCGCCGACCAGCGCGTGGTCGACGCCTATCTCGGCGTGGCGGAGCTGGGGTGAACGCAACTGCGATGCTTGACGTCGAGCAGATCGAGGTCGCCTACGGCAAGGCGCGCGCGGTCAACGGCGCCACGCTGCGGGTCGCCGAGGGATCGATCACCGCCATCGTCGGCCCGAACGGGGCCGGCAAGACGAGCCTCCTCAAGGCCGTCTCGGCC
>JBKOVG010000170.1:0-4906 GCA_046723845.1 Candidatus Methylomirabilota bacterium | reverse complement strand
CGGCCCTCGGCGAGACGTCCCACGCGCGCGTACGCCTCACCCAGCACCCCAGCAATAGTCGGTGCCCAGGCCCTCTCATCGGCGGCGCGACAGAGGGCCAAGCCTGGCTCGAGCACCCTGATGGCTGCCTCCAGATCTCCTTGGGCGAGGTACACAATGCCGAGGGCTCCATGGGCAATGATCGGTGCTGACCCTTGTCTCACCATGGCGAGACGGAGCGCCTGTTCTCCATGGCTCCGTGCTTCGGCGAATTCCCCGAGCAAGGCTAGAAGACGCGCCAGCCATGCGCGTGAGCTGATCGAGAGAGCCATCTGGGCTGGATCAGACGCGTCGAGCGTCGCCTCCACATTGCTCCGCATCAACTCTGCTGCCCTGCCGACGTCGCCAAGCGAAAAGAATGCCTGCCCTAGACGGTAGGATGCGCTCGCCTGCCCAACGGGATCACCGATCGTGACCGCTATCTCCAGAGCCCGGCTCGCTGCCGCCATCGCGCCATCAAGGTCCCCCATGTCCCTGCGTGTCCAACTCATTACGGCCAACACGTCTCTCATCGGCGCTTGATCATCGAGTTGTCGGGCCAGTGCCTCGGCTTCGTCCAAGAGGGCGACGCTTCTCTGGTATTGACCCTGGTTGGTCAGGACATTCGCCAAGGACTGCCGAAGATCGACTGCCAACTGCGCCGCGTCGGAACTCTCGGGGATGTGCCTGAGGGCCTCGAGCGCCTGTTCGTAGGCCAAAGCCGCCTCGCCGTATGCTCTACGGTCGCGCCCTTTGCGCCCAACCTCCCGGCAGTAGTGCAGCGCCTTTGTCCACACCTCGCCACGCATGGCGTGGACGGCGAGTCCGCTCGTCTGCTCGGCCAGGCGATCGGGATAGCGCGCTTCGATGGCTTCCATGACCCTGGCGTGTAGGGCACGACGGCGCCCTTGGAGGAGGCCGCCATAGGCCACCTCGTGGGTCAGCGCATGCTTGAAGGTGTACTGGGCCTCCGGGAACAATTGGACCTCGTACAGAAATTCCGCGGCCTGGAGGCGAGCGAGCCCTGCCCGCAAGGCCGTCTCGTCCGCCTCGGCGAGCGCCTGGAGCAGCGAATAGGGTATGTCCTTGCCGACCACCGAGGCGGCCTGGAGGAGCCGCTTCTCTTCGGGAACGAGGCGATCGATGCGGGCGGCCAGGATGTTTTGGACGGTCGCCGGAATGGTGAGTGTCTCCGGCGACTTCATCAACCGGTAGGCGCCGTGTTCCCCGGCGAGCGCCTCCGTCTCGATGAGACCCTGCACGCTCTCTTCGAGGAAGAAGGGGTTGCCCTCTGTCCGAGCGATCAACATCGGCCTGATCGCGACGATGGACGGATCATTGCCGAGGAGGGTCCCAAGAAGCTGGTCGGCACTTGCCGGCGACAGCGGGTCGATGCGGAGCTGGCGGTAGTAGGTCTTGCTACCCCAGTCGTGACGGTATTCCGGGCGGTAGTTCACGAGCAGGAGCAGCCGCGCCGTTGGCAGGCTCTCCATGAGCTGGTCCAGGAAGGCTTGGGTCTCGCCGTCGATCCAGTGCAGATCCTCGAAGACAAGCACGAGGGGCTGCACCTGGCTCTCCCGGAGGACCAGACGGGACAGTCCGTCGAGCAGCCGCCGCCGGCGCAGCGCGGGGTCCAGGCGCTTCCATTCCGCATCCTCCACCGCCACGTCAAGCACCCAGAGCAGCGGGGCGAGGCAGCTCTCAAGGGATCGGTCCAGCGAAAACAGCTTCCCCGTGACCTTCTCGCTGATCTTTCGCGTATCGTCCCGGGGCTCGATCTGGAAGTAGTCCTTCAGAAGGTCGATCACCGGCAGGAAGGTCGTGGCTTTACCGTAGGATACGGAGGCCGCCTCCAGCACGAGGCACCCCTGCGTGCGGTGCGAGTGCGTAAACTCCCAGAACAGCCGCGACTTGCCCACGCCAGGCTCGCCAACCACGGCGACGACCTGACCTTTGCCGGCCTTCGTCTGTTCGAGTGCGGTGAACAAGGTATCCATCTCGGCGTCTCGGCCCACAAAGGTGGTGAGGCCCCTGGCTGCGGCGGCCTGCAGGCGCGAACGCACGGGGCTCGCCCCGGTCAGCTCGAAGATCTCGGCCGGAGACGCCAGCCCCTTGACGGCAACCGTTCCGAGCGAGCGGACCTGGACGAAGCCCTCGGCCAAGTGCAGCGTGTCGGGGGTTAGCAGGATTGCGCCGGGGTCGGCCATCTGCTCCATGCGAGCGGCCAGGTGCGTGGTCTGGCCCACGGCCGTGTAGTCCATGCGAAGGTCCGATCCGATCGAGCGGACGACGACCTCCCCGGAGTTGAGGCCGACGCGGATGCGTACGGGAACGCCGTAGGTGCGGAAGATCCCCTCGGCGTACCGCTTCACGTTCTCCTGCATTCGCAGTGCCGCGTAGCAAGCGCGCACTGCGTGGTCCTCGTGGGCCAGCGGCGCGCCGAAGAGCGCCATAATCCCGTCGCCCATCACCTGATTCACGGTGCCCTCGTAGCGGTGGACCGCTTCCATCGTGTGCTCCAGCACTGGGTCGAGCAGCTTCCGCGCCTCCTCGGGGTCGCGGTCGGCGAGCAGCTCCATGGAGCCCTTGAGATCGGCGAAGAGGACGGTGACTTGCTTGCGCTCGCCTTCCAGGGCGACTTTGGATGTGAGGATCTTCTCGGCGAGATGCTTCGGAGTGTAGGTCTCGGGAGAGCTGAGTTGACGTGGATTGGTAGCGACTGCATCGCCGGTTGGATGAGCACACTCTGGACAGAACTTCGCGGTCGAAGGGAGTTCATTTCCACACTTTGAGCAGGTCTGGGCCAGCGGGGCGGCGCACTCTTGACAGAACTTTGCCTTCGGACCGTTCTCGTGCTGGCAGCGGGGACATTTCATGCCGAGCGGACCCCCTGGGAGAAGAGCGGATGGGACGCGCAAAGGTAGCGTGGGTGATCGCTAAACGTCAAGGAACACGCAGCTGGCTACTGGGACTTCCTTCAGCGACCAGCAGGATGACTCGAATCGCTAGGGGCGGGTAGTCGACGGGTCGGCTGCACGCTCGATGATGGCTGCGCCTTCGACACGTCTGCCATCGGGTGCTTGCAGATGAAGTACCTCAGCATGTACGTCGGCCCTTCCGCAACAGTGTAAGTTCGTGAGAACGTCCGCGTTTCGCCGCACAGCTTGCAAGCGTTCATGTGCTCACCGCCAGGAGCATTCGATAGAGCGCTCATAAGGCCAAGCAGTTTAACACGGGTCCGATTGTGTATCCGATTGTGGTCATCGACCATCGAAGCCGGCTCAGTTACGCTGCCGAAGCCATGGAGACGCTCTGGGACGCCCTCGATGCCTTCCTTCAGGAGCATCGGCGCTGCGGGAAGATGGATGGCCGCGTCGAGGCGGGGCGCGTGTGGATGACCTGCGGGTGTGGTGCCGAGATTGCCCAGCCGCTCCACCGAAAGAGTAAAAACAGGTAGCGATCTTCCCGATGGCGCTTGCGGTGACTGAGTGCCGATGCACGGCAGCTGGGGCGGGCTGGATACCAGTGTCGCGCGCTTTGCGACTGTGGAGCCGCAGCGCTGGATTGTTTCCACTGGCAGCGTCGCTGCTCGACGCACGTAACCGCCACGCTCATGAGAGCGTTCTGTTAGACTCGCGCCAGCCTGGAAGGAGGGCTCGGACATGAACCCGATCCGATGGCCCCCGCCCTGTCGTCTCCCTTGTGCGTTCTGCACAGACTTCTCTCGGATCACATGAGGCTCATCGTTGGGCTACTTGCTCTAGTCACGCTGGCATTCGGCTCCGGCTGCGCCGCGAAACAGGACTGGATCGACCGGACGCTGGTGACCGTGGACGTGACGGGGACCCGGTATGGGTCCGTGCAGGGATCGGGGAGCTATTCTGGCGATCTCTGGTTTGAGCTACAGCAGCAGGGATCATCGGTCAAAGGGACTGTGCGACGCGGGATGGGCGCATATCAACCCCTCGGAAGCGGGGTGGACCTTGTCGTCGGCACCGTGGCTGGCGATGTGTTCAGCTTCAGCGCGGTGAGAGGCGGGATGGACGGTGAGCTAACGGTCAGTGGCGACGAAATGCACGGTTTCGTTTCGTTGGTGGGTAAACGCCAAGTCTCTCTCCAGCGCGTCGAACCCTCCTCTCCCCCGGCCTCGCCGCCCCGGTGACCCTATGCGAATGACTGCGTGGGCGCTCTTGGGGACATTGCTGACCGTTGGCTCCGGCTGCGCTAAGACGGACTGGATCGACCGGACGCTCGTGACGGTTGATGTGAGCGGCGAATGGCGGGGCACCTATCAACAAGGTGGTTCTGCCTTTGGGGGATCCATCGAACTTACGCTTCAGCAGAATGGCTCCAAAGTAACGGGCGTTATTCGGATGGCCCCAGGAGGCTCGGACAATGGCCCCATCGAGGGAACCGTAAGTGGCGACGTGGTTCGCTACCAGAACCCAAGGGGGGAGTTGACGGGCGAATTGCAGGTGAATGGAGACGAGATGTCAGGACCGGGCAAAAGGTATGGTTCGATCTTGATCAGCCTTCGTCGGCAGCAATAGTAACAGCCGAAGAAAATCTCGAAAGGAGCCAATCCTGGCGATCTGCCTTGTCGAGCAGCCCAGGAAGTTTGACCTCGTTATCAACCTCAAGACTGCGAAGGCGCTCGGCCTCACGATCCCGCCGTCGCTGCTGGGACGGGCGGATGAGGTGATCGAGTGATTGGGACGGAGGCGGCGATGGCTTTGCCGAAGGAGCACTAACCTGCGCCGCCTACGCACGACGCCCAAGCCTGCTCGTCTGACCTGCCCGACCTGCGCCCGCACCTTCGTCCTCGGCTCTGACTTCGTAAGCGACATCGCGGCAACGGGCCGCGTTCACGCAGGCAGCAAGCGGGCCG
>JBKOVG010000212.1:0-18598 GCA_046723845.1 Candidatus Methylomirabilota bacterium | reverse complement strand
GGGCGGCCGTCCACCACGATGGTCTTGAAGCCGAGCACCTTGGCCAGGGTGACCATGGGCATGGCCACGTGGCTCGCGCCGACCACGAGGAGGATGGAGGCGGGCACGAACACCTCGGCGAACACGCGGGTGCCTTCCACGGTGAGGGTGGCGGTCTTGCCCGCCTTGATCGCCCCCGCGGCCGCGACGAGGGCCGCCGCATCGAGCGCAGCGTCGCCCAGGGAGCCCTCGTGCACGCCGCCGTCGAAGACGATCATCTTGGCGCCGTCGCGCGCACCCTCGAGCCGGGTGAGGATGGCCCCGCGCCCGCCGGCCTCCGCGTGCGCCTTGAGCCGCTCGTACAGGGCGAGGGTGGCGTCGTCGGGCTTCTCCAGATCCACCGGCTCCACGAAGACCTCGATGGTGCCGCCGCAGGTGAGGCCGATCTCCCACGCCTCCTCGTCGCCAAGATCGAGCTGGAGCAGGCGCGGCTTGTGGGTGGAGAGCACGGAGGCCGACTCCTCGATCACCTGGGCGTCGACGCAGCCGCCGATGGTGACGGAGCCGAGGACGCGGCCCCCCTCCCCCACGAGCATCTTCGCGCCTTCCTTGCGGGGCGTGGTCCCGCGCGTGTTCACGAGGGTGGCCAGGGCCACCTTGCCTTCCGCGTTGCGCAGCCGGTCGAGATGCTCGAAGAGCTCGGTCGTCATACTGTTACCTCAGGGTGAGATGAGAGGCGAGCTCGCGGAGGCTCGACAGGTTGTGGGCGGCCGCGAAGTGATCGATGAGCGGCAGGGCGGCGGCCATGCCGCGCGTCAGCGGCTCGTAGGAGGGATTGCCGAGGAGCGGGTTGAGCCAGAGCACGCGCCCGGCCCGCCGCTTCAGCGTCAGCATCTCCTGGGCGAGCACATCCGGCTCCCCCGTGTCCCAGCCATCCGAGAGAATCAGCACGATGGTTCTCCGATCCACCAGGTGCCCCCAGTTCTGATTGAACTCCCGTATCGCCTCCCCGATCCGCGTCCCACCCGACCAGTCGCGCACCTCGGTCAGCCGGCGGAGGGCCCGTTTGTAAGATGGTCCGCGGAGCAGCTCGGTCACACGGGTCAGGCGCGTGGCGAAAGTGAAGGTCTCCACGCGCCCGAAGACGTTCTGGAGGGCGTAGAGGAACTGGAGGAGGAACCGGCTGTACAGATCCATGGAGCCCGAGACGTCGCAGAGGAGCACCAGGCGCACCTTGCGCCGCCGCCGCGCCCGGCGCCGGAGCTCGATGATCTCGCCCTTCATGAGATTGGCCCGCATGCTGCGGCGAAGGTCGATGACCCCGCCCTTCCGCGTGGACTTGCGGCGCCGGCTGATCCGCCGGGCCAGCCGCTTGGCGATCAGCACGGTGAGCCGGGCCACCTCGTCGAGCTGCTCGGCGGGGAAGGTCGAGAAGTCCTGCTCCATGAGCACTTCGCGGTCCGAGAGCCCTGGCACCTCGACGGGCTCGTCGTCGGTGGCCTCGCCGCCTTCCCAGTCGTCGAGGGCGATCTGGGCCTGCTTCTCCGCGGAGGAAGATGGAGACTCCCCGCCGTGCTCGTCGCCCGCGAGGCTCGGCGGCACGTTGGGCACGAGCCCGTCGAGCCCCTGCCCCTCCGCGGCCTGGAAGCGCCAGAAGTTCTCGAAGCAGCGGTCGAAGGCGGGCAGCTCCTCCATGCGGCTCACCAGCACGGTGCGGAGGGCGAGGTAGACCTCGTCGCGGTCCATGACGTCGACCGCCTCGAGGGCCCGAACGGCGTCCATCACCTCGGGTGTGGTCACCGGCAGCCCCGAGGCACGCAGCACGCCGCCGAATTTCAGCATGGCGCGCGTGAGGTCCCGGGGAGCTGGCATGGTCCTAGCTCTGGGCGGCCACGAACCGCCCAATGCCGCCGGAGGCGAGTTCCCGCTTGAGGCGCTTCACGTCGTCGGCGTCCTTGACCACGCAGCCCAGGGTCTCCGCCACCAGGTCCTCGTCGAGATGATCGGCGTGCAGCGACGAGAGGGCCTGCGCCCAGTCGAGGGTCTCCGCGACGCCGGGCACCTTGGCGAGGCGGATGGTGCGCACCGTCTCCATGAAGCGCGAGATCTCCCGGGCCAGCCGCTCGTTCACCCCGGGCACCTTGCGGGTGACGATGCGCACTTCCTTCTCGAAGCCCGGGAAGTCGATCCACATGTACAGGCAGCGGCGGCGGAGCGCGTCGGACAGCTCGCGCACCCGGTTCGAGGTCAGGATCACGTAGGGCGGCTGCGTCGCCTTGATGGTCCCGATCTCGGGGATGGTGACCTGGAAGTCCGAGAGCACCTCGAGGAGGAAGGCTTCGAACTCCTCGTCCGCGCGGTCGATCTCGTCGATGAGGAGCACGGGCGGCGCCCCCGGCTGGCTGATGGCCTGCAGCAGGGGCCGCCGGATGAGAAAGGGTGGCGAGAAGATCGCCGCCTCCTTCTCCGACGTGCTGTGGGTGGAGCTCTCCTCGAGCTTGATGTGGAGGAGCTGCTTGGGATAGTTCCACTCGTAGAGCGCCTGGGCGGCGTCGAGTCCCTCGTAGCACTGAAGCCGGATGAGGCCCGTCCCCAGCATTTTCGCCATCACCTTGGCGATCTCCGTCTTGCCCACCCCGGCGTGCCCCTCGATGAGGAGCGGCTTCTTGAGGGTCATGGCCAGGTGCACGGACATGGCGATCGCGGGATCGGTCACATAGTCTGCTGTTTCCATCATTTCCTGGATCTTCTTGATCTCGGCTCTCATGGTCCTCTCAGTTTACCGCGAATTGTCGAGAGCGTTCAGCCTCGCGTAGTCCTCGGGCGTGTCGAGGTCGCTCGGCATGGCCGCGGCGACGTCGACGAGGGCGAGACGCGTGGGATCCTTCTCCACCACGGAGCGCGCGCCGCGATCGCCGGACAGGGTGAGCAGCTCGGGAAAGACGGCAGCGGCGAAGAGCACCGGGTTGCCGAGGCCATCAGCGTAGCGAGGGGCGGCGATGCTCTTCCCGGTCGCGCCGATCGCCTGGCGCAGCCGTGAGATGACGTCGAGCGACAGCCCCGGCTGATCGCCGAGGGCGATGAGGGCCGCGGTGGCTTCCGCGGGCACGGCCTCGATCCCCGCGCGCACCGATGATGCCTGGCCTGCTTCCGGCGTGGGGTTGACCACGAAGCGCACGGCGAGGCCGTCCAGGGCCCGGCGCAGCGCCTCGTGCTCGGGCCCGACCACGACGAGCACGGGCTCTAGGCCGCCCGCGACCACGCGCTCGACGGTGTGACGTATGACCGGCTTGCCGCGGAGATCGAGCAGGAGCTTGGGCCGTCCCATTCGCCGCGAGAGACCCGCGGCCAGCACGATCGCTGCCGTCACCCTCGCCCCCAAAGAAAAGGCCCCGCGGAATCATTCCGCGGGGCCCGTGCAGTTCGTCTCCCGTCACTTCTTGGCGGCTGCCTCGATGGCCCGCTTGCAGAATACCTTGAGGAGATGCTTCTTGTACTCCTCCGAGCCTTGGAGATCGGCCTGCACGTCGACGCCGTCGGGGCCCTTCTCCGCCGCGGCCTGGATCGACGCCGCGTCGGCCGCCTTGCCGGCGATGGCGCCTTCGACACCCGTGGCGCGGACCGCCTTGGTGCCGGCCCCCGTGATCCCGATGCTGGCCTTGCCGATCTTGCCGCTGTCCATGGTGAGCACCGCCGCCACCCCCACCACCGCGAAGCGGGAAGCGGGATGGGGGAACTTCATGTACGCGCTCTTCACGTTGGCCGCCGCGGCCGGTACGCGAATTTCCGTGAGAATCTCATCATCTGCGAGGGCAGTCGTGAGGAGCCCCTTGAAGAAGTCGTCGGCCTTGATCGTCCGCTTGCCCTTCGGTCCCTCCGCGACCATCTCCGCGCCCAGCGCGATGATCGCCGCCGGGTAGTCCGCGGCGGGATCGGCGTGCGCGAGGCTGCCGCCGATGGTCCCGAGGTTACGCACCATGAGGTCGCCGATGCAGGCGGCGACCTCGGGCAGGAGCGGGCACTTGCTCTTGAGCAGCGCGGAGCTCTCGATCTGGTAGTGCGTGGTCAGAGCGCCAATGACCAGGTTGGCGCCGTCCTCCTTGATCCCGCTGAGCCCCGCCATCTTGCCGATATCGATCAGGTGCTTGGGTTGGGCGAGGCGCAGCTTCATGGCGGGCAGGAGGCTGTGGCCGCCCGCGAGGAGCTTGGCCTCGTCCTTGTACTTGCCGAGAAGATCGAGCGCTTCCTTGACCGTGGAGGCCTTGTGGTACTCGAACTGAGCTGGATACATGGCGTCTCCCTTACGTCTTCGATTGGGCGGCCTGGAGCGTCGCCCAGACCCGCTCCGGCGTGAGCGGCATGGTTTCGATGTGGTCCACACCGAGCCCCGAGAGCGCGTCCACCACGGCGTTCACCACCGCGGGCGTGGCGGCGATGGTGCCCGTCTCCCCCGCCCCCTTGATGCCGAGCGGGTTCACCGGCGTCGGCGTCTCCGTGCGGTCCGTCTCGTACATGGGCAGCATGTCCGCCTTGGGTATCGCGTAGTCCATCATGCTGCCCGTCACGAGCTGGCCCGACTGGTCGTCGTAGACCGCGCCTTCCCAGAGGGCCTGCGCGGCCCCCTGGGCGACGCCGCCGTGGACCATGCCATCCACGATCATGGGGTTGATCACGTTGCCCACGTCGTCGACGGCCACGTAGCGCACGATCTTCACCTGGCCGGTGTCAGGATCGATCTCGACGACGCAGGCATGGGCGCCGAAGGGGAAGCAGAAGTTCGAGGGATCGTAGAAGCTCGTCTCCTCGAGCCCAGGCTCGAGCCCCTCGGGGAAGTTGTGCGGGACGTACGCGGTGAGAGCGACGGCGCCGAAGGGGACCGCCTTGCCGGGCGCCCCGCGCACCTGGAACTGTCCGCCCGTGTACTCGATGTCCCCCGCCGACGCCTCCAGGAGGTGGGCGGCGATCTTCTTGCCCTTCTCCTTGATCTTGTTCACCGACATCCTGAGCGCGGTACCGCCCACCGAGGCAGAGCGGCTGCCGTAGGTGCCCATGCCGAAGGGGATGGCCCCGGTGTCGCCGTGCACCACCTCGACCTGATCCATGGGGATCTGGAGGTCGTCGGCCACGAGCTGGGCGAAGGTGGTCTCGTGCCCCTGCCCGTGGGAATGCGAGCCCGTGTACACCGTGACCATGCCCGTCGGGTGCACGCGCACCTTGCCCGACTCGTAGAGCCCGGCTCCGGCGCCGAGAGCGCCCACCACCTTAGACGGCGCGATGGAGCACGCTTCGATGTAGGTGGAGAAGCCGACGCCAAGATAACGCCCCTGCTTGCGCGCCTCCGCCTGGTCGGCACGGAACTTCTTGTAGTCGAACATCTGGAGGAGGCGGTCGAAGGCCTTGCCGTAGTCGCCGCTGTCATAGGCGACGGCGACCAGGGTCTGGAAGGCACCCGAGAACTTCGGGATGAAGTTCTTCCGCCGCACATCGGCCGGGTCCATCTTGAGGGCGGCTGCAGCGGCGTCAACCATGCGCTCCAACACGTAGCAGGCCTCGGGCCGGCCCGCCCCGCGATAGGCGTCCACCGCCGTGGTGTTGGTGAAGACGCCGGTCACCTCCACCTTGATCGCCCCGATGGCGTACACGCCGTTCAGGAGCGTGCCGTAGAGGAACGTGGGGATGGCGGGGGCGAAGGTGGAGAGATAGGCGCCCATGTTCGCGGTGGTCTTGACGTGGAGACCAAGGATCTTGCCGTCCTTCGACATGGCCATGGCCGCGTCTGTGACGTGGTCGCGACCCTGCGCGTCGGTGAGATAGGCCTCGCGACGCGTGGCCGTCCAGCGGACGGGCCGCTTCACCTGCCGCGTCGCCCAGGAGCAGACGACCTCCTCGTTGTAGAGGAAGATCTTGGAGCCGAAGCCCCCACCCACGTCGGGGGCGATGACACGCACCTTGTGCTCGGGGATACCGAGGACGAAGGCGCACATGAGCAGGCGATGTACGTGCGGGTTCTGCGAGGTGATCCACAGGGTGAGATCGCCCGTGGAGTCCTCGTAGCGGGCCACGCAGGCCCGCGGCTCCATGGCATTGGCGACCAGGCGCTGGTTGACGATGCGCTTCTTCACGACCACGTCGGCGCTCTTGAAGGCGGCGTCCACGTCCCCGCCCCCCAGCTCCCACTTGAAGGCCACGTTGCCGGGCGCGGTGGCGTGGAGCACCGGCGTGCTCGCTTGGGCCGCGCGGTCCGTCGCCGTCACCGAGGGCAACGGCTGCCACTGCACGGCGACCAGCTCCGCCGCGTCATTGGCCGCGTCCTGGCTCTCCGCGATGACCACGGCCACCGGATCGCCCACGTGGCGCGCCACGTCCGAGGTGAGCGGCATGTGGGGGACCATGACGAGGTCCTGCACGACGCCGGGGATGTTCTTGCCCTTGTTCAGGTCCCACCCGCAGGGCAGCGAGTTCACGCCAGTCATGTCCTTGCCCGTGAAGACGGCGACCACGCCGGGATAGGACTTGGCCTTGCTCGTGTCGATGCCGGCGATCTTCGCGTGGGCGTGGGGGCTCCGCACGAAGGCCGCGTAGGTCATGCCGGGAAGCTTGAGGTCGTCGGTGTAGTTGCCCTTGCCCGTGATGAAGCGCGGATCCTCGCGACGCTTGATGCTCGCGCCCAGCAGCCTTGCCGTGGCCATGGCCGCCTCCTACTTCCCCGCCATCTGCTCGGCGGCGTACTGAATGGCCTTCACGATGTTGTGGTAGCCCGTGCACCGGCAGAGATTGCCCTCGAGCTGGTGGCGGATCTGCTCCTCGGTGGGCTTGGGGTAGCGCTCGAGGATCTGCGCGGCCGACATGATCATGCCCGGCGTGCAGAAGCCGCACTGGAGCCCGTGCTTCTCCCAGAAGGCGTCCTGGATGGGGTGGAGCTTGCCGTCGGTGGCCATGCCCTCGATCGTCTTGATCTGCGCCCCGTCGACCTGCACGGCGAGCAGCGTGCAGGACTTCACCGCCTGGCCGTTCAGATGAATGGCGCAGGCGCCGCACTGGCTGGTGTCGCAGCCCACGTGCGTGCCGGTGAGGCCGGCCAGCTCGCGGATGTAGTGGACGAGGAGCAGTCGTGGCTCGACCTCGTGGGTGTGCTTGACGCCGTTGATGGTGACGCTCACGGACGTTTTCACCGCGCATACCTCCTCGGAAGACTGGATGCAGGGTCGATGACGCCGCCTCACCGTCGAGGGGACGAGGCCGGCAAAAAGCGAGACAAACCTTAGTCCCCGGCCCCGGGGATGTCAAGGGCGGTCAGGCCGTTCTCGACTGGCCCGACGGCCGGTCAGATCGTGCGCAGCCGCTCCAGGTCGTCGAGCGTCTGCTGGACGGGCGCCCAGGCGAGAAACGTGCGCCCCAGCGCCGCGTCGGGTGCGCGCTGCGTGATGGAGGCGATGGTCTCGGCGGCCAGGACGGCCAGGGCGTGCGCCTCGTCGCTCCTGGCGCGCATGGTCCGGTCGGCCTCGGCCCGCGAGCCGAGAGTGGACGCCAGGGCGTGGGCGGACGGCCAGATCAAGTTCGGGTAGTTGATCGCGCGGGCGATCGACACCGCCTGCCGGAGGTCGGCCTCGGCGCGCGCCCAGTCACGGGCTGCCATGGCGATCCGGCCGCGGAGGAGATGCGCCTTGCCCAGGTACTTCTGCGAGCCGGTCGCCTGTGCCAGGCCCAGCGCCTTCTCCGCTTGGACGAGCCCCTTGTCGGGCTGTCCCTGGGCGAGCAACACCTCCGCAAGGCAGCTCGCGAGGTGCATGCCCCAGCGCCAACGGTGGGCCCCGAACGCGAACTTCTCCACGCGGGCGAGGCTGTCTTCGAGTACGGCCAGGGATTTGTCGGTTTCACCGAGGTGAAAGTGGTCCCAGCCGATATTGATGAGGGCGCTGACCTCGACATTCGGATTCTTGATGGCGTGACCCAGTTGTTGGCTCTCACGATCGAGCTCAGCCGCCCGCCGGAAGTCACCCAGCTCCTGGTGGAGCCACCCCAGGGAGTTCGTCAGGCGCCCGACGACCCACGACACCTCACGCTCCCGTGCCAGCGTCAACCCTTCATCGATGACGGCCAGCCCTTGGGCGTAGTCACCCAGGCCGATCAGCGCAAGGCAACGGAATGACATGGCGATCAGCTCTGAGAGGCCGTCATGGGTGTCCCGCGCCGTTTCCTCCGCGCGGCGAGAGAGGGCAATGGCCTTGTCGAAGTCTCCCCGCCACGCCGCGTGGGCCCCCAGCCACGTCAGGTTCTGAGCCATCGCGACCTTGAAGCCGCGCGCCTCGCTGATGCGGACCGACTCCTCGAGGTACTGGTCGCCCCTCAGGAGGTCGCCGGCCATCTGGTGCACGAGCCCGAGGTACGAAAGGCTCTTGGCCACGACCTCCTCGTCGCCGATCTCGCGTCCGATGACGAGCGCTTGCTCGGCGAACGCCTTCGTGGACGGCACGTGCTCGGAGGACATGGTCAGCCAGTGCGACAGGGAGAGGTCCACCAGCGCCTGGGCCTCCGCGAAACGGTCGCCCGCCTCGCGGGCCATGGCCAGCATGCGGTGGAACTCCGGGATGGACTCCGGGCGGCCCATGAGTCGCAGGACCTGGCCGCGCTTCTGGTGGACCTCCATGATGCGCCTGGGCGGCATGGCGGGCGAGAGGCGCCCAGCGACCTCTAGGGCCTTGGCGTAGAAGTCGAGCGCGGTCTGGTTGGCGAAGGCGTCCTTGGCACGGTCGCCGGAGCGGGCGAGGAACTCGAAGGCCTTCCCCCAGTCCTCTCCGTTGACGAAGTGATGGGCGAGCTCCTGGTAGTGGTCGGCCAGCCGGTCGGGATACAGCTCCTCGATGGCCGCGCCGACCGCCCGGTGGAGCTCCTTGCGCCGCTCCTTCAAGAGACTGTTGTAGGCGACGTCCTGGATCACCGCGTGCTTGAAGATGTACGCGGGCTCCGGCAGCAGACCCTGCTCGTAGATGATCTCCAGCGCCTTGAGCTCCTGGAGCAGCCCTTCAAGGCTGCCCGTGAGCCCGGCGATCCGCTCGAGCAATCGCTGGAGAAACTGGCGGCCGATCACCGACGCGAGCTGGACGGCCCGCTTCCCATCCTCGCCCAGCCGATCCAGGCGGGCCATGATGATCCCGTGGATGGTGTCGGGCACGCTCACCTCGCCCATGCCCCGGGTCATGCTGAGGCCGCCGTGCTCCCGCCGCAGCACGCCCAGGTCCAGGAGCGTCTTGGCGACCTCCTCCACGAAGAGGGGCACGCCCTCGGCCTTGCTCATCAGCGCCGTCTTGATCTCGTCGGGGAACTGGTCCGTGCCCAGCACCCGCCCCGCCATGGCCAGCGTCTCCGTCTCGGAGAGCGTGTGCAGGGTGAGCGTGGTGTAGAAGCTCCGGCTTCCGAACGGCGGCGAGTAGCCGACTCGATAGGTCAGCACGACCAGGATGGGCGCGCCGGCCACCGAGCCCATGAGCGCGTTGAGGTACTCCTCGGTGCTGGCGTCGATCCAGTGCAGATCCTCGAAGACGAAGACGATCGGGCGGAGGGAGGCGCCCCGGATCGACAGGGCCCGGACTGCGTCCAGGATGCGCTTGCGCCGTGCCGAGGCGTCCATGCTCGAGATGGCGGGCTCGCCCGGATCCACGGACAGGAGATAGCGGACGTAGGGGATGTGCGCCTCGAGCTGCCCCATCCTCCGCATCGCGTGCTCAACCTTGGCGATGATCTCGGGCTCGCCGTCGAACTCCTCGATGCCGAAGTTCTCCCGGAGCTGGTCGATCAGGGGAAGGAACGGGATGGATTGCCCGAAGGAGATGCACTGCCCCTCGAGCCATGTCACCGCCTCCCCCGCCTCGGCGAGCCGGCGGCGGAACTCGAGGAGCAGGCGCGACTTGCCGATCCCGGCGTCGCCGGAGATGAACACCACCTGCCCGCGGCCTGCCTTGGCCTCGGCGAAGCGCTCGACGAGGGTGGCGACCTCGCGCACCCGGCCCACGAGCGGCGTGAGCCCCCGCTCGACGGCGGCGTCGAAGCGCGAGCGGCGGAGCCGCGGGCGCAGGACTTCCCAGGCGTGAACGGGCGCGTGTCCTTTGACCTGCACCTCGCCCAGGTCGAGCGTCTCGAAGAACGCGGAAGCCAGCCGGTGGGTCGCCTCGCTCACCACCACGCTCCCCGGCCGCGCGAGCTGCTGCATGCGGGCGGCGAGGTTGGTGGTGTCGCCCACCGCGGTGTAGTCCATGCGCAGGTCGTCGCCGATGCGCCCCACGACCACGGGGCCCGTGTTGATCCCGATCCGCATCTGAAGCGGCGGCCCGCCCTGAGCGGCGAGCTCCTTGCCGTAGTCCCTGAGCGCCCGCTGGATGCCCAAGGCGGCGTGCGCGGCCCGGCGCGGTGCGTCCTCGTGCGCGATCGGCGCGCCAAACAGCGCCATCACCCCGTCGCCCGTGTACTGGTTGACGGTGCCCTCGAAACGGTGCACCTCGGCCGTGATCAGCTCGAAGCACCGGTCCATGATCCGGTGGACGTCCTCCGGGTCGAGCTTCTCGGCCATGGGCGTGAAGCCCGCCACGTCGGTGAAGAGCACCGTGACCTGCCGCCGCTCGCCCTCGAGCGCCGACCGGCTCGTGAGGATCTTCTCGGCGAGGTGTCGCGGGGTGTACGACGCGACCTTCGCCTGGAAGTGCGCGGGACCCGAGGGCGCCGCCGGCGCCTTTGTGGGGGTGGCCTCCGCGGGCGCCAGGCGATGGCCGCACTCGAGACAGAACTTGGCGCCGGGCGGCAGCTCCGTCCCGCACTGGGGACAGGCGGCGGCGAAGCGGTGGCCGCACTCGAGGCAGAACTTCGCCCGATCGGGATTGTCGTGGCGGCAGGCGGGACAGATCACGGTGACAGCAGCCGCCGGCCCTCCGCTCGCGCGAGGTCGAGCACCTCGCGCACGGGCAGGCCCTTGGCGCGCGCGATGCGGCGCACCTCGTCGAACTCCGGCGTGGCGGTAACCACCCGCCCCTCGAGACGCGACACCTTGAAGGCGATGACGCCGTAGGCGGTGGTGAGCGTGACCATCTCACGGGCGAGGCGCTCGCGCTGATAGGCCGTCCAGCGCACGCCGATGGTAGGCGACTCTTCAAAGAGCACGCGCGACAGCTCGGTCACCTTGGCGGGCAGGCACAGCGCGGTGAGCACGGTGCCGGGCCGGCTTTTCTTCATCATTACCGGTGTCAGGTATACGTCGAGGGCGCCCGCCTCGAACAGGCGCTCCATCACGACCTCCCACAGCTGCGGCTGCATGTCATCCACGGTGGTCTCGACCTGCATGAGGGTCTCTCGACCGCCCGCCTCCGTGCCCTGCCCCAGGAACACGCGCAGCACGTTCGGCGTCTCCAGGTCCATGTCGCCCGCCCCGTAGCCGACCGCTTCCACGGTCATGGCGGGCATGGTGCCCGCGGAGGCGGCGAGCGTGGTGAGGATGGCCGCACCCGTCGGCGTCAACAGCTCGCGCCGCACGCCCGTGTCCACGACGGGGAAGCCCTTCAGGAGCTCCGCGGTGCCCGGCCCCGGAATGGGGATGCGGCCGTGCGCGCCCGTGACGAAGCCGCCGCCCACGGGCAGGGCCGAGCAGTGCACGGCCTCCACGCCGAGCAGATGGAGCCCGATGCAGGCGCCCGTGATGTCCACGATGGCGTCGACGGCGCCCACCTCGTGGAAGTGCACCTGATCGATCGTGGTGCCGTGCACGCGCGCCTCGGCCTCGCCGAGCCGCGTGAAGATGCGCGCGACCTTTGCCTTGACCGCGGCGTCGAGGCCGCTCGCGCCGATCAGGCCCAGGATCGACTCGAGATTGCGCCGCGGGTGCTGGTGGCGCCCGTGTGGCTCGTCGTGGGAATGCCCGTGCTCCCCCGCCCCGTGGTCGTGATCGTGCACGTGCACATCCACCTTGGTGGCGCGGAACACGCCTTTCATCACCTCGCGCCGCTCCAGGGTGAAGCCGGGCAGCCCGAGCTTGGCGAGCTCGGCGCGCAGCGCCTCGAAGGGGACGCCGGCGTCGACGAGGGCGCCCATCACCATGTCCCCTGCCGCTCCGCTCGGACAGTCGAAGTAGGCGAGGCGCACGGTCAGCGGATCTTGCTCGCGAGCTTGTTGATCTGGTTCGCCTGAGCCGCGGCGCCGTAGCCGTTGTCGATGTTGACCACGGAGATGCCGGGGGCGCAGGAGTTCAGCATGGCGAGGAGCGCGGCCACTCCCCCGAAGGACGCGCCGTAGCCCACGCTGGTGGGCACGGCGATGACCGGCCGGTCGACGAGACCGCCGATCACGCTCGGCAGCGCGCCCTCCATGCCCGCCACCGCGATGACGGCATTGGCCTCGTTGAGCCGGTCGAGGTGCGGGACGAGGCGGTGCAGTCCCGCCACCCCGCAGTCGAAGAGCCGCTCGACGCGGTTGCCCATGGCCTCCGCCGTCACTGCGGCCTCCTCGGCCACCGGCACGTCGGCCGTCCCCGCGCTCACCACCACGATGAGTCCCACGGCCTCGTGAGACCGCGGCTTGACCACGACCAGCCGCGCTTCCGCGTGCACGCGGAGCGGAAGCCCGCTCGCCTCGAGGGCGGCGATCACGCCAGCGTCGGCGCGCGTGGCGAGGATGTTGTCGTGGGCCTCGGCGAGGCGCGTGACGATGGTCAGCACCTGCGCGGGCGCCTTGCCCTGGCAGAACACCGCCTCGGGGACGCCGTGGCGGAGGGAGCGATGGAGATCCACGCGGGCGAAGCGCAGGTCGTCCACGGGCAGATCCCGCAGCCGCGCCAGGGCCTGCTCGGGCGCGAGGGCGCCCGCGGCCACCGCGTCGAGGAGCTCTCTTACTTTTTCCCGATCCACCTGAGCGCCTCGTTCGCGCTGCCGCTCCGGAATCCCTGGAGATCGAGCGTCACGTAGAGATAGCCGAGCTCGCGGAACCGCTTCACGAGCGCCTCGTGCCGGCCCTCCTCGAAGAGCCTCGCCATGTCCGCGGGGAGCAGCTCCAGCCGCGCCAGCTTGTCGTGGTGCCGCACGCGGAACTGCCGGAAGCCCAGCTCGCGCACGAAGGCCTCCGCGGCGTCGATGAGCCGGAGCTTCTCCGCGGTGATGGTCTCGCCGTACTGGAAGCGCGACGAGAGACACGCGAAGGAGGGCTTGTCCCAGGTGGGGAGCCCGAGCTCGCGGGAGAGCGCGCGGATCTCCTCCTTCCAGAGCTCCGCCTCGATCATGGGGGCCCGCACGCCCGCCGCCTTCGCCGCCTGCATGCCGGGGCGGTGATCACCGAGATCGTCCATGTTGGCGCCGTAGACCATCTGCGCTGGCCCCTGCTCCTGCGCGATGGGACCCAGACGCGCGAAGAGCTCCTCCTTGCAGAAGTAGCAGCGGTTGGGCGAGTTGAGCGCGTACTGCGGATTGTCGAGCTCCCGCGTCTGGACGATGCGGTGCGAAAGGCCCAGGAGGGCGGCGAGCCGGCACGACTCTTCGAGCTCGGCGGCGGGATAGGTTTCGGAGTCCGCCGTCACGAGCACCGCGCGGTCGCCCACGGCGTCCTTCGCCGCGCGGGCGAGGAACGTCGAGTCCACGCCACCCGAGAAGGCCACGAGCACGCTGCCCATCTCGCGCAAGATACCCACGAGCCGTTCGTACTTCGTCTCGAGCGCGGCGGCGGCCATGACCTAGCCGATCACCGGAGCCGCGAGGCTCCGCAGGGGCACCATGGGCCGCGCGCCGACGTGGGAGATGACCTCGGCAGCGGCGAGCGATCCCAGCCGCCCGCACGTGGGCAGATCGAAGCCGCGGCTCAGCCCGTAGAGGACGCCCGCGGCATAGAGGTCGCCGGCGCCCGTGGTGTCGACCACGCGCTTCACGGGATGCGCCTCCACCATGTGCGTCACCCCGTTACCGACGAGGATCGAGCCCTTGGCGCTACGGGTCAGGGCCGCGACCTCGCAGTGGCCGCGCACCTTGGAGAGCGCCGTGTCGAAGTCGGCGACCTCGTAGAGGGCGCAGATCTCCGCCTCGTTGGCGAAGAGGATGTCCACGTGATGCTCCAGCAGATCGCGGAAGGCGGCACGGTGGCGACCGACACAGAACGGGTCGGATAGGGTCAGCGCCACCTTCCGTCCCGCGGCGTGGGCGGCGGCCGCGGCCTTGCGGAAGGCCGCCTGCGCCTCGGGCGGGTCGAAGAGATAGCCCTCGAGATAGACGATCTTTGCCCGTGCGACGAGACGCTCGTCGATGTCGCCCGAGCCCAGCCGGGAGGAGGCGCCGAGGAAGGTGCCCATGGTCCGCTGCGCGTCCGGCGTCACCAGGATGAGGCAGCGCCCGGTGGGCGGCCCGTCCGCGGCCCGCGGCGTTTCGTAGAGCACGCCCGTGGAGCGGAGGTCGTGGCCGAACACCTCGCCGAGCTGGTCGTCGCGCACCTTTCCCACGTACTGCGCGCGGCCGCTGAAGGAGGCGACGCCCACGATGGTGTTGGCGGCCGAGCCCCCGGAGATCTCCACGCCCGGCCCCATGGCCTCGTAGAGCGCGCGCGCCTGAGCCTCATCGACCAGGCTCATGGTCCCCTTGACCAGGCCGAGCCGGACCACGCGCTCCTCGTCGGCGTGGGTCAGCACGTCCACGAGGGCATTGCCGATGGCGAGGACGTCGAGATCGGCCGACTCAGCCACGGCGGCGTTCCGCGGGGCGAGGGGGAAAGTGGCGATCGAGGAGCAGGGCGAGCTTGCGGCGCACGCGGGGCGGGAACGCGCGCGGATCGGTGATCACGGCGGTCTTGAGCGCATCGGGACAGCCCTGCGCGCACGATTCGGGCACGAGCGGGATGACCCGGCGCAGCACCTCCCGGGCCGTAGCCACATTCTTCATGAGGTTGGCCACGACGGCCTCCACGGTGACGGCGTCGTGCTCCTCGTGCCAGACGTCGTAGTCGGTGACGAGGGCCAGCGTGGCGTAGCACAGCTCGGCCTCGCGGGCGAGCTTGGCCTCGGGCATGTTGGTCATGCCGATGACCGACACGCCCCAGCGCCGGTAGATTTCCGACTCGCCCTTGGTGGAGAACTGCGGCCCTTCGATGCAGATGTAGGTCCCGCCGCGATGCACTCGCGCGCCCACCTCGGGCCCCGCCTGGGCGAGCACCGCGGCGAGCCCCGCGCACACGGGATGCGCCATGCCCACGTGCGCCACGATGCCGTCGCCGAAGAAGGAGCTGGGGCGCCGCCGGGTATGGTCATAGAACTGGTCGGGCACCACGAGGTCGAGCGGATGGATGTCTTCCTTCATGCTGCCCACCGCGCTGATGGAGAGCAGCGCGCGGGCGCCCAGTATCTTCATGCCGTAGATGTTCGCGCGGTAGTTGAGCTCGGACGGCGTGAGGCGATGGCCGCGCCCGTGGCGCGGGAGGAAGATGACCCGCCGCCCGGCGAAGCGCCCCGTGCAGTAGGCATCCGAGGGATCGCCGAAGGGCGTGCGGACCTTGACCCAGCGGATCTCCTCGAGCCCCTCCATCTCGTAGAGCCCGCTGCCGCCCAGCACCCCGATGGCCGGCTCGGGAGCCGCGCGCCTCGCCGTCACAGCACCTCCACCACGCCGCGCGTGCCGCGGGCGTCGGCCTCGGTCACGCGGAGGCGGGCGAAGCTTCGCGCCGGCGCCTCCGGGGCAGCGAAGGCGACCTCGACGTAGTTCGCGGTGAGCCCGGCGCGGCCTCGTCCCTTCTCGTCGAGCACCAGCGCGTCGACGGAGCGCCCGACGAGGCGCCGCCGAAAGTCGAGGCTCTTCTCTGCGCCGAGGGCCCGCAGCCGCCGGCTCCGCTCACGGATCAGCGTGGCCGGCACCCGTGCGCCCATCCGCGCCGCCTCGGTCCCCTTCCGATCCGAGTAGGCGAAGACGTGCAGGTACGTGAGGGGCAGGCTCTGCACCAGATCCATCGTGGCCTCGAAGTCGGCGTCCGCCTCGCCAGGGTGGCCCACGATGACGTCGGCCCCCAGTCCCAGGTCCGGGATGGCCGCGGCGAGCCTCTCCGCGAGCTTCTGGTACATGCGCACGTTGTAGGGGCGGCGCATGAGTCGGAGCACGCGATCGCTCCCGCTCTGGAGCGGGAGATGCTGGTGCGGCACCACCACGGGCAGCGAGGTGACGGCCTCGATCAGCTCAGGGGTGAAGTAGGCGGGCAGCACCGAGGAGAGCCGGAGCCAGCGGAGTCCCCTCACCTCGGCGATCCGCTGGACGAGGGCGGCGAGGCTCGTCCGCGGGTACAGATCCGAGCCGTAGTGCCCGATGTCCACGCCGGTGAGCGTGACCTCTCCGTAGCCCGCCTCGACGAGCGCCTCGACCTGCTCGACGACCGCCTTCGGCTCCTGGCTGCGGCTCCGCCCGCGGGCGGCCGGCACGATACAGAAGGCGCAGCGATGCTGGCAGCCGTCCTGGATCTTCACGAAGGCGCGCGACCGGCCGCTCACGCTTCGCACGGGCACGGAAGGAATGGCGCGCGCCTCATCGATGGGCGCCACGCGCAGCTCCGGCCGCGGCCGGCGCATGGCGGAGGCGAGCAGCTGGGGCAGCCGATACTTCTCCTGGTTGCCTACGACCAGGTCGACGCCGGGCATGCGGGCGAGGGCCTCCGGGTCAGTCTGGGCAAGACAGCCCGTGACAACCACGAGCGCCTCGGGATTGGCGCGGGTGATCCGTCGGATGGCTTGCCGGTCGGAGAAGTCGGCCTTGCTCGTCACCGTGCAGGTGTTGACGACGTAGACCTGTGCGGCCTCTCCCGCCTCCACGGCGCGATAGCCCGCCTGCTCGGCGAGCGCGCGCATCTCCTGCGACTCGACCTGGTTCAGCCGGCACCCGAGGGTGGCGAAGGCGATGGTGGGCGCGCCGCTCATGCCGTCAGCGCTTCCTTGAGCTGGCCGCAGGCGGCGCCGATGTCCTCGCCCTTGCTCCAGCGCACGGTGGTGCGAATGCCCGCCTCGAGCAGCAGCGACTGGAAGGCCAGGACGCGCTGGAGCGGGGGGCGTTGGAAGCCCGAGCCCTCCCAGTCGTTGAACGGGATGAGGTTGACCTTGGCGCGAATGCCCTTGAGCAGCCGGACGAGCCGCCGCGCGTCCTCGGCCGAGTCGTTGACGTGGTCGAGGAGCACGTACTCGAAGGTGATGCGCTGGCGGAAGGCCACGGGGAAGCCCCGGCAGGCCTCGAGCAGCTCCTCGATGGCGAAGCCCTTGTTCACGGGCATGATCCGGTTCCGGATCTGGTTGCTCGTGGCGTGGAGCGAGATGGCGAGGTTGACCTTGAGGCTCTCCTTGGCGAGCTTCTCGATGCCGCTCACGAGGCCCACCGTGGACACCGTGATGCGGCGGGGCGAGAAGCCGAAGGCCTTGGGATCGGTGAGGATCCGCAGCGACTGGACGGTCGCCGCGTAGTTGGCGAGGGGCTCGCCCATGCCCATGTAGACGAGATGGGTGATGCGGGCGCCGTCTGGGAGGATCCGGCGCGCCGCCACCACCTGCCCCACGATCTCCCCGGGCGTCAGGTTGCGCTCGAGCCCCATGGTGCCGGTGAAGCAGAAAGCGCAGCCGAAACCGCAGCCAACCTGGGTCGACACGCAGAGGGTGAGCCGGTCCTCGTCGGGCATCAGGACGGACTGAATGCGCGCGCCGTCGCCGAGCCTCAGCACGAGCTTCTGGCTGCCGTCCTGCGACGGCGTCCGCCGTTCGATCTCCGGCACCGCCACCTCGGCCCGTTCGCTCAGCGCGGTGCGGAACTCGCGCGGCAGATCGGACATGGCCGCGATGTCCGTGGCGCCCTTGGCGTAGAGCCAGGTGGCGATCTGGCGTCCGCGATAGCGGGGCGCGCCGAGCGACTCCGCCACGCTCTCCAGCTCGAGGGGGGGATAGTCGAGCAAGTTCAGGCGGGACATAGCCAAAAAAGGATAGCACAGGACTTCCGGCGCCGATCAGATGGGCCGCGCGGTCCGACGGCGCGTCCGCTGCGCCGCAAAATTGTCTACGGAATCTGTGGGGGGTGGTCGTCGCGGACAAGGTCCCGTTCACTTCCCGATCAGGCGAATTACTGAGGGCGTCTCAGCGCTTTCCTGGGACTCGAGGTTGGCTGGGCTCGGCCTCCAGACCGAGGGCACTCGCCCACCTTGCCTCCGCGATGGGACCCTGGCGACTCGACGTTTCCAAGGGGAGTAGAAACACCTTCTGCCCCAACGTCGCGTTCAGCAGATTCGCCAACCGTATCCCGGCGCGTTGTAGACGATTCCTAGCGGACGGGACGTGCTGGTCAAGGTAGGCCATATTCACCGCAACGACCTTCTCTTCCTCGCCTCGAGAGTACGTCTCACGTCCTTGGCGGCAACCTATGTGCACAAGATCCTGACGGGCACCAAGCCCGGTGATCTTCCCGTGGAACAGCCGACGAAGTTCGAGTTCGTCATCAACCTCAAGACCGCCAAGGCCCTTGGACTGACGATCCCGCCGTCGGTGGTGGCGCGAGCGGACCAGGTCATCGAAGCACCTCCAGCATCGGAACAACCCGGATGGGCGGCGATCCTTGCGCGAGCGCGACAGTGAGCGCGTGCGATACGGTGGGGCCCAGAC
>JBKOVG010000382.1:0-4989 GCA_046723845.1 Candidatus Methylomirabilota bacterium | reverse complement strand
CGGCCCTCGTCGTGATTCCGGAGAGCCCCGTCTACTATGCTCCGCGCGCTCCCGCCAACGTCTTCTTCTACGCCCACCAGTACTGGGCCTTCGCCAAGGGTGGTTGGTATGTGGGGCCCAGCTGGACCGGCCCGTGGGCGGTCGTCGAGCCCGCGTACGTCCCGATACCGATTCTCCATGTCCCGGTCCGCTACTATTCGGCGCCTCCTCCGAGCTGGAAAGAGTGGCGTCGTGAAGTGCCGCCGCAATGGGGCGCACCCTATGGACGTGAGTGGCACGAGGCGGCCCACGAGCGCAACTGGCGTGAGCATGAGGAGAAGTGGGGTCGAGAGGGCGGCAAGGGGTGCCCGCCGGGGCTCGCCAAGCAGGGACGCTGTTAGGTCGCGGCGCAAATCAGATCGTTCAGGTAGCCTCAGGCGAGGCGCGAGACCGGCGTCGTGTGCCCAATTGAGGGAAGGCGACTCGGAACTCTGTCGCGGTAACCCGCTGGTGCGCGCGGTGCTGCGCACCTTGGTCTCGTGCGGGTGTTCGTGCCCTTCGCGCGCGGGCGCGCGGCACGTCGAGGATCAATTCAGTCGGAGCCGTGGCGATTACGGCCTTAACATGACCTTCCGCTCTATGTAGGTTAGCGCTCCGGGCTCAGGCCTGGATCTCGTTGATGTCCTGGATCCGGCGGCCGATCTGCCCCCGAAGTACCAGCTCCAGCTCGTTCAGGCTCGGCGGCTCGTCACATCGGAGTGCCCCGTGGTGTTCCCGGCCCTCATGAATGGCGACGACCGCCAGCCAGTCACCGAATTCTCGGTCGCGTATCCGCTGGACCGACTTGAGCACTCCCAAATGGCCTGGGGTGAACACGTTTCCGGCCGAAGTCCAGACCTGCGGGGGCCACGCCGGTACTACGGCCTGACCGCGCCGCCTCGTCAAATCTCCGATTCGCATCATGCTCTCCAGTGCTCGCTGATCGAGGATCGCTGTTTCCAATTTCCAGGCTACTTGGTCCATGGGGGATCACGTCAACAAGTGCCGACGCGCTCGCGTACGATAGCGCCTGATGGCATTGCGCGCCGCGCTGCAGGTGCTCCTCACTGGCGCTCTTCTCGCGCTCCTGGCGGGACTTGCCGCCGCGCAGGGCAACTTCGAGATACAGGTCTACGGCTCGGAAACGGTGGCGCCCGGAACGACCATGGTCGAGCTGCACTCGAACTCGGCCATTCAGGGCACGACCAGGGTCGAAGGTGGCGTCCTCCCGACGCAGCATGCTGTCCACGAGACGATCGAGATCACTCGCGGGTGGACCTCGTGGTTCGAGACCGGCTTCTACATCTTCACGAGCGTCCAGACCTTGGGGCCCGAACAGGGCTACTGGTGGGTGGGCGACCACATCCGCCCGCGCGTCCGCGCTCCAGAGGAATGGCACCTCCCGGTGGGGCTCAGTCTCTCGGTCGAGGTCGGTTACCAGCAGCCCGAGTTCTCACCAGACACGTGGACGCTCGAGATTCGTCCGATCATCGACAAGCAGCTGGGCCGCTGGTACTTCTCGATCAATCCGGCCCTCGAGCAAAGCCTCAAGGGCCCCGGCACGAAGACGGGCATCGAGTTCACACCGGCGGCCAAGGTGAGCTACGACCTGACGAAGATCGTGAGCCCTGGGATCGAGTACTACGGAGCGCTGGGGCCAGTCGGCAACTTTCTTCCCGCCTCCCGGCAGCAACAGCAGCTGTACGGCGTGGTGGACCTCAACGTGGACCCGCGCTGGGAGATCAACTTCGGGGTCGGTGCGGGTCTCACGCGCGCGACCGATGGGCTCATCATCAAGATGATTCTTGGCCGCCGCTTCTGACCTGTCCCGCGATACCTGCTCCACACGATCAGTCGTGACGTTCTCCAGGTCTCTGGGCACCATCACCACTCGTTAGACGACCCTGTACGAGGAGCAGATGGAGAGGATGGGCGAAGCGAGGTAGGATGTTGCGATCTGACCTGAAAAGGGAGGCCCCATGGCTCAGCCGATCCTGCCCCCGTGGATTCAGGAGCTGCAGCAGCGCGATCCCAAGTTCGTGGACTCCTACATGAGCCAGCGCGAGCATGTCCTGAAGGACGGCGCCATCCCGGCGAAGTACAAGATCCTCATGACGATGATCGTGGACGCGCTCCTGTCGCACCCAGACGGCGTGGCGACCATCGCCAACCGGGCACGGGGCGCCGGCGCTTCGGAGGCCGAGATCCAGGAGGCGGTCGAGGTGGCATACCTCTTCGGAGGTACGCCCGCCCTGGTCACCGCCGTCAACGCCTTCCGCAAGACATAGTCTGACGGCGCCGTCGAGTTCGTCGGCCTGCAATCAAGGCAGCCGGGCTGTTTCAGGGCGAAACGATCCGTTTCGTTTCGAAACGGATCCAGGGTGCCGTCCTCCAACGAAATCGCGCGGATGGCGCCGGCATGGGAATTGATTCTGCTGGCAGGTACGTGAATTGACAGATAGGTAGAATGCGGAAAGGAGCCTGCGCCTCATGCCCATCTCGGCAGCACTGGCTTTCGCCTCCGCGTGCACGCTGACGATCCAATTCCTGATCTTCGCCTATCTCTATTCGTCCCACCGCGTGCGCTTCTTTCAGTACCTGCTCACGGCGTGGGGCTTGATGAGCGTGGCGAAGGGCCTGCACCTGGCTCGCTCCCTCGTCCCCGGCGCCGAGATCCTGGGCTCGCTGGTCAGTGCCGTCTTCTTCGGCGCGACCCTTCTCATCCTAGCCGCCGGTCTGGCCTTTCGCTTCGACTACCGGATCCAGCGCCGCGATCTGCTGATCGGAGCCGCCGGCATGCTGATCGCCGCCACCTTCGGCGACATGTCGGACGCGAGTGTCACCGCCCGCAGCTTCGCCGGTCTGGCCACGGGCGGCGCGCTGCTCCTGGCGAGCGTGCAGTTCTGGCCGCGGGGGGCCGAGCCGCGACCCTATCGCGGGACACGGTTCCTCGCCGGATCGCTCGCCCTGTGGGGCGTGCATCGTATCGGCTCGCCCTTCTTCAATCCGGAGCCGGGCACGAGCGGGTACCTCACCGTGCACGTGGCGTTCATGTTCGTCTACTTCCTGTCCACCTTCGCCATCATCATCATGGTCCTGGATCGCGCGCGCAGCGAGACCGCGGCGCTCAAGGCATTCAACGAGCGCCTCGTCGACGGCCTCGGTGAGGGCCTGCAGCTCGTGGACGGCGACTTTCGCATTCGCCATGCCAACCGCTGGATGCAGGAGCAGTTCGGTGAGATCGCGGGCCGGCGCTGCTACGAGGTCGTCGGCGCCGACGGCGTCCAGTGCCCGTCCTGCCCGCTCGAGCGCCGCCACGAGATGGTCGACGCGACGCGCCTCGAGGTGACGGGTCGCGGCGATCGGCGCTTCTCGTTGAGCTGCGCCCCGGTGCGCCAGCCTGACGGCCAGATCTTCTTGCTCGAGCTGGTGTCCGATATCACCGAGCGTGAGCGTCTCTACGCGCGACTGAGCGAAGCCGAGCGGCTGGCCGCCACGGGCGAGCTGGCGGCCGGCGTGGCCCATGAGATCCGAAACCCGCTGGCGGCCATCGTCAACGCCACGACGCTGCTCGGCGAGGAGGAGAGCCTGACGTCAGAGGAGCGGGCGAGCACGCTCGGGGCCGTCCGCAAAGAGGCCCGCCGGCTCAACCGAATCCTGTCGGAGTTCCTCGTGTTCGCTCGGCCGCGCGAGCCCAAGCGCCTGGCGGGGGACATCCGGGAAGTGATCGACCACGTCATCACCCTGATCCGCGAGGATCCAGGCCGTGCTCGCCAGGTGGAGTTGGACGTCCGCGTGGATCCGACCGTGCCTTCGTTCGCGTTCGACGCCGATCAGATGACGCAGGTGCTGTTGAACATCGCGCTCAACGGCGTCGAGGCGCTCGACGGTCCAGGCCGTGTCGGCATCGACGTGGGCCTCCGAGGATCGTCGGTGGCGATCGCCGTCAGCGATACCGGCCGCGGGATGCTCCCCGAGGAGCGCCGCCGCATCTTCGACCCCTTCTACTCGCGCAAGCCCGCGGGCACCGGCCTCGGCTTGACGCTCGCCCGTCGCATCGTGACCGCCCACGGCGGGCGGATCGAGGTGGAATCGACGCCCGGCCGGGGGACGTGCTTCACGATCCTCCTGCCGCTCGCGTGAGCGGGAGCACATGGCGACGATCCTCCTCGTCGACGACGAGCCCTCCGCGCGGAGCACCATGGCGCTCCTGCTGAGAAAGCGCGGCCATCGCGTGATCGAGGCCGCCGACGTCGCCGCGTCGACCAAGGCGCTGGCGGACACCGCCTTCGAGGTCGTGGTGACAGACCTCCGCATGCCCGACGGCGATGGCCTCGACGTGCTGCGGGCCGCCAAGGCGCACTGTCCAGAGGCTGACGTGATCCTGCTCACGGCATATGCGGGCTGGGAGTCGGCCAAGGAGGCAATCCGGCTCGGCGCCTTCGACTACTTCGAGAAGGGACGCGAGCCCGACGAGCTGCTGCATCGCATCGAGCGCGCCGTGGAGGACAAGGCGCTGCGGCGAGAGAACGAAAACTAGCGCGCCCAGTTGCGCGAGCGCTTCGGTCTCGAGGGCCTGATCGCGAGCTCCGCCGAGATGGTTCAGGTGCTCGACCTCGTGGAACGCGTGGCGCCCACGGACGCGACAGTGCTCATCCGTGGGGAATCGGGGACGGGCAAGGAGATCATCGCTAGGGCCCTTCACCACGCCAGCCAGCGGGCGGCGGGACGCTTCGTGGCTATCAACTGCGGGGCGCTGCCCGAGCCGCTGCTGGAGTCGGAGATCTTCGGACACGTCAAGGGCGCGTTCACCGGCGCGGGGGCGAACAAGAAGGGCCTTTTCGAAGCCGCCCACGGCGGGACGCTGTTCCTCGACGAGATCGGCGAGATGACGCCAGGTCTCCAGGTCAAGCTCCTGCGCGCGCTCCAGAGCGGAGAGGTGCGCCCCGTGGGGTCGACCCAGGTCATCAC
>JBKOVG010000319.1:0-9246 GCA_046723845.1 Candidatus Methylomirabilota bacterium | reverse complement strand
GGGAACCCCTCGATGATGCGGCGAGCGCCTCGCCGGTGGCTCGCGCATCACGTCTGGAACGCTGCCGCGTGGTCCTGTAGCCACTTCTCCAGGGTTCGGCGAGGCGGTCTTGCGGGCGGCATGGTCAGGACGCGCCGAAGGCCTGGTTCCAGGTCGTCCGAACGCTGCGCAGGAGTGACGGATAGACGATCAGCTTGCGAAACGGGTCGATGAGGGCCATGTACACGGGCGTCAAGCGGCCGACGCTGCGCACGTACACACCGAAATAGAAACGATAGGCACTTGCCGTTTCGACGAGGGCGCTCAGCGCCGCGGCATGGGCGGTACGGTTGATCAGCTCGAGCAGCTGCTCGTTTTCGAAGCGGTACACCATTCGGAACGGCCCCTCGCGCGTGCCCGCCGGCGCCAGGGATTTCGAGAGATCGGCGGTGGTCAGTCGGGTCGCGAAGGTCTCTCTCACGGTTGCCTCCGGCTCGCGATCCCAGTCGAGGAGCCGGCCGACAGAGAAACGGATGTTCAGCAGCGCGCGCACGACTGGTGAGGGCCTGAACAGACGCGCGCCGGCGGCGCGCAAAAACTCATCCAGCGTGATGCCGGAACGTACCCGCGGCAAATCGACGGCCCACACGTCATGGAGCGGCACGCCCGCGAGAAACTCGTGAACCCGCAGGGGCAGCCGTTCGAACTCTTGCGCCGAGATCTGTGGCATCGGACCTGGAGTCCGCCACTCACCCAGTGGCCTTGGCCCTCGGGAGAGGTCTGCTCCTAGCTGCGCCTTGACGGGTCAGTCCACAATGGCCTGACTTCGATTCTGCCGAAGCGGGCCATGGGATGCTTCGATGCGATCTCGACGGCCTCATCAATATCTCGGCACTCGAGAAGATCGAAGCCAGCAATCCATTCCTTCGTCTCCGCGAAGGGGCCGTCGGTGATCAAGAGCTTGCCTTTTCGCACGCGGACGGTCTTGGCCGTCCGGACATCGTCCAGGCGGTAGCCCAGGAGCCGGCTTCCCTTCTTCTCATTGCTCGAGAGCCATTCCTCGATGTTGTCCTGTGACGGATCGAAGGGTTCACCCGACGCATCGGCACACACGAACATCAAGTAGCGCATACAACCTCCTTTGCCTTTCGCTCTCTGAAAGAGAGTCGAACGACAAGGCCGGAAATCGACAAGCACGACATCGGCATCGGGATTTTCGCCCTGGGCGGGCCATTAGACCCTAACCAAGGCCCCTGCAGTCACCATCGGGGCGCTTGAGGCACAGTCGTGGTTGACCTGTGCCAGCCGTGTGGCGACCGAGTAGTCCCCGAGTGCCGGTGGCGTGCCTCCTGAGCTCGTGCGCTATGCGCCGGGGCAGGAGTCTACATGACGCACAGGTTCTTGCCTTTGACCATGTCAGCGACGGAAGCGGGAACTATCGCCTCCCATGAAAGGTATGCGATCACCGTGCTGGCCGTCTGACGGACCGCCGTGATCCGGATCGCCTGACGGGCGGGATGGTCACGGCGCGTGACACGCCGACTCGCCGGAGGCGGAGGCGCCGTGGAGCGTGGGCCGCGGCACGTCGAGCGCGGGGTTCCGGTCGAAGAACCCCGCCGGCTTGAGCATGAAGCCGATCGGGGTCACGGGCATCACCGGCCAGTCCTCCGGGCGGACCACGTGGTGGGCGCCGAACGTGTACCAGACGACCAGGTCGGTGTTCTCGAGCGGCGCATCGTCCGCCACGTAGCTCGGCAGGCCCGCGCCGCCGGGATGCTGGTTCGGGTAATCGCCCGCCGCGTACCGCTCGCGCGGGTCGTGCCGGGTCACCCACAGGTGCCTGGTCATGAACGCCGCGCGCCTCGTCACGGCGGCGTCGGGGCCGGCAAAGGGCCGCACGTTTTCGCCGGGCATCAACTTGTAGGCCACGGGCCCGCCGAGGCGGTTCCGCACGGAGGGGTTCACGATCTTCCAGAAGCGGCCGACCAGGGGATCGATGAGGCGCTGCGCCTGCCCCTCCGACCCGAGGAGGGTTGCCTCCGCGTGGAACGCATTGTGGTGCGGGTTGTCGGGACCCGGGGGATCGGCGACGGTGTTCACCTCGTAGACGGAGTTGTCGAGCCCGTCGACCATCATATCCATCCGCACGTTGAAGAAGTGCTGGTGGATGGGGCCGTAGACCTGGGGCGCGACCAGCTCGCCCCAGATGGGCTTGACTCCCAGAGGCTCGGCGCCGTTCGAAATGATCCCCGTCATCTTCACCTGGAACTCGATCGCTCCGTCCTGGTAGAAGGACCAGTAGAAGCCGTACTCGTAGTTGCCCACGGTGGAGATGGAGGACACCACGAGGCGGCGCGAGCGCCGCACCTCCGTGCTGCCCAGCCGCCAATCGAAGTGCTTCCAGAGGATGCCCGCGTCCTCCTCGTGGATGCAGACGGCGTTCGGCAATGTCACGGCGCGGCCCCGGCTGTCGTTGACCACCGCGTCGAGGTAGCGGATCTCCCCCAGGCAGTCGCAGCCGTTCGCGAGGGCGTTGGCGAGCGTGCCGATACCGTACTCGCCGACGTCGAAGGCGTTGCGGTGGAAGTACGTCGGCCGCGGGTCGCCGTACGGCACCACCATGTCGGCGACGGAGGCGCGGTAGAGGATCGGGCGCTCGCGGCCCTGGTCCTCGTAGGTGACGGTGTGGATCACGAGGCCCTCGCGGGGGGTAAAGCCGATCCGCAGCCGCCACTTCTGCCACGCGAGCTCGTGCCCGGAGAGCGCGAAGCTCGGGCCCTCGGGCTGCTGGATGTCGACGGGCTTGAGGCCGGGCCGCTCCCCCGCGACGGCGGGCGAGTAGTTGGCGTCCTCGGGCGGCAGGGGAACGACACCGCCGTCCTCGACCGCGAGCACCTTCATCTCGTTGAGGTCCACCACTGTCACCACGTTGGCCACGGGCCGGGCGTAGCCGTTGTCGGCGGCCCCGCTGCGCACCCACGTGAGCGCGCGGACCAGCCGGCGCCCCTCGTCCTGGGGGAAGCCGAAATTGCCCGCCGACCACGCGTCCACCATGGTCAGGCTGAAGTCGGTCACCCCGCGCTTCCGCATCGCCGCCTGCCACCGCGCGTCCGCGCGCACCGCAGCCTCGCACTCGACGAACTCGTCGAGCACGATGGCCGGCTGCACCCCGGGGACGTGCTCCCACGAAAGCACCCGGCCCTCTGTCAGGGAGACCACCGCCTCGTACGTCCGGCCCGCCGCGCTGTCGACGAGCACGAGGAAGGCGCATCGCTCGACGGGGTCGCCCGCGCGATGGGCGAGCACGACCTTCTTCGCGGGCTCGTGCAGCATGATGAAGACCACGCGCGTGCGGGGACCGGGGGCCCGCTGCTCGCACACGATCTGCCAGGCGCGCTCGATCTCGCCCGCGCCGAGCGGATCGAGGGGGTGGGGGGTCACGGTCTCGACGGAGGTGGTCGACGCCATGATGTCGCTCCTTTCAGCTGGTAACAAATTCCCCAGGACATCGGCGTACCACCGGTGCGAGCGCTCCACGTTGCGAACGTGAACACTGACGTGGTTGGCGTCGCGCCACTTCGATTGGTCCGGGGTAGGATACACTCAAAGCGCCGGGGGGCGTCGCTTGTATGTTGTCAGTCGCCACATCTTCGACGAGCTGATCCGATGCTCATCCCACGCACCATTCTCGGCTTGCTGGTGTGGGCATGCATCGAAGGATGCATCGTGCTGCTCATGGTGACTGCATGGCCTGCCCGCAGTGATGCGAAGGCGGGTGACCGAGTGGTTCCCCTTCACGCGGCGGATGAGAGAAACATTCCGGAAGGGCCAGTCGGCGACGCGATCCGATACGGGAAGAAGGTGCTGACCGAGACCCAGAGATATGCACCGGCATATGTTGGGAACGGTCTCAATTGCTCGAGCTGTCACCTGGAGGCGGGGCGGAAGGCGTGGACCTCGCCCTGGGTGGGGATCTGGGGCATGTCTCCCGAGTACCGGGGTCGGAACGGCAAGATCAATGCGCTACAGGAACGCATCAAGGCCACCGCGGATGCGCGGCGCTCTCGCCTCGTAGAAGCATGAGCCCGGATGCCTGATCTTCTCGCCCAGTACGGCCTGGCCGTCCTCTTCGCCTGGGCATTCGCCGTGCAGGCCGGATTGCCCCTCCCGGCTGCCCCCGTCCTGCTCGGGGCCGGGGCCCTGTCAGGGTCCGGCCAGATGAATCTTGCGCTGGCCGTGATCGCCACGATGGTCGCGGCCCTTTGCGCCGACGTGCTCTGGTATTCGCTGGGTCGCTCCCTGGGACTTCGAGTGTTCGGTGCCCTCTGCCGATTCTCGCTGGATCCGGACTCCCTCGTCCGTGAGGCCAAGGAGCGGTTCCTCTCTCATCGCGGGCGGTATCTGGTTCTGGCCAAGTTCCTGCCCGGTCTGAATCCGCTCGCCGGCGGACTCGCCGGGGCGGTCTCGCTTCGGCCCGACCGATTCCTCATTTATGCTGGGGCCGGCGCCTTCCTCTGGGCCGTCGCCTGGATCGTCCTCGGCTACGTCTGCTCGGATGCGATCGGCTTCGTGGCAACCTGGGCCTCACGTGTCGGAACGCCGCTGGTCATCGTGCTCGCGGCCGTGTTGACCGCGTACCTCGTGCTGAAGTACGTGAGACGGCACCGTTTCCTCCTTCATCTACGGCAAGCTCGCATCACGCCGATGGAACTCAAGCGACGGCTGGACGCGGGCCACCCCCTGGTGATCGTCGATCTGAGAACGGCGCTCGACGTCGAGGCGGCTCCGTACAAGATCCCGGGAGCGCGCCTGATCGATCCCGAAGAGCTGACGCATCCCCACCACACGATTCCCCGAGACAGCGAGGTCGTCTACTACTGTGCCGAGCCCAGAGAGGCGACGAGCGCCCGGGTCGCCATGCGGGCGGCCGCCATCGGCTTCCACAACGTGCACCCGCTGAGCGGAGGGCTCGAGGCATGGCGCCAGGCCGGCTTCCCCGTGGAGTCCCTCGAATCTTCGGCTGCCGGTCCTCCGGAGCCCGAGTTGAGGGCGGAGGGGAACGCCTGCTGATGGATCCGCAGGCGGCCACTGGCTCTGACGCTGGGCTTGGCCGTCGCCTTGTCCTCGACGAGATCTTCGACCTCTCGCTCTACCGGACGCTCCTGGCAGTTGCACCGGCAGGCCTCCACCGCACGCTCGAAGCCCTGATCTCTGACGAGACCCGCCACGTCGCGTTCTGGCAGAAGTTCTTCGGTCTCGAGCACGTCACGCGCCTAGACATAGGGCGCCGGCTGCGGCTGGCGCTCATTGTCGCCGCCTGCCGGCTCTTCGGCGCCTCGGCGATCCACATCGTGCTCGAAGCGATCGAGGTCCACGGCGTCAAGAAGTACCTCGACGTCTGGCAGCGCTACGCTGACGGCCCGCTCCGCGCCGCGATCCGCGAGACTCTGGAGGACGAATTCAAGCACGAGGATGCTATCGTCACCGGGGAGGAAGACCGACGCATCAACCCCGAGAAGGTGCGCAACGTCTTTCTTGGCCTCAACGACGGCCTCGTCGAGATCCTGGGTGCCGTAAGCGGCTTCTTCGCGGCGTTCAGCAGCACGGCTGCCGTGGTGACGGCCGGCTTCACGGTCGGCGTGGCGGGCGCCCTCTCAATGGCGGCCGGTGCCTACATCGGCGCTGGTTCCGAGGCCGAGCTGCGAGAGACAGAGGACGGTCGTCGCCGCTTCCTGGGCGAGAGCGTCACGAGCGAGGCGCCAGAAAGCCCACTCGCTGCCGCCGCCGTGGTGGGCGTCGGCTACCTCATCGGCGCCCTCGTGCCCGTGATGCCCGTGCTGCTCGGCGCGCACAGCGTCTGGCCGACTGTGCTCACCGGCGGAGCCATGATCATCGTCGTGTCCGCCATCGTCGCCTTCATCTCCGGCATGAACGTGCGCCGTCGCATCGCGCTCAATGTCGTCATCACGGGCATTGCCGTGATCGTCACGTACGTCCTGGGATTGGTGACGAAAAGACTGCTGGGCGTGCAGATATAGGTCAGACCAGCCGGTCCGCGGCTCCCGTCGGAGCCCGCCGTTCGTCCTCCAGCGAATATCCGAAGCCCAGGCCGAAGACGAAGACCACGAAGGCGATGGCCCCGATGGCGAACGACGTGTCCCCGGGCATCCGCAACCAGCGGAGGGTTTGCATGAGACCTTGGCCGAGGAACTCGCCGCTCCGCGAGTTCCAATAGTCGTGCTTGACAGAAGCCACCGTCTGCAGCAGCCCCAACCGTCGCGCCGCCCATCGCTCAAACGTCAGGGGGGACGCCGCTCCTGGGTCGCCGCATTCGGGGCTTGAACGACTGAGCACCCGTCAGGGGCGGGACGCGCGCTTCGACTCCTCGATCCAGATCGTCGCGCACCGTTCGTGAGCGCTTGCTCCCCCGACCCGGCACTCGCTCCGGCCCTTGGCAATCGCAAATCCACACACCATGCAGCTGTTCCTGCCCGCCGCCATCGTCGCCGCGGAGATCGCAGAGAGCGCCGCCTGAAGCACCCCTTCGCGGAGTCGCTCCCGGACTATCCGTCGAATCTCTGCCTCGGGTAGTTCAGGTGACATAGCGCCACACGCCCGATCTTTGTCAGATGGACCGCGAGAACCCCGGAGCTCCGCCAGGCACTTGCATGGCGCTGCACCCTGGATCGCGCAAAAAAGGTACCCTTTCCCAGGGTCGCGCCGCACGGCCATCCTAGTCCGGCCATGTTGGGAGATTGCAACGGATGTGTGACGGTTCTGCAACGTTCAGGCTACACGGATGACTCGGCTCACCAGGCCACCAGGGACATCGCGGCACGCCCTCGTCGTGCTCATGTGTGGTCTCCCCGCGGCGGGCAAGACGACCACTGCCGAACGCCTTCATGGTCGGCTGGGGGGAGTTCTGATCCGGAGCTGCGATGTGTACCAGGAGCTAGGAATTTCGCTTCCCGACTGGGTGGAGCGGACGCGAGGGTTCACCGAGGACGTCACCGCCTACGAACAGGTGCGCGATGCCGCCTACGCGCGGATGCTGAGCCTGCTCGAGTGGCACCTGAGGGGAGGGGCCGGGCTCATCACCATCGACGCCGTCCATGGGGAGCCCGCGAAGAGACGCGCCGTCTTTCGCGTCTGTGCGACCCTCGGCGCGGATCCCGTGCTCGTCTGGTGCCGATGCGACGATCAGCAGGAGACGGAACGGCGCGTCATGCTGCGGCGGGGACGTGAAGCCGATCCGGCCTGCGAGGCGAGCGATCGTTCCGTCCTCGACCACATCGCCCGACTCTGGGAGCCGCCGTCTCACGAGCGATGCGGCTCGGCCGCCGTGCCCATCTGCACGTACGACACGCAGCGCGGAGCATTCCGTTGGCTACGTCAGCCGGGACCGGCCGCGGCGGCCCTCCTCGAAGAGGTGTTCACCGCGCGGCCCCCCGGACTCACGCCCTGCTAGCGGTCCGGCGGTCTTCGATAGAGGGCATCGGCGCGGCGCAGGCGCTCGCAGAGGAGCCGCATCAGCTGCAAGGCAAAGTGCGGGTTCTGACGCACGAAGAGATAGAACTGCGCCTCGTCGATCTCGACGAGTTCCGTCTCCTCGAGGGTGACCGCGCTGGCCGATCGCGTGGCCTGCTCGAGGAGCGCCATCTCGCCGAACACCTCGTCCTCGGCCAGGGTGTCGACGGTGACGCCGTCGACCATGATCGCCACGCGTCCCCGCTTGATGGCGAACATGCTCTTGCCCTGCTCGCCTTCCTGGAAGATGGTCGTGCCCGTCGAATGCACGCTGGTCTTGAGCGAGTTCCGGAACAGACCGAACTTCCGCGGCTCCGAGGTCACCGGGACGTTCCCGAAGCAACCATCCGCCCGGGGCGAATCGTGGATCGAGAGCTCGTCATGGGACGGCAATCTTGGAGGACGCCTCCGCTCGCGCGATCGGTCGCGCTCAGGTGTTGGACGCCTCGAAGATGCTTTGAATGGAAGCATCCAGGAGCGCGTTGAACTCGGCATCGGACTGCTGCGCCGATAGCCCCTCGACGAGCGCCCGTGAGAAGCTCGCTACCACGCCGTGGTTCCGCCGCAAGCGCTTGTTGCCCTCCTCGCGCGTGTAGCCGCCCGAGAGCGCCACCACCCTCACGATCCGGGGATGGCGGACGCACTCTGCGTAGAGGTCGTCCTTCTCCGGCAAGGTGAGCTTGAGCATGACCAGCTGGTCCGCCGAGAGCCCGTCGAGCTCGGCGAGGATGGCCCCCTTGAGCAGCTCCTCGGCCTTGGCCTTCTCCGGGCAGTGAATATCCACCTCCGGCTCGATGATGGGCACCAGGCCGGTGGCCATGATCTGCTGAGCAATTTCGAACTGCTGGGCCACGATCTCCTTGACGCCCACAGAGTTGGCCTGCTTGATCACCGAACGCATCTTGGTCCCGAAGATGCGCTTGGCCTTGGCCCGGCCGAGGAGCCCCGCCAGCTCGGGCATGGGCTTCATCAGCTGGACGCCGTTCTGCTCCGCGACGAGACCCTTGTCCACCTTGAGGAACGGCACCACGTGCTTGACGTTCCACAGGTAGTCCGCGGTCGGCTGGCCCTCGATGCTTCGGTCCATCGTGTTCTCAAAGAGGATGGCGGCAAGGAGGCGCTCGCCTGTGAAGCTCGGGCTGGTCATGATGCGCGTGCGCATCTGGTGCACGATCGTCATCATCTCCTCTTCGTTGGCCCACGAGCCGTCCTTGATGCCGTACGCGCGCAAGGCCCCCGGGGTGCTACCTCCGCTCTGATCCAGCGCGGCGATGAACCCGGGGTGTGTCTTCATCTTCTGGAGCTGTTCCTTGGTGTCGGCCATATCGCTCACCTCGCATTTCTGGGGGTTGGAGCACTCGAGGCTCTGCGAGCTGAAGTGTAGGCCCAAAGGGCGCACGAGTCGATAGAGGAATGGAGGCCATGCCAGGGCCCGAAACGGAGACCTTCCTGCAGACCCTCCGTCAGGTCTTCAGCGGCTCCAGCAGCTGAACCAGGTTCCCCTCGGGGTCCTTGAGAGTCGCGATGCGCAGATTCCCGTAGTCCGTGGGATCTTCCACGAACTCGACGCCCGCCTCCTTCAATCGCTTCCAGTCCGCCCTGACATTGTCGGTCGAGAGGGCGACCATGTGGCGCGCCGGATCCGTATTGCGGCCGCGCACCTCGCTGTGGGTGCCCAGGGCAAGGGCGGGCGCCCCCAGGTCGCCGAGCACGACGAATCCCGGGTTCTCGAGTCCCACC
>JBKOVG010000031.1:0-7817 GCA_046723845.1 Candidatus Methylomirabilota bacterium | reverse complement strand
CCGAAGACAGGGCCTCGACCTGCTGAAGCGCATCCGCGACCTTGGCGTGAAAGCGCCGATCCTCATGATGAGCGGAGACTGGGAAAGTCGGAAGGAGGCCGACGCGCTGATCGAGGGGGCATTCGGCTATCTGCACAAGCCCTTCGATACACGCGAACTGGACCGTCTCGTCGCCCGCGCCATCGCGTCTGTGAACGGTAGCTGAGCTCAATCGAGGGTCCTACATTGGCGCCGGCTACTACGACTTGACGATCGCGAAGCTGCGCGCGAAGAAGCCGGTGGTCGCGGCGCAGCCTGTTCATTGGACACGACTCACCGGGCGGGCGAGGTTGCCGGCGCCACCTGGTTAAGCGCGATCACTTGACGGTCAGCGCGCAGCACCCGGCGGAAGAACTCGCTGAGCGCCGGGTCCTCTTGGACGGGCGCGAGCGAGGTCGCGAACAGGGGATCCGCAGCACGTGTGTCGAAGCAGCTGAGCGCCCGCTTGCCGGGCCGCGTATAGCAGGCGACGCTGCGCGTCCGGTAGTGTAGATCCGCACCCTGCTGGTACACCCACGGCGTCCCCTCGTCGCCGAGCAAGCTGCGTCCGACCCAGGTGACCTTACCGCCGAGTCCGAGGATGTCGGCGACCGTCGGGGCGACGTCGACCTGGTGCACCGGGTGGTCCACGCGCCGTGGCGAAGGCATGTCGCGGGTCACAATGGCGATCGGGATGCGGAACAGCTGGTCGAGGCGCTGCACCGGATCGACCGGGACCGTCGACCAGATCGCCGTGCTGTGATCGCCGAGCAGGATAACCACCGTGTTGCCACCGAGCTGGCCCTTGAAGAGATCCTCGACGAAGCTCGACACCGCGTCGTCCGAGTAGCGCAGCCGCGACAGGTACGCCCGGTACGATTCCTTCCCGACCGTGGCAGCGAGCAGCGCGTCCGAAACGGGGCCCTCGGGTACCACCGTGTGAGGGCCGTGTGTGTTCAGGGTCAGGATCTGCGCATACACCGGGGCGCCGCGCGCCGCGAGCTCCTCGACCGTCCCCGACGCCTCGTGCAGGAAAGGCTTGTCGGCGAGCCCCCAGGCGCCGATTCGCTGCGTGACTCCGCGGGCCAGGAAGTGCGCCTCGTCGAAGAACGTCGCGTTGCCGTGCAGCATCTCGAACTGGCGCACGCCATGGTGGTCGGCCTTGTGCGAATTCATCCACACCGTGTTGTAGCCGTGGACGCGTAGGAACTCCTGCAGGCACGTCACGCGCACGGTCGGATGCGCGAGATAGGGTGCGGCGCCGAGGACATTGGGGAGCAGGGAGCACGAGGTGCTGAACTGAGCGCGGACCGTCGGGCCGCCGCCGAAGCTCGAGGAATACGCCTGGGTGAAGTTGATCGCGTGATCGGCCAGAAGCCGCCGCAGCCTCGGGAACACCTGCGGTCCGAGATCCGGATGCTCGATCTCGAAGCTGCGCGTGGTCTCGAGCATGAGCACGATCACGTGCACCGGCCCTTCAGACGGCAACCCGAGCTGCGTCCGCAGTCCGCGACCACGCACGGGGTCGGCGGCGAGTTGGCGGACCAGCGGATAGTCACCCGCATACCGCTCGAGCACGGGCGGCGGCGCGCCGTCGTGGTAGTCGCGGAAGCTGGCGAGTGTGGCAGCCGCGCGCTCCATCCGGCCTTGCCCGAGCTCGTCGGACCAGGCGGTTCCGGCACCCGCGTACAGGGGCCGACTCCACATGTGCCGCGTATTCTGGTCCCACCACAGGCGCCAGACCTGATCGGACACGGCCATGCTCGGCTGATCCTTATTGATCAGCGTGGGAAGCTGAACGCCGACGAACATGACCACCAGCGCCGAGAGGAGCAACTGCGCTCGTGCCAGCACGGCGCGCCACCGGCCGGTGACCGGTGCCCGCACTGGCACCACGCCGTTTACCCACATCGCCACCCACGAGCCCGCAAGGGCAACGACGCTCGCGGCGATGAACGGCAAGAGTACGTATTCCGCGATCGAGCCGCTGACATCTCCGAGGTCGCGCCAGTGCAGGCGCACGATCCACCAGTCGAGGGTCGCGCCGAAGAAATGGAAGTGGCCGGCGTTGAAGCCGGTGCCGAGCCAGAGGAGCAGCGCCATGATGCCGAACGCAACGGCCCCGGCCAGCCGGATCGTCCGGCCGACCACCGTTGCGGCGACGACGACTAGGACGGTTGCCGCCGCGTCGTTGAGCCACCCGATGTAAACCCTGGCGGCGAGCGCTTCGGCCGGCCCGAGCCGCAGGTCGGTGACGATCTGCATACGCACAAGGACGAGCGCCGCCCAGAGGAGCGCGGGCGCGAGGAGAAAGCGTGGCGAGGCCGCCTTGGCCACGAGCGCGACCGTCACGGGGGCGATCCTAGCCGCACGTCGTCGCGAGCGTCAAGACCGGCGTCGGCTGGTCGCCACCTTCGATCCGTGGTACACCGCTCGTCATGCCGTGTCGCGATGCGCGTAGGAGCTGTCTCTTCTTCATAGACCGGCGCAGTCTGGTGGTCGCGTGACGCGCCGGCGCCTGCTCGCGGCTGTGGCCCTGCTGGGCGTGCTGGCCGGCTGCGCCGTCCACGCACAGGGGTCCGGACGCGCGCAGCATGTCGTGATCATCTCGATCGACGGCCTGCGTCCGGAGTTCTATCTCGACGATGCCTGGGCCGCGCCGGAGCTTCGCGCACTGCTCAAGGCCGGGAGCCACGCGCGGGCGGCGGAGGGCGTCTTTCCAACGGTCACCTATCCCAATCACGCGACGATCGTCACGGGCGTGAGGCCGGCGCGCCACGGCGTGCTCTCGAATACGATCCCGACGCCCGCGGGCACGCGCGGGCGCTGGTACGAGGAAGCGACCGACCTCAGAGCCTCGCCGCTCTGGGAGTGGGCGCGCGCCGCGGGGCTGACGACGGCGGCGGTCTCCTGGCCTGTCACCGCCGGTGCGCGCATCGACCTGCTCGTGCCCGAGCGAGAGTACTACGCCCAGAAGGAGCCCCTCCCGCGACTAATCGCCGACAGCACGCCCGGGATCTTCGAGCGCTTGGGCGTGACGCCGAAGGCCGAGATGTTCAAGGACGTCGTGCTGTGGGACGCGTTCCTGACCGAGACGGTCACGGCGGTGATCCGGCAGGCGCGCCCGAATCTGCTGCTCGTGCATCTGGTCCAGACCGATTACTTCCAGCACCGCGTCGGCCGCGAGGGCGCCGAGCCCAAGGCGGCGCTGGCGCGCGTGGATGCTCACGTGGGCGCGATGCGGCGCACGCTGGCCGAGGTCGGGCTCGCCGATCGCTCCGCGATCATCGTCACGGGCGATCACGGTTTCGAGGACGCGCGCCGGGGCGTGCATCCGAACGTGCTCCTCGCCCGGGCCGGACTGCGCGGGTGCCCGGAGCCGGGCGACGGCTGGAAGGCCATCGCGTACATCTCGGGCGGCTCGGCGGCGATTCTCGTCAATCCGCCCGGCGACGCCGCGACGGCCGCCGCCGCCGAAAAGGCGCTCCGCGCAGACGCGGGTGACGCCTATGCGATCGTGTCGCGCGCGGAGCTCGACGCGCTCGGCGCGCTGCCAAACGCCGCCTTCGCGATCGCCGCGGCGCCCGGATTCGGAATGGGCCCGGGCTGTCGGGGCTCGCTACTCGTTTCGGGCTTGGGCGGGCAGCACGGCTACCTGCCGTCGCATCCCCGCATGCCGACGGGCTTCATCGCCGCCGGCGCGGGCGTAAGGGCCGGCGTCGCCCTCGAGCGCGTCCGGCTCGTGGACATCGCGCCGACCGCCGCCCGGCTTCTTGGACTCGCGACGCCGGACGTGGAAGGGCGCGTGCTCGGCGAAATTCTGGAACAATGATCCGCCTGGCCGTCTCGTGCGTCGCGCTCGCGATCGTCACAGTGCTCACCGGGTGTGCCACGACCCCCGAGGTGCCGCCGCTTCCAACGGAAACGCTGTGGGGCTACACGGCGCCGGCGCAGGCGAGCTCGGCGGAGCTCGTCATCACGTTCGATCGGGTGGCATGCAACACCGTGCGCGCCAGATACGTCAGGCAGGTCTCAGCACCAATCTATCTGGCCGAATGCCGGCAGCTGACAGTGGCTCCGGGCGACGGCTACTGGATCGTCCCCACTGAGGATCTGAGCGGCTACCTGGGCGCGACGACGCTGGAGGAGTGCGAGGCCATCGGGCGCCGCCAGTCGCGTGACTTCGGGCAATCGGGTCGGGTTTGTCAGGGCGTGCAGGTCGAATTCAGATAGGTGCGACTCCCCTTCCCTCAGAGCCTGTGTAGCGTCGGCAGCAGCTTGGCGGCGACCAGCTCGATCATGGCGAGCGCTTCCTTCTGAGTCATGCCCGGCCAGAAGAGGCGGAGCGCCACGTGGGTCGCGCCCAGCGCGTGGAGCCGCGCGAGCTTCTCCAGGCATTCGTCGGGCGAGCCGATCACGAACGGATCGTCCATGAGACGCTCGACACCATCGGTGAAGCCGGCGCCGACACCGGGGAGACCGTGCTGCGCGTAGCCGCCGTACTTGGTCTCCACAGCCGGCCGTGCCCGCGCGCGCGCCTCTTCACGCGTGGGCGCGACGTAGAACTCTCGGTGCACGGGAATCTCCGGCGGCACGGGGTGCCCGCCCTCAGCGAGTGCCTCGCGCCACACGCCGAACGCGTGCCGTAGCTGCTCGAACGTGAGCGTGCCGATCGCGTAGAACGAATGGCCTAGGCGACCCGCGCGACGGATGGCGGGATCCGTCATGCCGGCCACCCAGATGCGCGGATACGGCCGCTGATACGGCCGCGCCGTCGGTCGCGCGCCCGTGATCCGGTAGAAGCGACCGTGATGCGTGACCTCGTCCGCCGTCCACAGGCGCTTCATCAAGGCCAGACCTTCCTCGAACCGGGGCACGCGCTCGGACATCGTCGAGCCCGCTGCTTCGAACTCTTCGCGCCGATATCCCAGGCCGATCCCGAAAACCAGCCGCCCGCGGCAGATGTGATCGAGCGTGGCGACGTCCTCGGCGACCTGAACCGGATTCAGCAGAGGCGTGAGGAGTACGCCGGTCACCAGGTCCATGTCGCCGGCCTCGGCGGCGAAGCGGGCCAGCACCGGGATCGGCTGGAAGTGCTGGAAGGGATGGATCAGCCAATGATGGCCCCACGACACGAAGTCGAAGCCTGCCGCACGGCACGCACGAAAGTGCTCGAGCTGCTCGAGCCACTGCCGCTGCAGATCGTCGCCGGCGGCAACGACCTGCCCCACCTGCACGCCGATTTTCATTTGGCGAGCTGTCTGATCGCCGGACGCGCTAGACGAGCTTGACGTTCTTCAGCGGCAGGCTGCGCACCGGCTTGCCGGTCGCGGCGAACACGGCGTTGAGGACCGCCGGCGTCACCACCGAAATCGTCGGCTCGCCCACGCCGCCCCAGAAGTCGTAGGTGGGGACGATGACCGTCTCGACCTTCGGCATCTCGGCCAATCGAAGAATCTGGTAGCGGTCGAAGTTCAGCTCGGTCATACGCCCGTTCGCCACCGTGCAATCGCCGTAGAACGCGGCGGTCAGGCCGTAGGCCACCGAGCCTTCGACCTGGGCCGCGATCTGGTCGGGATTGACCGCGTGGCCGCAATCGAGCGCGAGCACCATGCGGCGCACCTTGACCTTGCCCTCGCCGCTCACCGAGACCTCGGCGACGGCCGCGGAGTAGCTGCCGTATCCCATGAACTGCGCGATGCCGCGATGCACACCGCTGGGCAGGGGCTTGCCCCAGCCGCCTTTGTCAGCCGCCGCGTTGAGGACGGCGAGATGCTTGGGATGCTTGGTCATGAGGGCGCGACGGAACTCGAGCGAGTCGGCGCCCGCCGCCCGGGCCACTTCTTCCACGAAGCATTCCATGTAGACGGCGTTCTGGTTGGTGTTGACGCCCCGCCAGGGGCCGACGGGCACGTGCGTATTGCGCATCGCGTATTCGATCAAGAGATTCGGTACGGTGTAGCCGAGCTCCGCGTCCCCGGGCTTGTCCGAGTATCCCTGGAGCTGGCGCGCGTCCTGGCCGTTGGCAACCAGCGCCGGGTTCACGAACGCGTTGATCGACTGGCCGGAGATGCGCAGGTGGAGTCCGACCAGCGCGCCCTTCTCGTCGAGCCCCGCGGCCAGCTTGCACTGCGAGATCGGTCGGTAGAAGTCGTGCGCCATGTCCTCTTCGCGCGACCAGATCATCTTGATGGGGACGCCGGGGAATTGCTTGGCGATGTTGACTGCCTGGCGAACGTAGTCCTGGTTGCCGCCGCGGCGGCCGAAACCGCCGCCGAGGTCGTGTCGATAGACCTCGCACTTGGTCAGCGGGATTCCCGACTGCTCGGACAGCGCAGCCAGCGAAGCCTCCGAGTTCTGGGTGGGCACCCAGCACTCGGCCCGGTCCGCCGAGATTTTCACGGTGCAGTTCATCGGCTCCATCGTCGCGTGGGCGAGAAACGGCGTGCTGTACACCGCTTCGACCCGCTTCGCCGTGCTCTGGATCGCGGTGACGGCGTCACCTTCCTTGCGGAAGGCGTAGGCGTCCTTCGCGGCCAGGCCCTCCTCGAGATGTGTGGCGATCCTCGCGCTCGACTGGGAGGCGTCGGGTCCCTCGTCCCAGACGATCGGAAGCGCCTCGAGCGCGGACTTGGCCCGCCACCACGTGTCGGCGACGACGGCGACGGTCGAATCGTTGACCTTGACGACGCCGCGGAAACCCGGTCGCCCGGAAATCTTGGCCTCGTCGTAGCTCGCGAGCTTGCCGCCGAAGACGGGACTCGCCTTGATCGCCGCGTGCAGCATGCCCGGCAGCTTGACGTCGATCGCATAGACCTGGGTGCCGTTGAGCTTGTCGGCGGTGTCCAGCCGCTTCATCGGCCGGCCGGCGATCTTCCAGTCCTTCGGATTCTTGAGCGTGATGCCCTTGGGGTCCGGCGGCGTCAGCTTGGCCGCGGCGGCGGCGACCTTGCCATAGGTCGTTTTCCGTCCGGAGCTTGCATGCGTGATGACACCGTTCGCCACGCTAACCTCGGCCACCGGCACCTTCCACTCGTCGGCTGCCGCCTGCAGGAGCATCATGCGCGCGGCCGCACCGCCGCGACGGACGTAGTCGTGCGAGGTGCGGATGCCCCGGCTTCCGCCCGTCGACATCTCGCCCCAAACACGCTGGCGAGCAAGGTTCTGGCCCGGCGTGATCGACTCGGTCGCGACTTTCTTCCAGTCGCACTCGAGCTCCTCGGCAACGAGCTGGGCTAGACCGGTTCTCGTGCCTTGCCCCATCTCCGAGCGGGCGATGCGAATCACGCAGGTGTCGTCCGGTTTGACGACGACCCAGGCCTGGATCTCGGCGCCGGCCTCGACCGTGCCCTGCGCCTCGGCCGATCCGGACCCGAACGGCAGGCGAACGCCGATGGCCAGGCCGCCGGCTGCGGCTGCCGTGCCGACGATGAAGCTGCGACGAGAGAAATTTCGCGCGTCGGTGCTGACTCTTTCGTCTTTCATCTCACGCCTGCTTCCGGCCGGCCGCCATGTGCACCGCCTCGCGAATGCGCTGATAGGTGCCACACCGGCAGATGTTGGTCATGGCGTCGTCGATGTCCCGATCGGTCGGTTTGGGCTTCTTCTTCAGGAGGGCCGCCGCGGCCATGATCTGGCCGGACTGGCAGTAGCCGCACTGTGGCACGTCGACCGCCGCCCAGGCTTTCTGCACGGGGTGCGAGCTGGTGGCCGACAGACCTTCGATGGTGACGATCTTGTCGGTGGCCTTCACACCGCCGCCCGGGAGGACGCAGGAGCGCACGAGCTCCCCGTTGATG